>QEUQ01000015.1 GCA_003577105.1 Acidobacteriota bacterium | reverse complement strand
AGGTGCGCGACAGCGAGGACGACAACCTCGCCATTCTCGACGGCATAGATCAGGCCGTATGGAAAACTTCGGAGCCGGTAGCGTCGAATGGCCGGTTCGAGCGGGTGCCAAGCGGCGGGATGCTCGCAGATCCGCGATTGCGCAATGCGGACCTCGTCGCGTTGACGCGAGATGTAGACGTGCATGTACGGTCGTGGAGCGTGCAACTCGCCGCCGAGGCACTTCAGGGCCCCGGCGGCAATCACACCCTCGGGTGTTCCACCAATGCCAATCAAGATGTCACCTGGCACATAGTCCACGGCCGTCGACAAGGCGCCGGCCACATCGCCATCGGGTATCAGACGCACCTTCGCGCCGGTGCCTCGCACCTCTTCAATGATCTCGGCGTGGCGATCGCGGTCCAGGATCACGGCGACGACGTCGCCGAGTTCCTTGCCAAGCGCCGATGCCACGGACCGGATGTTCTCGGCGACGGGCCTGGATATGTCAATTGAACCGGCTGCACTCGGACCCACCGCCATCTTCTCCATGTATACGCACGGGCCCGGGTCAAACATTGATCCGCTCTCGGCAATCGTCATCACTGCAACCGAATTCTGACGCCCGAGGGAAAGCAGCGTTGTCCCGTCAATTGGATCCACCGCGACGTCTACTGCGGGTCCTTCCCCCGATCCGACCCGCTCGCCGTTGTAGAGCATCGGTGCTTCGTCTTTTTCGCCTTCACCGATGATCACCACGCCATCCATGGTGACGGTTTCGAGCTGTCGTCTCATGGCGGTTACCGCCGCGCCGTCGGCACCGTTCTTGTCACCGCTGCCGGCCCAACGCCCCGCGGCAATTGCTGCCGCCTCGGTGACCCGGGCTACCTCCAGGACGAGTTCGCGACCCGGCTTGTTGCTCATCATCAGTCTTCTCCCTGGCTCGATCGCCCCCGGACGAAACCTAACCCTATGCCCTCACGCGCTACTTGTAGCCGGCCTCCTCCAGCTCGGCTGCCAACTCCGGGCCTCCGCTGCGATCTATCCGGCCGTCGACAAAGATGTGGACGGTAGTTGGAGGTACATGGTCGAGCAGTAGCTTGTAATGGGTAATGAGCAGGACGCCAGTCCCCTGGCCCGCTATCTCCCTGATGCGCTCAGAAGAGGCGGCAAGCGCGTCGACGTCAAGGCCGGAATCGATCTCGTCAAGGATTGCGATGCTTGGTCTGAGAATCTCCATCTGGACAACCTCAGAACGCTTCTTCTCACCGCCGCTGAAATCGTCGTTGACTCCCCTCGTCAGCAACGCCGGGTCCATTCCGATTTGTCGGGCCATTTCGTCGACCGAGACGTCTTCGGCATCGCGTCCGCGAGCAGTCAATGCCTCTCGAATCAAGTCCTCAAGGGGAACCCCGGGGAGCTCTGTTGGATACTGGAAAGCCGCGAAAAGTCCGGCACGCGAACGCTCCTCGACCGTCGCGCCGGTAACGTCAACTCCATCGACCCATACTTGGCCTTCGGTGATCTCGTAGTCGGGATGCCCCATCAGAAGATGCAGCAAAGTTGACTTGCCTGAGCCATTGGGACCCATGAGAGCGACGACCTCGCCGTGATGCACCTCGAGATCCACGCCCTTGAGTACGTCCGCACCGAACGGACCGCCTCGCAGCCCTTCAACCTTCAGAGCGATTTCTCTAGAAGCTGTCATGGTTGCCCGTATGCACTCATTGCATCTCCCTCGATTTCAGGACATGGCCTGAAGGTATACCCGTCCGTCGCGCTCGGTGGCTCGATATGTTCCAACGGAGGCAGTCGCTGGGAGAGTAAGTGCTTCGCCGGTTTCAAGGTCAAAGGTAGCTCCGTGCCTCGGGCACTCAATGCTTGCCTCTTCGGCAATCACCTCGCCCTCTGCCAGGCTTGCCTTTGCGTGACTACAGCAATCGGCAACAGCGTAGATCCGGCTACCGAGACGCACCACAGCTATCTCCGAACCGTCGGCATCTACGCGGACCGGACTGGCCTCGGGGAAACCTTCGGATGGCCCTGCGTCGAATTCAGCCATTTTCGCCTCCGGCATTGTCGTCACCTGCTAACCGATCCGAAATCAGCTCTCGCAATACGGGAACTAGCTCCGGGATCGGTGATCGGCCCAATACCTGCCCAAGGAAACCGACGACTATGAGTCGCTCCGCCACGTCACGCGAGATCCCTCGGCTTTGAAGGTAGTAGAGCTGTTCCTCGTCAACCGGACCCGTGGCTGATGCATGGGAGCACTTGACGTCGTTTGCCAGAATCTCGAGATTTGGCACCGACTCCGCAGAGGCACCCTCCGAGAGAATGAGATTCCGGTTCACCTGGTATCCAGCGACCTTTCGAACATTCTTCTCAACTCGTATCAGACCTGAGTAGACAGAGCTGGCCTCATCGTCAACGACGGTCTTATAGAGAAGATCGCTCGACGTATTCGAGGCTGCATGCTCCTGCAGGGTGCGGTGATCTATGTGGCTGCTACCGCGCCCGAGACTTGCTCCGAGCATTACGGAGCCAGCGCCCTCCCCATTCAGGTGGCACTGAGCGCGCAAACGGGAAAGGCCGCCGCCGACGGTCACCGTCATGATCTTGATCTGCGCATCCCTCTCGAGGCGCACATCAACAGAGCCAATTTGGTCGAGCGAATTGCTCAGTTCTTGGACTATCACGAGGTCTAGGGTCGCGCCGGGTCCAAGAGACACCTCTGTCTTCGGAATGAGCAACGAGCGTCCATCTGGCGAGCCGGCTTGGTGCATCAGAACCCTGGCCGAGGAGGCCTGCTCCAGACGAATCCGAGTGTGAGACGCTCCAAGCACGCCTGGTGTATGCGAGTTCTGCCAAATCGCGAACGGCTCTCGCAGCGCCTTGCCTTGAGGCATGCGGAGAAACGCTCCCGCCCCCACGGCAACGGCAAGCGCACTGAACTTGTCATCGGCAACTGGCTCATTCCACGACGCGAACTCAGTTGCGAACCGGCTAGAGGCTCCGAATTCGACTCCAAGCCCAGCCGCATCGGCGGCAATTGCCTGGCCGACCGTCATGCCATCGACAACGCTGATTGCACCGCTCATCTCGCCAAGGGCTTCGAGTGCCACCGGGCAGACTCCCGAGATGCGACCGGCGCTGAACTGGTCCATTTCGACAGGTTCTGGATCTTCGGTCGGCTCCGGAATCTGCAGTTCACCGAGATCAATCCGGGAGACGTCGGTATATCGCCAATCTTCCTCTTCATCACTTGGCAAGGCGAGTTCCGCGCCCTTCAGGGCCGCCTCGGACCTCGCCTGTGATAGTTCTGGAGGCTCCCAAGCGCGTGTCGCGGCGGCGCTTAGATTCGCAATGCTGTCGATCGCCATCAGTTCCCTACGGAGTGCTTGAAATCCCGACCAATCTTGTCATGTTTCAAAGTCCTGGACAACATGGGTCGGGTTGGCGTGCGGCTGTTTTCTCGGCAGGGTGGGTACCAGCTGTCACATCGTTGGTCTACCCTTTAGCCAAGCCTTCCGAAACGAGGTTTAGCCAAGCCTTCCGAAACGAGGTCCGGAATTGAGGGCAGCACCGGCATTGCGAGGCGTCATCGCGGTGGCGCTTGTGACCGTCTGCCTCATGTGGGGGGCGCGGCCGCTCGTGGCTGACGGCGTCGAGATTCCTCCCCACATTGACGAGCTGACCTGCAAGTCATTCTCGGCATCAGACCGGCCAAGCGCTGACTGGCAGCACATCGATGGTGCGATTGCCGATGTAGTAGCTGCACCTCGTGTTTCGCGCGCTGCTGCCGCGAGGGCCCGAACGGCGCTTGACCGAGGTGCCGAACTCTTGGAACGGGCCTTCGGGGAACGAGCAATTGCCGCCAGCCGGCTGTCTGTCTGCCTAGTAACGGAGAGGCAGTCGATTGCCGCTGCACCGGGCATGAATGCCGATCCGAGCGTGGCCGGCGCTGCCGTCACCGGGGCCAGGCTCGCAATAGTTGCGGTGGATACCACCTCTGGCGACCTTGATCGAATCGTGCTGCACGAGGCGGCGCACTTGCTGGCATCTGAGCGCGCCAGGGCGGAAGCCGAACGCGCCCTCCCCATGTGGTTGAGCGAAGGCCTAGCCGAACTCGCGGCGTCAGAGGTCATGGGTACTACCGATGAGCTGCACCGTGCAGCCCTGAAGCTCAAGGCGAGGCAAGCGCTGCCGTCGTTGCGAGAGCTTCAGACTGGCTTGCGAGTAGGCGCTTCAGCTCCTGAGATCCAGCAGTTCTACGCAGCATCGGCTTCGGCGACTGCATATCTGGTCAGCACCCGGGGGTGGAACCGCATCTGGGAAATGCTGCGAATCACAGGGAAGCTGCCCGCGAACCTCGAAACCGAGTGGCTCGCGCACCTCGATTCGATCCGCTAGGAGACTAGAGCTAAGTCTTCGTCCTTCGGCCACGGATTTGGCGTGCACCCTTTGAGGTCAATTGTCTGCTGTGCCATGATCGATGCCGGCTCACCGGGAGTCCTGCACCCCTGGTGGCCCAGGCCTAGAACGTGCCCTACCTCGTGATTGAGCACCATGGTGCGATAGCTCTCGATCGACTCACCAGACCAAGCCTGTCTGGCCGTCTCGACCGGCCCATCTCGCCAGCGAACTGCATTGATCACCGCGATGCCGGTTAGGCCGCACGAGTAAGTGCCCTCGGTTCGGAGCGGAGCACAGAGGCGATCGACGTTCGGCGGCGATGCCAATACCACCCAAAAGCTTGGAGTCTCACCTTGTTTCGCCCGCTCGAATCGCTTCTTCTGCGACCAACCGCGTGGGTCGGCGAGCAGCCTCTCAACAAGGGAAGCGAACTCACCGTGAGGATCGAGCCCCTTTTCAACCCTTATCGAATAGGTCCATGGGGCGCCCTTGGCCGGCCGTGTGGCGTGGGGCATGGAGGTAAGCTCCTCGGTCTCCGGAATTGGCTCCGATGTCTGAGCAGGTATCCTCCCGCCTTCACTTGGATCAAGCGCAGCGAGATCTAGATACTCGACATCTGAGGGCCGGGCTGGATCACCAGCCGAGGGTGACACGAGCTCGGCTATCGCAGCAATGCCAAGGGCGACTAATACGAGGGCAATAAGGGATGTGCGCGCCAGCCTGAACTTGCGCTTCGGACTCATTTTCGGCCTGTCGGTTGTCACACCAACAGCCTACTATTGGAACATCAGCCTATTGAGCCGTCCATCTGGAGCTCGATAAGCCGAGAGAGTTCAACCGCGTACTCCATCGGAAGGGTCTTCGCGACCGGCTCGATGAAGCCGTTTACGATCATTGACATGGCCTCGTTCTCGGGCACACCTCTGCTCATCAGGTAGAAAAGCTGGTCTTCTCCGACCTTTGAGACTGTTGCTTCATGCCCGATGCGCGCATCCTTCTCACCGAATTCGATGTACGGATAGGTGTCGGAGCGGCTTTCCTCATCGAGGATGAGCGCGTCGCAGCGGACGTTGCTCTTGACGCCATGAGCGCCGGGTTCGACCTTGACGAGCCCCCTGTATCCAGCACGCCCGCCATTTTTCGAAATGGACTTGGCCACTATTTGGCTTGAGGTCTCCGACGCTCCGTGGACCATCTTGGCGCCGGCGTCCTGGTGCTGGCCGGCGCCCGCGAATGCGATGGAGAGCACTTCGCCGCGGGCTTTCGGGCCCATCATGTAGACGGCGGGGTACTTCATGGTCAGCTTCGATCCGAGGTTGCCGTCAATCCACTCCATGGTGGCTTCTTCGTGGGCAACGGCTCGCTTGGTAACAAGGTTGAAGACGTTGTTGGACCAGTTCTGGATTGTCGTGTACCTGACCCGCGAGCCTGGATTGCAGACGATTTCGACAACCGCGGAATGCAGCGAATCGGTCGAGTAGACCGGCGCCGAGCAGCCCTCGACATAGTGGACGAAGCTACCGCGCTCCGCAATGATCAGCGTGCGCTCGAACTGACCCATGTTCTCGGCGTTGATGCGGAAGTAAGCCTGCAGCGGCATTTCGACCTTGACGCCTTCGGGAACGTAGATGAAAGAGCCGCCCGACCAGACCGCTGAGTTCAGTGACGCGAACTTGTTGTCGTTCGGTGGGATCACGGTTCCGAAGTACTTCTTCACAATTTCGGGGTGGTCTCTCAGCGCGGAATCCATGTCGGTGAAGATGACCCCTTGGGCCTCAAGACCTTCAATATTGCGGTGGTAGACGACCTCTGATTCGTACTGCGCAGTCACTCCTGCGAGGTACTTGCGCTCCGCCTCGGGGATTCCCAGCTTCTCGTAGGTGTCTCGGATCTCGGTTGGCACCCCCGACCAATCGCGTGCTTGAGAACCCTTCGGCTTGATGTAGTAATAAATCTCGTCAAAGTTGATCTCGCCGAGGTCACCGCCCCACTTGGGGAGTGGCCGTTTTGCAAACATCGAAAGCGACTTGAGCCTGAAAGCGGTCATCCACTCAGGCTCGTTCTTCATCTCCGAGATCTGCCTGACGATCGCTTCAGAAAGCCCGCGCTGGGGTTTGAAAGCGTAGTCCTCGGTGTCATGCCAACCGAGTTCGTATGAGGAATTGATTTGAACTGGCGTCGCGGGCACCCGGATTCATCTCCTCGATCATGCCGGGATCTAATTCCGACTAATCTTGTCGGAATAATACCTTCGAGGAATTGAACGGACAAGCCCTAGAAAATATTTCGCTGGTGAGCAGCTACTTCTTTGCCCTAGTGGCCACTCCAGGGGGTGCTCAGTTGCGCCAGCCCTGCTGGACATTGGTTGCTCAGTTGCGCCAGCCCTGCTGAACATCAGTTGACCAGTTCCCGGGAACTGCGGGCGGCGCAGCACAAAATGCTGCAGCATCCGGACCGGTACCCGTGCCGTAGTACGTTCCGCTCGCTGCTCCACCAACTACATAAACCATGCCGTAAGTCTGACCGGTCTGGCTCAGGACGGCGAGGCATACGTATTCACGATTAGCAGGCGGCGCGGGTATCACTGTCGAAACACTCTTGAAGTCGCCTGAGGGCGCATTGCCCATCCAATTCAACCCCAGCTCCTCCGCCCTTAGCACGGCCGCAACGTCCGTGAACTCCTGGTAGTCAGCATAGTAGGTGGTTTCGGCAGTGAGGGCGAGGCGCAAGCTGGACTGGGATGCCCGATTTGACGCGCGCTGGCGCGCACCTAGAAATGTTGGAATCGCTATGGCGATGAGTATCGCGATGATCAGTACAACCATCATCAGCTCAATGAGCGTGAATGCTTCCTGACCTCCGACAGCACGCCGTGAAGTGCTCTTACGCAGCGTGCTCCCAGCCCACCGCCCCCCTGTTGGCGGTTTCATGGTGTCCCTCTCCCCGAGACAATAAAAAAACGACAACGCCCGGCGCGAGCCGGATCATTGCCATCCGTGTTACTCCCCTATCGGCCCACTAGCGATCATTCTTTAGCCACGATCCAAAATCTTTTCGGGAGAGCAGATCGCCGCTTGAGTCGAGGTAGCAAACAGAGGCGGCCGGCACCGGCCATGGCTCGTCAAACAACTCGATCATTGCAGTCCACTCAAAGACGATCACGCTGCCTTCCTTAGTCGCGTGGTGAACCACATTGACGACCGAAACAGATTCACCGGCGAGCTCGCGGGCCCGCACCAGAGCCGATTCGGCGCTCAATTGGCACCCGACCACTGGCGGTATAGCTCGGCGTAGGGCCCGCCGTGGCGCAATAGGTCCTCGTGCCCGCCCATTTCGGCAATCCTGCCGTCGTCCATGAGTACGACAAGATCGGATCTCACAGCCGTGGCCAGGCGGTGGGCAATGATCACCGAGGTCCTCCCCTTCATGAGGGTGGGGATCGCGTCCTCAATTGCCGCCGCTGTAGCCGGATCCAAGGCCGACGTGGCCTCGTCCATGATCAAGATTCGCGGATCGGCCAAGTGCGCCCTGGCGAGCGCGATCAGCTGGCGCTGCCCGGCAGACAGGCGGCCGCCTTTCTCATCGACCTCTGTGTCGATGCCGTCAGGGAGAGAGCTAATCACGCCGGCGATCCCGAGCTGCTCGCACGACTCGATCGCATCCGCGCGACTTGCACCTTGACGCCCATAGGCAATGTTCTCCCATACCGTGCCCGAGAAGACGTGACCTTCCTGTGGTACAAAACCGATCATCTTGCGAAGGCTGTTGACAGTGGCATCACGCAGATCCACATCGTCGAACCTGACGGAGCCGGAATTCGGGTCGTAGAAGCGGGTCATCAACTTCACTAG
The DNA here is from genome assembly GCA_003577105.1 of Acidobacteriota bacterium. Classification (GTDB taxonomy): domain Bacteria; phylum Actinomycetota; class Acidimicrobiia; order ATN3; family ATN3; genus ATN3. The sequence goes on along the minus strand of QEUQ01000015.1, from coordinate 55,056 downwards.
CGTTGACTTGCCGGCGCCCGTCTGACCAACTAGAGCTACGCGTGTGCCAGGTTCAAGATCGAGGGTGACGTCTCTGATGACCGGCCGATTCTCTTCGTAGGCAAAGGTTGCCCGCTCAATGCGAAGCCGGCCGGGGCCGTCCGGAAGCTCGACGGCATCCGGCTTCTCTTGGATCTTTGCCTCTACGTCGAGCAGGGCGTGGAGCTTGTGCAGTGCGGCTGTCGCTGCCTGGAAATCGTTGTAGAGCTGGGTCACCTGCTGAATTGGATCAAAGAGATTGCTCAGGTAGAAGACAAATGCAATGACGACTCCGAACCCGATAGCTCCGTCAGAGGCAAAGGCTGCACCTGCACCGAGCACAACTGCCCCGCCTGCGAGACCGACGAACTCCACCACCGGGAAGTAGATTGCCGAAATCCTCGCTGTGCGCACTTGAGCCTTGAAATGACTCTCGTTAGCCATCTCAAATGCACCGGCATCGATCTCTTCACGCCCGAATGCCTGGACTACGCGAATGCCGGTCAGGTTCTCCTGAAGGCGGTTTAGGACCCCTGCAATCCGCTCTCGCACCCGCAGGTAGGCGGGGTTCGCATATGACCTAAAGACAATGCTGGCGACAATCAGAGGCGGAAGCACAGCAAGCGTCACCAGGGTCAGCTCAACGCTCATCGTGAAGAGGATCACCAGCGTCAAGAAGAAGGTGAGCACTGACGAGATGAGAATGATCAATCCCTGAGACACGAAGTGCTGAAGCGACTCGACGTCAGAGGTCATGCGGGAGACAAGCCGGCCGGAACGTTCCCGGCTGAAGAAGTCGATATCGAGGCTCTCGATGTGCGAGAAGACCCGCACCCGCAAGTCCCGCAAGTACTGTTCGCCAATGTATGAGACAAGCCAAATCTGGGAGCGGGTGAGGAAATAACCGGCAACTGACGCCACGACCCAGAGCACCGCGGCCCACGTGACAACGGAAAGCCCATCGCTGCCGCGCCCGATGCCACTGTCGATGCCCCACGCGATCAGCTTCGGGCCGGCAAGGCGAGCCAACGTCGCGGCAAGAATGACAATCGCCGCAACGACCGCGAGGCGACGCCATGGTCTCAATCCCCTAATCGCCATGCGAATCACGACACGTCGCTGCTTGCGCGTCAGCTTGTCGTCAGAATCGACCTCTTCGACCGCGCCTTGAACCGAGCTCACGAGTCACCAAGCCTGGCGTCGGGGCCGGCCATGAGATTCCGGTATTCCGGCATCTCTCGGATCAGATCTTGATGCCTCCCCTGGGCCATTAGGCGTCCGCCCTCGAGATAGATGACCTCTTGAGCAAGTGAGACCGTTGCCGGGCGGTCGGCAACGATCACAGTGGTGCGGCCCTTCATGACCACCTCGAGAGCATCACGGATCTGATTCTCGACCGCGGCGTCAACCGAGGTTGTCGCGGAGTCCAAAATGAGGATCTCGGGATCCGTCAACAGCGCTCTAGCTATCGCAATCCGCTGCCGCTGCCCGCCAGAAAGGGTCATGCCTTGTTCGCCAACCACCGTATCCAGGCCGTCCGGCAAGGCTGCGATGAACTCGTCCGCCCTGGCTAGACGCGCCGCCTCTTCGATCTTGGCGTCATCTGCATCGATGCACCCGTACGCGATGTTCTCCCGAATCGTGTCGCTAAAGAGGAATGTGTCTTCGAAGACTATGGCGATTCGATCCCTGAGCGACCGAACGGTCATCTCTTTAATGTCACACCCATCGATCAGAATGCTTCCTGAATCGACCTCATAGAAGCGAGGAATCAGCCGAGCCACGGTGGACTTCCCGCACCCTGTCGGACCGACGATGGCCACCGAGCTGCCAGGCGGGACCTCAAAGGAGAGGTGATCTAGCACCGAGCGGCCGTTGTCGTACGAGAAGCTGACATCATCAAACTTGATCTGACCGTCGCCCCGCGGCATGGCTCGAGCGCCTGGAAGGTCAACGATTTGCGGGTCCTGGTCTAGAACGTTGTGAGCACGCGCGGCCGATGCCACTGCTCGCTTCCACTGTGCGGTCAGCTCCCCGACTAATTGAAGTGGCCAAATGAGGAGGCCTATGAAGAACATGAACGAAATCAAGTCACCGAGCTCCAGCTGCCCAGAGATCACCTGGCGAGCTCCGTACCAGAAGACGACTAGCGTTGCTACTGATGGGAGCATGATGAGCAAAGGCACGTAGATGGCACGCGCCCGAGCCGCGGCAAGGGCTTCGTCACGGACTTCGTCGGCGACTGCAGTGAGCCTTCGCACCTGCTCGTCCTCGCGGCCGAGGGCCTTGACGACGCGCACTCCCGCGATGCTCTCCTCGACCACAGTGGTTAGGTCCGAGAGGCGCTGCTGAATTCGCGCCACGATCGGGGAGAGGCGCTTGGCCATCAGGCGGGCCGTGAGAACCAGAAGTGGGAGCACGGCAAGTGCCGCCGCGGCCATCGCCACATTGATGACGAACATAAAGACGATCGCAGCCACAAATGTGAGCAAGTTCGCAAAGAGCAGTGGGATATAGACCACAAAATTCTGGATCTGCTCGAGGTCGCTGTTGGCGCGCGCCATCAGCTGTCCGGTCTGAACTCGGTCGTGAAAGCCAAACGAAAGCCGTTGCCAATGTTCGAATAGGCGCTGGCGAAGGTCGGTTGCCACCCGCGTCGACATCCGGATTGCAAAGTACCGGCGGAACCCGCCAGCCGCGGACTGGCCCAGTGCCATGACAATCAAGAGGACTATCAGTGGAAATAGCCGGGCGCCGGTTGGCTGGCCGTCGGCAAAACCCCTGTTCACAGCTGAGCGGAATATGACCGGGACTGCCACCTTGAATCCCGTGTAGAGAGCGGCGAGAACCATTCCGGCAAGCAGGACGACCTTGCGCCTGACTAGCGCACGGCCGATGAGGCGCGCGCCCTCGCGGGTGTCGAGCTCCTCGGTACCGAGGATTGTCGGATCAGGCAACTGACTGGGCTACATGAGAGAGAACATGAACATATCGAAGCGCTACAACTGCCACTAGCAGCAGCGGAAGCAGCACGGCATCCGCCTTGAGTGCAAACCGGGCCGAGTGAACGGGATCCTTTGCCGGAATCCGATTAATAACCACCAGCAAAGCCATCAGAACTATCTTGGATCCGAGGATCGCCAGATATGTCCCGCCGAAAGGGACCTTCATCGCGTTGGACATAGCGTCAGGAGTCGGAGCGATCTTGAAAGGAGCGATGACGATCGTGTTGTAGATCCCGGTTAGGACCAGCACAACTCCAGCTGCGACGGCCACGCCACGCCATCGGCTCCCCTTCTCAAGAAGTTCTTCACGGAAATCCTCACCGATTCGCCGGCTCTTGTCGTCGCTCGCTGCAAAGACGAGCAAGACGGTCAGACCTACCCAGACGATCGCCGACAACGAATGAATCGCGAGGGATGCAATTGGAAAAACATCTCCTGACCCAAGCGAGCCGGCTACTTTGACTTGGGCTCGTGTAGGAGTTTGGACGCCCGCCGTAGAAGTCACTCCCTGGGCGAGCGGATCTGCCTCTGCTCCCTGAAATGTGATTCGGTACTTGTACTCTGCCGTGGCCGGCTGAACGTTCGCCCCATCGACGCGGACAATGAACTTCCATTCGGCCGCCATCGAGAATTTGATAATTGCCGAATACACGCCCGGTTCGGCCGTCTCAGTCATAGGTGTAGGCAGGGTCCACATCTCATGCGGATCAGTCATCATCGCCTCGAAGTTGACGCTAGCTCCTTCGACGGGGGTTCCTGAGTCCGCGTCGGTGATCCTTGCGGAAATCGCCAGCGTCAGAGGCCCTGCGGCATGAGGAGCCACAGAGATATTCACCTTCGGTATCGCCTTGCCTCCCTGGTGCGCGGACGCGATCGATCCAGACCCAAGCGCCACCGCGATGAAGAGAAATCCAAGAAAGATCGCAGCGAGACGTAACCGTCGGCCTTCAGTATCCATGCGCCTCACTTCGCTGCAGTGTCGGTGATCAGCTTCTCATCGGGAGCCGCCACTCGGACACGAACGCGACTCAGGATCGGAGGAGAATAGGACTGATGATCCACGCCAGTGAACTCGACCTCAACTTGGTGATTCCCAGGCGGCATTTGCACCGTGAACTTCTCAGTTACCGGCATGTCCACCGTTCGCCCGTCAATGATCACGTGAAGGTGCCCCTCGGTCGATGAGCCCTGGGTCTGGTCCAGTGGCAATAGCGTGCCGCCCAGTACTTGAACTTCGAACTCGACCGGTGACTGGACAACAGCTCCGTCTTTGGGGCTGATCAGTCTGACCTCGACTGCGGGTGGATTCATCTTCTGAATATCAGATGCAATGTCAGCCCCCGCCGATGTGATCAGCACCACGCCAATCACAAAAACCACTACGCCCGTACGTCTATTGCCGCGACTGGAGATCAGCGCCGCGAGGATCATCGCCATCAACCCAGCGGCGCCGAGACCCATTGACAAGGGGGTGAGCGCACCCTCGCCACCGTGCGCATACGCGGGGCTCGCGACGCCCGCGATCGCTATTCCTGCGATCGACGCTGCGGCGAGGCGATTCTTCATGGCCTGTACTGCCTCCCTACTTCGCTGTCCCTGCCATCGACCTCGATGCAATCCATGACCAGACAAAGCTATCCGCGGCAGATAAGAGCGGAGGCCCAGCGCTCAGGAGGGTAGGGGGCCTCGTCAGGCAATCGTAGCCGCGCCGGGCCTCCAGGAATTACTACGACATTGATGACGGCGCGGTTCGTCGCTCGCCTTGGAAGGAATTGACCGCAAGCGAGTTCCTCGCAAAGCTAGGATCGTCAGCACCTGTTTCGAGCCTGAGAGGATCGAACCCATGGATGATCATTCAAAGCCAACCGGCGTCAGACTTCTTCTCCTCTTGCTGATCATCGTCGCACTCCCAGGAGCACTAATCGCCATCGGCACCCTTGGGCTGAGGGCTGCCGGGCTCGATTCGCACAAGGCACTCTCCATGTCCGGCTTGATAGCGGTGGGAATTGCAGGTATTTGGGGCCCGGTGATCGCACTAATGAGGCTTGATGAACGCATCGCCGGAGGGCGAACCACCTCCGAAGAGGACTGACGACGGCGCCAGCCTCGGGCGCACCGAGCCGAACTAGGCAACGCAGGGCCCTGTGGATCGCGCTCGCGGCAAACGGCGCATTCCTTCTCGTAGAAGTAGCCGGCGGAATTGTCTTCAACTCAATTGCCCTGCTCGCGGATGCGGCCCACATGCTCTCGGACGTCGCGGCGCTAGCAATCGCACTTGTTGCGCACGCACTCATTACCCGCCCCGGCAGCCCAAGGCACACCTACGGGTACCAACGTGCCGAGGTGCTAGCCGCACAGCTCAATGGGCTACTCCTTCTCGGAGTCTCTGCATGGATCGCAGTCGAAGCGATTGAAAGATTCAACTCGCCCCGGGCAGTTAGTGGTGCTGGACTGACCGCGGTTGCCGCCGCTGGTCTCGTAGTCAACGTCACAAGCGCCATTGTCGTGGCCCGAGCCAGGGGTAACTCGGTGAACATGAAGGGGGCGTTCGTCCACCTCGCCGCGGACTCCGCCTCATCGGGAGTGGCGGTCATCGCCGGACTGGCCATCGCGTTCAGCGGCAAGACCTGGTTCGATCCTGCCGCGTCGCTCGCGATCACCGCGGGAGTCATATGGGCAGCCGTCGAGTTGCTTCGCGAGGCATCGGGGATCTTGCTCGAGGCCGCACCGAGAGGAATGAGCGTCGAAGAAGTCGAGACTGCTTTGGCATCCCAAACCGGCGTCGAGTCGGTTCACCACTTGCACCTGTGGAACCTTGCTTCAGACGTACCGGCACTCTCGGCCCATGTGGTCATAGACGGCGACCCGTCGCTCCATGAGGCCCAAGTCAAGGGTGACGAACTTCGGCACATGCTTGAGGCCCAGTTTGGAATTGCCCACGCCACACTCGAACTCGAATGCCACGAGTGTGAGGATCAGCCGTGAACGCCCTCTTCCACTTGATTCAAGAGGCCTTCATCACCGCATAGCTCCATGATCAGCGGCAGTCCCTCAGGTGGGCCAACTCCGATCAGTTCGTCACCCGCCTCTAGGCGAGTTGACCCTCGAGGGTGGTAGATCCACCGCCCTCCTCGCCTCAGTGCGAGGAGATAGACGCCCGTCTCAAGTTCAACTCCAAGTTCCTTGAGGCTCACTCCATCGGCGCGCGATCCAGGGCCCACTCCGACTCGCATGACTGTCTCATCGCTCTCGTCGAGTGAAAGCGCAAAGACAGGGTGGATGTCTTCATCCTCCTCGATAATCCAGACCATCTCCATGGCTGCATCGCCTATCGACTCGCTGGCTACACCTAAGTGAAGCAGACCTCTCAGTGGCCGAGGATCAATTCGATCCGCTGCCGCTCTGAGCGTCCAGAGTTCAAGTTGCTCGCGCATCTCGTCCATTCGGTCTTCGAGGCGGCAGACCTCGGCAGCGAGGCCCCGGTCGCGGAAGAGCAATGCCGAATAGGCAAGACCGACCGACGCCTCCGAGACATTCTTCATTTCGACGAGAACATCGATTGCGCGCCCCAGATCTGTCAGATCTTCGTCAGGGTCAAAGGCTGGCTGTTCCCATTCCGGTGCGCCGCAGAGCTCTCGGGCGCCTGGAATCCCGTCGGGCGAACCCCGCAGGAAAAGGACGTCGTCGGCAACAACGACGAGGTCTCCGCCCGGATCGTAAATCCACTCGATGCCTCGCCGGATTCCGATCACTCTCATTCCCGACTCGGTCGGGAGCTGAAGTGCCTCGAGAGAGCGAGAGTCCGCCTCTGATCCCTCCCGGACCCTGATTCGAGTCACGATCTCGTCCGCTTGGCTCAAATCCGCGATCAGTCCGGCCGGAATCCCGAGGCGCCGCGTCACTATCTTGCCGATGTCGACGGCCGCGTTGCCTATCTTCTCGACCGCCCCAACCACCTGAAGAACTCCCGCCATTTGCTCCGCGTCACGATGGCTGCGCGCTGCAACTAGGCACAGAGCCCGCATGTCAAAGGTCAGTTCGTTGAGGTGCTCCTCAAGACGAACAAGTTCCTCGGCAATATCAGGCGCGTTGTAGTACAGGGCAGCATATGCGAGGTCGACCATTAGCTCGGAGGTGTCCTTGGCCTCGGAGAGCATCTCCTTCAGATTGCGCGGCGTCTCATCACCCATCGCAGCCAGCTTGCTCGCGAACCGAGATCATGCGCTTGAGTATCCGAGAAAGACGATCGTTACGATCACCGCAACTGCTGCAATCACATCCATTGACGAGGTCACAAGAGGGACACCATGGTTGTCCGGGTCGAACCCCCAACGAAATGTCCCTACCGCTCCATAGTAGGCGATAAGCATTCCCGCCGTCGTCGCCATTGCCCCCGCTATCAGAGAAATTGAAACCATCGCCCAAATGCCCGGCGAGGCGACGCCGATGAAAGTCGCTCCCACGTGCGAAGCAACCCCGGTGAACAGATAGACGGGGGTCGCCAACAGATATAGGAGCAATGCGTCAGGCAGCGCCTCAGTGGGAAACACGCGAGGTGAGATGAGCCCCACGTGGAGCTTGGATGAGATTCGGGCACTCAGCATCGAACCGAGAGATCCCGAGTTCTCGAGGAACGGCGGCAACATCACCAAGAGGGCTGGCAGCGCTACGAAGTCAGCGAGGCGCTTCTCGATAGTGAGACCCGCCACCGAATCGACCGCAGCCGCGATGAGTAAGACCGGAAGACTCTCAAGGATGATCCGCACTGACGCCTTGGGTGCTTGCCTCAAAGCCACCACCAACGAGCCCAAGGCCACCAGGGCCAGCGCGATTCCCACAATTGACGTAAATAGCGGGATTCCGACTAGCAGGGTCGCTACGACGAGTGCTGGGAGCGTCACCATGTCTCCTGCGGCCGTGACCAGGGGCGCCGCGACGTAATCCAAGTCCCAATTCCGCCTCGCCGAAAGGACCGCGACCGCAATGGCGATCGCAAGCACGAAGACGCTTGACAAGGCACCGCCCACAACAGAAATCACGACGAGATCGATAACCCTCACCGAGGGCGCGCCAAATGCCAAGGCCACAATGCGCGCTATGAAGGCCATCGCAAGACTGATGACCAAGCTCAGAACCGTCGACGCATAGATGTTCTCCCCCAAGACGCCGCCCATGGTGAATCTCTTGCCAAGTTGGCCCATGTGAAGCGCCGTGCCGAGCCGCGATCCGAGCGCGCCAAAAATGTTGCCGCGCATCCCAATCGCCGCGGGAATGAGGACCAAGAGCCCGGGGATCGACTCGAGCATGCCGGTGATCGAACCCAGCACGACGCCCGCGACCAGATCGCCACCCGATGAAATCAGATTGGCGACAAAGCCCTGGCGAAGCGAGGCTGATTCGGCGCGGACAATAGATAGGACGCGCTTGAGCGGCCTAGGTCGTCTCGAGCGACGAAGGACTTCAAGTGACGCGCGGCTCTCCCCCATCAGAGCACTCCGCTTCGATGCTGGTGCTCAGAACACCTGCACGTTTGGAACCGCAAGCGCGGTGGGACTGTGTGGGCCGATCTTCCCAGCAGCGTCCATAAATGCGATTGCGTTTTCTTGGCAGGGCCTGAATCGTCAAACGTCGCCGGAATCCGCGCCGAGATCGGAACGTGAAAGCAGCTCATCCGGCTCGCCTACAACCTCGCGATACTCATAGATCCGGGTACTTCGAGGCCCTTCTAGCCAGTCGCCGATCGGCTGGTGAAATGCGGCCGAAGGCATGAGCTCGCGCACTCGGTCGGCATCGGCCCAGCATGCGTCGACCACAATTCCGTCAGGATCATTCAGCTCGATTTCACCCGAATATGACTTGGCCGAAAAGACATGAACGCCGAGTTGGATCTTGCGATCGGCGAAGATCCTGTGAACTACGTAGGCCAGCCCTCCCCATGACTCGACGGTCAGGCCCGTCTCCTCCGACACCTCCCTGCCCGCAGTCTCAATCAGCGTCTCGCCCGGATCGAGGATCCCAGCCGGCAAGCTCCACTCCGTGGTGTCTTGCCACGATCGCTTGTTCTCAACGAGGAGAATCCCCGAGGGACTTTCAATGATTGCCGCGGCGACCATCATGTGATGCCAGTACCGGCTCAAGTGCGATTCCTCAGCTGCTCAGTGGGCTGTATCCGATCAGTCCAGCCGACCCCGGTCAAGAATAGTGTCCGCGAGACATACTCTTGTCTCCATGGAACCACGATTTCCTCAAGCAGAAGAAGTGCCTGATGAAGCTGGTCGGACCGCGCTTACCGACCCGCAATCGGGCGAATCGATCAAGGCCATCTGGAACCGCGAGATCGAATTCTGCCGCCTCGATCTGGGCGGAACCTATCTCAGCTATATCGACGCTGGCGCGGGTCGTCCAATAGTTCTGATCCCCGGGTGGATGGGGAGCGCGTTCAACTTCGCACCACAAATTGAGGCGCTCGCGAGCGACTTCCGCGTCATCTGCTTTGACCCGATCGGTTCTGGGATGTCGGATCGACCGTCGATCGCGTACTCGCCAGCCGAGCACTTCAGGTTCGCTCGGAGGTTCATTGAGAAACTCCGCGTGTGGCCATCTGTCGTCGTCGGACACTCGATGGGAGGCGCAATCGCATACGCGCTGGCGTCAGAGAATCCGGAGCTGGTTCGGGGGCTCGCGATGATCGCTCCCCGTCCGCCGGTCCTCGCCAAGGAACCGGTGGCACAAAGACTATTCCGGCAAACGGCCCGCCGGTTCCCACGCGCATCGGAGAGCTTGGTGGCGTCGGCAATCAAGTCGACTTCGGCCCAAATTGCGAAGTCCAACGTCCCCAAGGGCCTGTTCGAGAACACAGGTGAGATCAGGGATTTCCTCTCATCGATCTTGAAATCCCGCGGCTTTAGCCGAGCGGCGGCCCGCACTCTCATCCAACTCGAAAACTGGTCCGAGTGGAGTGGGCGGCTAAGGGAGATCGAGGCGCCATCCCTAGTTATCTGGGGAACCAAAGACAAGGTCAACCCTATGGCAAACACCTCAGAGATCACGGCCGAGCTTCCAGAGGCTGAAGTTGCGCTCATTGAGGGCGCCGGGCACCTTCCGACCCTCGAGGCCCCAGAGGCGGTCAATGAGGCAGTTGTCGCTTTTGCCAAGCGAATCCTCGAGTGAAACCGAGGATCGATCCCGAGGGCTAGTATCTTCTGACCATTGCGCAGGCAAATTCCTGACTCAGAATGAGCAGGCAAGGGGAGATGACTATCAGTCAAGATCCCGAGAGCAAGACGCTCTCGGAATCGGAACCGACACACCAAGTCCGCAAGCGACGGCCGGGAGACCGGGCCGGGGTAGCCCGGAGCGAGACATCGCGGCCAGTCACAGGTCAATCTCACTACTCAGATGCAGCCACAAGTGATCGGCCAGGCGGCAGGAATCCGAGATGGGGCCGGATCTTCCTCGTCGGTGGAATTGCAGTCGGCCTGGCTGTCGTCGTCCTCGCCGCCTCGCTCTGGTATGTCGCAAAGAAGACCATTGACGACATCCCCACAGCCCCGCTGGACACAGGAATCCTCGCTACCGCAGGCGCGAACGATCCACAGAACATCTTGCTGATCGGGAGTGACGACAGAGGTCCGAGTGGCCGGGGCACCGAAGCTGCCGGTGGGCGCTCCGACACCCTCCTCGTCATCCGTCTTGACCCGGCTCAGGCACGGGCGAAGGTGCTCTCGATGCCACGTGACACGAGGGTCGAAATCCCCGGTCGCGGAGTAGACAAGCTCAATGCTGCCTTCGCTTATGGCGGACCTCAGCTTGCCATCGAGACAATCAGAAAGCTCACTGGAATCCCAATTCACCACTACGTCGAGATCAATTTTGAGGGGCTGATCGGGTTGGTTGACGCGCTTGGTGGCGTCGAGCTTTGCATTGATGAACCGATGCGCGACCCGAAGGTCAACATCTGGTTTGGGTCGGTCGGCTGCTATCAGGTCGACGGCGCCAAGGCCCTTGTCTTCGCCCGCTCTCGCACAATGCAGATTCTCCGGCATGGCAAGTGGGAGGAGGATGGCACCGCGGACCTCGGGCGAATCCACCGTCAGCAGCTCTTGATGAAAGCAATCATGAAGCGAGCAGTAAGCGTGAAATCAGTCAGCAATTGGCGTGAGGTCACCGACGCCGTGAAGAAGGGCGTGATCATCGACGACGGGCTTGGCCTCACTCAGTTCTTGGGCTTGTACGAAAGATTTGGGGATGTGAGTGCCGACAGCCTGGACACGACCACGCTGCCAGGCCACTCAAGCACCATCAACGGAGTCTCGTACTGGCTGGCGGATCCAGAGAAGACGAAGCCGCTCTACGAGTCCTTTGGAGCGCCTGGCGCTATCTCACAATGAAGTACTTGGCCTCAGGGTGATGGCAGACGATCGCGCTGACTGACTGCTCCGGGTGAAGCTGGAATCCCTCCGAAAGATCGACACCAATTCGGCCCGGCTGGAGTAGCTCAAAGAGTTGTACCTGATCTTCAAGATCGGGGCAGGCAGGATAGCCAAACGAATATCGCCCACCCTGAAATCCTTGACGGAAGAGTGACTTCACATCGGATGCATCGTCACCTGCGATACCCCACTCTTCGCGAATCCTCTTGTGCCAATACTCGGCGAGGGCCTCGGTGATCTCGACCGATAGCCCATGCAGGTACAGATAGTCCTGGTAGTTGTCGGACTCAAACAGCTCGCGTGTGCGCTCGCTCACCCGCGAGCCCATCGTCACGATGAAAGCCGAGAGATAGTCGACCGTATCTGACCTGAAGAAATCCGATATGCATAGGTGCGGTTCATCGGTTTGGCGCGGAAATGTGAATCTCACCAGCTCTGATTCGGAATCATCGGTAAAGACGATGAGATCATCACCCGACGACTTGGCCGGCCAGTATCCGTATACGACCTGAGGGGCTAGCAACGACTCCCGCTTGGACTCGTCGATCCATCGTCGCAGCGCCGGGCGAGCTACCTCATCGAGCACCACTTGGTACTCCTCAGGGCTGTTGTCACCCGGGCGCAATTGCCATTGATTCCTAAAGAGCGCCGTCTCGTTCAAGTACGGGGCAATCTCGTCAATCGGAATGCCCTTGACGACACGTGAGCCAAGGAACGGCGGCTCGGGAATTGGATTGTCGGCCGATATGTTCGACCGCCGCGTGCCAGCTGATGCCTGCTTGACGGGATCGCGCCGAGCTTGCCCCAGACGCGAACGGGATTCGCCTGCTGGGGATGGCCTCGCAACTTCACCACTGACCAACGCCTCAACGGTCGAAAGCCCTTCAAAGGCGTCCTTTCCGTAATAGAGGGGGCCTTCATATACCTTGCGCAAGTCCGCTTCGACATAGGTGCGGGTCAAGGCTGCGCCTCCGAGAATTACCGGCCAACTCGACAGCCCCAGCCTGTTCAGCTCCTCGAGGTCTTCCTTCATGATCTGCGTGGACTTGACGAGCAGACCCGAGAGTCCGATCACGTCAGCCTCGTTCTCCTGCATCGCCTTTATGACATCGGAAACCGGCACTTTGATTCCAAGATTGATCGTCTCGAATCCATTGTTGGAAAGGATGATGTCCACAAGGTTCTTACCAATGTCATGCACGTCACCTTTGACTGTCGCAAGCACGACTTTGCCCCGGGCCCGCCCGCCAGCTCTCTCGAGGTGGGGCTCGATGTGTGCTACGGCGGACTTCATGCACTCGGCAGATTGGAGAACGAATGGCAACTGCATCTGGCCTGAGCCGAATAGGTCACCCACAACCTTCATGGCCGGCAGGAGGATCTCGTTGATCACTTCAAGCGGAGCATGGCTCACGAGCGCTTCATCTAAGTCGGCCTCGATGCCATTTCGGTCGCCGTTGATGATCCGGTCGCGAAGGCGCTCCTCGACCGGGAGGGTCGAGCGATCGACAGCAGCTGATGCCTGCTCGGCAACGTTCTCGAAGAGGGAGATGAACCCGACGAGCGGATCGTAGTCGCCACTTCGCCGATCGTAGATGAGGTCGGCAGCAGCAACCTGCTGCTCCTCCGGAATCCGATTGAGGGGAAGGATCTTCGCTGCGTTGACAATCGCGGCGTCTAAGCCGGCGCCAATTGCCTCATGAAGGAAGACCGAGTTGAGAACCTGGCGCGAGGCCGGATTCAAGCCAAATGAGCAGTTCGAGACGCCGAGAATTGTGAAGACACCGGGCAACTCTTCTTTGATCCGCCGTACCGCTTCAATTGTGGCGATGCCGTCACGGCGCAACTCCTCCTGCCCCGACGAAAGCGGAAAGGTGAGCGCATCGAAGATCAAGTCCTGAGGGCGCAGGCCGCACTCCAGGGCGCGGTCGTAGATCCTGTGCGCAACTCGCAACTTCCACTCGAGGTCCCTTGCCTGGCCATCTTCATCGATTAGCAGCGCGACGCAAGCTGCTCCGAACTTCTTGGCAACTCCACACAGTCGTTCGAGTTTGGCTCCGCCGTCTTCGAGATTGATCGAATTGATGACGCTTCTCCCGCCAAGGCGCGAGATTCCAGCCTCGATTACCGCAGGCTCAGTCGAATCGAGTACCAATGGAATGGTCGATTGCGTAGCCAGTCTCCCGGCCAGCTCGGCCATGTCTTGACTGCCATCACGTCCCACGTAATCAACGCAGACATCAAGGAGATGGGCGCCCTCCTGGATTTGATCCCGCGCGACTTGCAGACATCCATCCCAGTCGGACTCCAGCATCAACTCGCGGAACTTCTTGGATCCGTTCGCATTGGTACGCTCGCCGACAACTAGAAACGAGGTCTGCTGCTCCATCGTCACCGGCGAGTAAAGACTCGACACCGAGGGAGGCAATTCGGGACTGCGAGGAGCCGGAGAGCTTCCGCCGAGTGCATCTGATAAGGCACGAATGAATTCAGGAGTCGTGCCGCAACATCCCCCTACGCCAGTCACTCCAAATTCCGTGACGAACAACTTGTGGAAGTCAACGAACTCGGCAGGCGTGAGCGTGTACTGGGGGCCATCCGGTCCAATTTCTGGAAGGCCCGCGTTTGGCAGGACCGTGATCATCTTCGGACTCTGCTCCGAGAGAACGCGGACGTGTTCAACCATCTCCGACGGGCCAGTCGCGCAATTGAGGCCGATGAAGTCGATGGCAAGCGGTTCGAGAGCAACGATCGCGGCGCCAATCTCCGAGCCGAGAAGCATCGTGCCGGTCGTTTCGATAGTCACCTGAACTATCACCGGTACTCGCCGACCCGCCGACTCAAACGCTCTCTCAGCCCCCGCGACTGCCGCCTTGCACTGCAGAAGGTCCTGGCAGGTCTCGATCTGGAGTAGATCAACCCCGCCTTCAAGCAGACCGGAGACCTGAACCTCGTAGGCGGCTTCAAGGTCAGCGAAAGTTGCCTGGCCAAGTGAGGCAAGTTTCGTTCCAGGACCAATCGAACCGGAGACAAAGCGAGGGCGGTCGGAATAGGAGCCTGCCACCTCCTTCGCGATCGCCGCACCGGCGCGATTCAGCTCAAACGCCTGGTCGACGGCGTCATAGTCAGCCAAGACAATTGAAAACGCTCCGAATGTGTTCGTTTCCACCACGTCGGCACCGGCGTCGAAGTAGTCGGCGTGAATCTCTCTGAGTACATCAGGCCTTGAGAGATTGAGGATTTCGTTAAATCCCTCCTGGCCCCAGAAATCGTCCGCGCCGAGATTACGAACCTGCAGCTGGGTTCCCATTGCGCCATCGAAAATGATCGTCTTCTCGCGCGCGACTTCTAAGAAGTTGGCCATGTGCGGGCGTTCCCCTCTCAAGTGGTGATGGGGATGTTAAGGCCTTGGAGTCGCCGCAGCCTCAGCAATAACGCGTGTGAGTTCGGAGACCGTGTAGGGCTTCACCAACGAAGCCGAGAACCCGTAGTCAGCAAAATCTGCCAGCACTGGGTCACGCGAGTAGCCACTTGAGACTACGGCTCGAACGTTTGGATCAAGCTCAAGGAATTTGACGATCGCCTCGCGCCCGCCCATTCCGCCTCTGATCGTCAGGTCGAGAATTACCGCCTGATATGGGTCTCCGGCTTCGAGAGCCTCACCATATAGGGCCAACGCCTCCTCGCCATCTCGAGCAACATCAATTTGATAGCCAGCCCTTCCAAGAGCAAGGCGCAGGACATCCCTGATCCCCGGCTCGTCGTCCATGACGAGAATCCTCCCAGCCTCTACCGGAGCCGCCTCGGGCGGCACGTTCTCGATCCGCGGAGCGCCGGTGGCGGCTGGCAGATACACAACCACAACCGTTCCCCGACCCATTTCCGAAGCGATCGTCACGTGTCCGCCGTGGTTCCGAACGATCGAACCAGCTGTGGCTAGCCCAAGTCCCGTTCCGCCTTGCTTAGTCGTGAAGTAGGGGTCGAAGGCGCGGTCGATGACCTCTCTCGCCATGCCGACGCCCTGATCTTCGACTATCACCTTTACGAACTTGCCCGGGTTCAGTGGAAAGTGGCTTTCAATCTCTTCGGGGCCGATCTCGACATTCTCTGCCCTGATGGTCACCGCACCGCCATCTGGCATCGCTTGGGCGGCATTGATCACAAGATTGCCGACCACCTGACGGATCTGACCGGGATCACCCTCGACGCTCCACAGGTCCATAGGGAAATGGGCGTCCCAATTCACCACGGTGCCGCTAAGGGAGAATGCCACCGACTCGGCGATCAGGTCGCGCAGATCGAGTGGCTCGCGCACGCTTGGCCCACCTCGAGCCAGGGTCATTAGCTGGGATGTGAGATCTCGGGCCTGGTAGCAGGCCTTTTCTATTTCGGTGCACTTATCGAGAGCGGAATCATCCGATTGAAGAATGCGCTCCTTCGCGATGCCCACGTTCATGATGATCGCGGCCAGAATGTTGTTGAAATCGTGCGCCACCCCGCCGGCCATTACTCCAAGTGACTCGAGCTTTGAGATCCGAACTTGCTCGTCTTCTCTCCTGCGCGCATCGGTTGTATCGACGGCGACGGCGACAGCCCCGACCTGCTTCCCGTCGCGCATAACAGGTTCAAAGTGAACTTCATAGCGCTGACCAGTCGATAGTTGGACGACCTTGAAGAACTCCTCGCCGGCGAGAGCTCGATTTACGGATTCGGCAGCAGCTGGTTCGTCCCGATAAACGTCGTAGACCGACTGCCCCACCACCTGACCAGGGACAAGACCGAGGTTCTCAAGCCCTTTTCCGGTCGAAAGGGTAAAAATGCCTTCATTGTCAACGGCAAACAACACGATTGGCGCATGCTCGAGAATCGTCTCGAGGATGGCGTCTACTCTTGCGACGCCCCCAGCGGCATCTATAGAGCTGGATTCCATACC
The DNA here is from genome assembly GCA_003577105.1 of Acidobacteriota bacterium. Lineage (GTDB taxonomy): Bacteria > Actinomycetota > Acidimicrobiia > ATN3 > ATN3 > ATN3. Next base: position 38,668 of record QEUQ01000015.1, on the reverse strand, counting down.
GGCTCCTCATACCCTTCGCAACTGGCTCTTACGCCCGACGCGAGAGCGCGATTGTACCGACAAGTGCGGACTAGCCGCAGGCGTCCCATTACCGCCATTAGCACACCATGGAGTAGGGTTCCCGCCATGGCACAACATCGCACAAAAGAAAGTAGGCCCCGGCAAGGGGAAGTTCTGATCTACAAGCCCGCCGAAGGCAAGGGTGAGATCTACGGCGGCAAAGAAGGCAAGACCTACAAGTTCGACTTGAAGTCATCGCCAGGTCTTAACCCCGATCTGCTCAAGCCGGGAATCCCGGTTACCTACGTGACAGTTCACTCTGATGACGGCGCACGCGCTGTTGAAGTCCAGCTGGAAGAGGCCGGTTCACTTGAGACGCGGCTACGCAGCACTCGCAAGCGCCTCGGCACCAAGGCAAGCCGCCCAGCAGGAATGCAGGCGCCCTCAGTGGTGATCCCGAGCCTCCCCGACGTCGCCAAGCAAGCTGCAGGAGAGGCCGACGAGGGTGAACCTGAGGGTTCGACCGAGGGTGGCGAGGACGATTCGGCGGAAATTGCTGACGGCGCGACCAAAGCAGAAGAGGCTGCGGAGGCCGAAGCCGAGGCCCCCGAGGCTGTGGAGGCCGAGGCCCCCGAGGATGCGGCGACAGAAACCGAAGCCCCCGAGGATGCGGCAGCGGGGACAGAGGCGGCTGAAACCGATGCCCCTGCGACGGCGGCGGCCGAAACCGAAGCCCCTTAGGACAACGACTAGCTGCCCTGCACCACCGTGGGTCGCTGCTCACGCGGCTCAATCTTTATCGGAGCAACAGGCGGCTCGAAATCGCTCTTCGTGACGCCGCTGATCTCGGTACCCTCAAAGGTCAATGGTGGATCCGCAATCACTGCGATCTTGAGCAACTTGTTCGCGCCGAAGCACACAGATCCACCCATATCCAAGAGATCTGTGAAGGTGTCGGCATCGGCCGCGGCCGGATCTCGACCTGCGCTGCCATCACTTGGAATCGGCACAAGGTCATAGCAGGTTGCGGACTGGCCCGCGATCTCCTGAGTTGAGATTCTCATCATGTCGCCTGAGATTGTCGCCACGTGCCCGGCAAACCTCTCAAGTGAGCGGGGAGATATGAAGATCGGGCCACCCCGTGGCGCATCGGGGTCGCTTCCCTCCTCGCAGTACCAGCCACCGCTTGAATTCAGACAGAAGATGTCAGGTCCACCTCCCTCGCGAGTGAATAGCTCCTGCCTATCAGGTCCCGAAATCGTCTGATATCTGACAGCCGTCATTTCGCCAGAGCGAGCGAAGCTCACCGAACCGATTTCACGACCCGACACTCTTCGGTATGTGACCTTGTAGTTGTCTTCCTTGGCCGCCGCTCTCGCCGCTTCGGCAAGTCCGAGCCCCGCGGACACAGGACCAACCGTGGACTGCCGCGATGGACTCTCCGAAGCACTTGGGCCGCTCCCACCGCTCTTGGCCCTCTCACCACAAGCTACGAGGGCGACCAGACCAGTAGCGACAGCGAGAATCCGGATGTCACGCAGTCGAGCGATCAACGTGCAGGCAAGCCGACCTTCTCGGGTGCGATTCGTACTGATACGCGAACCTCATCGGGCGCACGAAACGGATAGGTATCTTGGCCCAGATACTTCTTCGCGAGAGCGTCGATCTCATCGTCGGCGCCTTCGTGAGTCATGTCCTCAACCCTGCCTTGAATCGCGACCCAGACATACGGGTTCTCCGTATCTGTGATTGAAATCGCAACTCGGGCATCACGGCGCATGTTCTCTGTCTTGACGCGGCCTTCGGCCGTGTTGACGATCACGGTGTCACCGTCGCGGGTAATCCACACAGGAGTCACCTGGGGCGCTCCCTTTCCTGACAAAGTCGCCAAGTGAGCGAAGTTCTTTCCGTCGATCAGCGCCCTTGCTTGTTCTGGCAGTGCTTCCGCCATGTTTGCCTCCAAGTCCTCTTGCTAAAAACCGAACCGGGTGAGTCGGCTCACCCCTAAACGCCGCGAAAGCGCGTGAGATTCCCCTCGCCGACCTGCTCGCGGAACTCACGGTCCCTCACTCCGAGTCCGTCTTCGGGCGCGAGTACTCGCACCCCAAGCTTGCCCACATGCAAGTTGTTGTGAACCTCGTATGCAGCCTGACCAACGTCATCGAGAGCGAAGGTCTTCGAGAGAATCGGATGGATCTTGCCCAGCGAGACCAGCTTGTTCGCCCGCCACGCTTCCTCGTAGTTGGCAAAGTGAGAGCCGACAATGCTCTTCAGGTTCATCCATAGATAGCGGTTGTCAAACTCATGTCTGAAACCTGAAGTTGAGGCGCAAGTCACAACACGTCCGCCACGCTTGGCAAGAAAGACCGACGCTCCGAAGGTCTCCCGCCCGGTGTGCTCGAAGACGATGTCTGGGTCCGAACCACCGGTCATCTCACGAATGATCTTCCCCATGCGGCGGAAGTCCTTGTCGTTGGGGGTGCCGTCTTCATTCCAAAACTGAAAGCCCTCGGCCTTGCGGTCGATGATCCACTCGACTCCCATGGATCGCAAGATCTTGGCCTTCTCTTCACTCGAGACCACCGCGATCGGAAATGCCCCGCCGTTGAGAGCGTATTGGCACGCGAAGCCACCGAGCCCCCCGGCTGCGCCCCAAATGAGCACGACGTCTCCCTGGATCATTGGAGCCGCGTTTCGCCCGACAATCATGCGATAGCTCGTCGAATTGACCAATCCAGGCGACGCGGCCTCTTCCCAGGTCAAGTGCGAGGCCATAGGCATCAGCGCGTTGGCTTTGAGCAGCGCAATTTCGGCGAGCCCGCCGTAGTTGGTCTCAAAGCCCCAAATTCGCTGATTGGGGTCAAGCATTGAATCTTCGTGCCCCTCGGGCTCTTGAAGGTCAACGACGTTGCAGTGGGCGGTGACGATATCGCCCGGCTTCCAGCGCCTGACCGCCTCACCCACCCGCAGGACTACGCCGGCAGCGTCCGAGCCGACTATGTGATACGGCTGATCATGCTGGCGGGTCACCTCGGAAAGCCGACCGTATCTCTCAAGAAACAAGAACGTAGGCAGCGGCTCGAATATCGACGTCCACACGGTGTTGAAGTTGATCGCCGACGCCATGACCGCGACGTAGACCTCGTCAGGGCCGAGCTTTGGCAGGGGAAACTCTCCAACATGGAGCGACTTGCGGGGATCCTTCTCGGCAGATGGCACGCCGTCGAACATCGCCACTTCGTCTTTCAGAATGTGTGCGGCTCGAAACGACTCGGGCAGGGCCAAGTTGGCGAAATCCTCTGAACCGGCCTCTCCCGAGAGTATCGCCTCGACTATCTGCTTCATCGGTCCTCCAAGTCACACGGCGAGAGTCATCTACTTGCCCTCGCGAACTTCATCTGGCCCCGCGGCGGCCCAGTGCATCGGGTGTGATGCGAAAAGCTAACACACCCCAGCCAATCTCCCCGATGTGCGATCGGTCACTTCCGTTTCACGCCGGGCCCCAATGACTGAGAAGATACAGGCCATGTACGACAAGACTGATCCCAGCAGTCCACGCCCCAAAGACCGACCGTGGATGATGCGGACCTACTCGGGACATTCATCCGCTGCTGCCTCCAATGAGCTCTACAGAAAAAACCTGGCCAAAGGGCAGACAGGACTCTCAGTCGCATTCGACCTTCCCACCCAAATTGGATACGACTCCGATGACCCAATGGCTCACGGCGAGGTCGGCAAGGTCGGAGTTCCGATTTGCGACATAGCTGACATGGAGCGCCTCTTTGAGGCAATCCCCCTCGGCGAGATGAACACATCGATGACCATCAACGCGACCGCACCCTGGTTGCTCGCGCTATATGTCGCAACCGCCGAACGGCAGGGAGTGGATCCGTCGATACTGCGAGGGACGACCCAAAACGACATCATCAAGGAGTACTTATCGCGCGGAACCTACATATTTCCGCCACAAGCTTCGGTGCGCCTGACTACTGACGTGATCACGTACACAGTTCGCAGCATTCCGAATTGGAATCCGATTAACGTCTGTTCGTACCACCTTCAAGAGGCTGGCGCTACTCCAGAGCAGGAACTCGCTTACGCGCTTACGACGGCAATTGCGATCCTCGACGCCGTCCGTGAATCCGGCCAGGTGACAGAGGATGAAATTCCAGCTGTGGTGGGCAGAATCTCCTTTTTCGTCAATGCCGGGGTTCGATTCATCGAAGAAGTCTGCAAGATGCGAGCCTTTGCAGCCCTCTGGGACGAGATCGCGCAAGATCGTTACGGCGTCGCAGATCCGAAATTGCGACGGTTCAGATATGGGGTTCAGGTCAACTCACTGGGACTGACCGAGCAGCAGCCGGAGAACAATGTCATCAGGATTGTGCTCGAGGCCCTCGGAGTAACGCTTTCAAAGCGGGCACGGGCCAACGCCATCCAGCTCCCCGCGTGGAATGAAGCTCTCGGTCTCCCGCGCCCTTGGGACCAGCAATGGTCGCTGCGCATCCAGCAAATCCTTGCATTCGAGTCCGACATCCTCGACAACGAGGACATCTTTGACGGCTCAACCGTGATTGAGTCACGGGTAGCCGAGCTGGCAGAGGCCACACGGATCGAGATCGGAAATGTCTTAGAGATGGGGGGCGCCGTTGCGGCAGTCGAGAGTGGATACATCAAGTCCAAACTCGTCGAGTCCAATGCCAGACGGATGCGCAGGGTGGAAGACGGCGATCAGATCGTCGTCGGGGTAAATGCCTTTGAAGAGCACGAGCCGTCGCCACTCACCGAAGGCGCGGACGACGGAATACTCACAGTCTCGGCATCGGCGGAGGCTGAGCAGATCGAACGCCTCAACGCGTTTAGAAGCAATCGCAATGAATCTGAAGTGGCGGCGGCGCTCAAAGAACTTGAGCGCGTCGCAAGGACTAACGAGAACATCATGCCTGCGACGATTGCGGCAGCACACGCCGGTGTCACCACCGGTGAGTGGGCCGGACTGCTGAGAGAGGTCTTCGGCGAGTACCGGGCGCCAACTGGGCTTGGCCGCTCTGTCGTAGCCGAGGGCTCGAAAGAACAGCTTGAGGCCGTGCGCTCGAAGGCCCGAGCAGCTGCAGAGAAGCTTGGGCGGCCGGTGAAGGTGCTAATAGGCAAGCCAGGGCTCGACGGGCACTCCAACGGTGCCGAGCAGATCGCGCTTCGGGCGCGCGATGCGGGCCTCGAAGTCGTTTACGAAGGAATTCGACTCACACCCGACCAAATCGCACATGCCGCAAGAGATGAAAACGTAGACATCGTTGGGGTCTCGATACTTTCAGGAAGCCACCTAGAGCTGATTCCAGAGATAGTCGACGCCCTAAGCAGAGAGGGCGCCGGAGATATTCCGGTAGTCGTCGGAGGGATCATCCCCGATCAAGATGCCCAAGCACTTCGAGACTCGGGTGTCGCGAGGATCTACACGCCAAGCGATTACAACGCGACCCAGATCATCGGCGAACTCATAGATGTCGTGAGTGGCAGCCTGGGCTAACCGCCGTCAATCTAGTGAGTAGCAGCTGGCCTACTTTTTGCCGCCGGCGTTGCCGGAGTTGCCGCCCGACTTGCCGGAGTTGCCGCTCGATCCGCCACTTGAGCTGCTACCAGACTTGCCCGAGTTGCCGCCAGACTTGCCCGAATTGCCGCCAGAATTACCGCCGGCGTTGCCCGAGTTGCCGCCCGCGTTTCCGGAGTTGTCCGGCTGGGCGACATCTTCAGGCTTGCCAACGTCAGACGGCTTGCCCGCGTCTTCAGGCTTGCCAACGTCAGACGGCTTGCCCGCGTCTTCAGGCTTTCCAGCGGATTCGGCATCTGTCGGTGCAGGAACCGGTTCAGCCTGCAGGCCACACGCCCGCGCCTGCTCCGCACCCGTCGCGGCGAGCGCGGCCTCTAGCGCTTGAAGCCTGGCGCTGGCAGTTGCCCCGGCCTCACCCTCAAGGCTCACGCTCTGCTCGCGTGCCTTGTCAATGCGGCGCTGTGCGGCTCCGACTGCGGCACCGAGCTTGTCGGGATTGCAGACGGCCGCCGTCGAGCGAGCATTGATGACCAAGGTCTCCCCCTGGTCCGCATATTGCTGAGCCTTCTCCTCGGGGGTTGAAAACGAAGCCTGCAACTCCCATCCGAATTCGCGAAGGGAATAGAGAGGGGAACCCGGCTCTGCGTCGCTTGCCGCCCATGCAACACCGGTGAACATCGAAGCGACCACGAAACATGCCGCAGCGACACGTGCGATCCGGTGATAGGTCCGGCCCAGCCTGCCTGAGGAGGCAGGCTCGAATTCAATGACTTCATCGGTAAGCGCCGCGACGCCGGCGACCTTCTTGTGACCGTTGCCACCCGTCGTACATGCATGTCCGTTGACGGTCTCGCCATCGCAAGTCGCCGCCACCGCGTAGGCAAAGAGAGCTCTGGCGTGCACTCCATAAGGGCGCTCTAATTCCAGCGCCATCTCGCGCAGCTCTGCGGCCACCCGGCCTAGATCAGATTGGGCGTCGCCGCCCGCGATGATTGCGTCGAGTTCGGCGTCTAGGCGGGCTAGATCGTCACTCATCGCCAGCCCCTTGTGGCACCCGGGACATCTCCCTCAAAGTGGTCAAGGCACGATGCTGAAGAACACGAACTGCCCCGGCACTCTTTCCGAGCACCTCTCCGGTCTCCTCAGCCGACAGGCCTGCGACCAGACGCAGCTCGAGCACGCGCCTTTGGCCCTTCGGCAAACCTGCAACATTGCGCCATGCATCCCGCAGCTCGACCGCGTCAATAACGGAGTCTTCGATGTCGGCTGGGCTCACCAAGCGCATCTCGTCCTCCTCCGCGAGCGGAACTGTCGGGCGTCTCAGCAGGCGCCGCTTTTCGTCAACAATCACGTTGTGGGCAATCCGGAAGACCCACGATTCGAAGGTCGAACCCTGGCGCCACTGGAACGACCCGATGTTACGAAGCACCCCCAGAAAGACGTCACTAGTGACATCTTCGGCGGCCTCGTGATCGCGCAGTATCACTAAGGCGTACCGGTAAACCCTGTCCGAAAACGCGTCATACAGCGCGGCCAAGGCCTGCCCGTCACCAATCTGAGCCGCGGCGACAAGGTCACGCAGTTCAGAATCTGGCTCTACAGGTCTATCGTTCACGTGCGCTTTCCGTTACGCGCCAAAGCAGAACTGATGGGTTCGCCAGAGATAATGTCGGCACCAATTGATCCCCAGTACAGCCATGAAATCGGGGGAATGCTCTGGCAGCCACATGCCTGTCGCCGCCAACAGCCACGCTCCGTAACGAAGTCGCTGCAAATACGATATCCCAAGTGGCCCGGTTCCGACACGCGGTTCATGCGCAATGCGGAATACATGCAGCTCAGCGTATGTGCGATGGGCGGCATGTAGGCAGGTTACGAGGCATTGATGCCTTTGTTCGAGCGGAGGGGACGCCACTCGAAGCGTGTATCTGCTGCCGGATTAGACCGGGAACTCGAACCTCTCCCCCGAGTTCCCGGTCATTTTTCTTGAGGCTCCCGGCCCGCTCCCGGCGGCCCCGCAAAGGCCTGAGCTACCCGCATCCACTCTCCGGCCGCATCGCCCTCCACGACTAGATCAGTGTCGTCAATGTGACGGCGCTGCGCGACTACGAGACAGAAATCAAGTGCTGTGCCGGCAATCCTCGACGCGTCTTGCTCCGCCCCCCAGACCCACACCTCACCTGACGGAGCTAGCAGCTCAACTCGCACATCCCCCTCGGGCTCAGGCAGTCCCCTATTGACGAAACTGAAATTGCGGGTCCTCACACCGAGATGCGCAATGTGGCGAAGACGGTCCGTTGGCTCTCGAGATACACCGAGCGCGTCAATCACGTCTTGCCCATGCGCCCACGTCTCCATGAGGCGAGCAGTGGCAAATGACGCCGTGCTCATGGGCGGTCCATACCACGGGATGCGCGCCTTGACATCCATTGGACGAAAGACCTCGATCATCTGAGTGCGTGCCTCGCGCCACCAATCGAGTGGCGGCCCCTCACGATCACGACCGAGGGCCCCTTCCATGTATGCGCCAGGATCAGCCGCCGCTTCTGCAACGCCTGCCATAAATGCCGAAGCATCCGAAGCGGCTTCGGCAGCACGCTCGTCAAAGAACGCAATGTGTGAGATCTGATCCTTGATACTCCAGCCTTCGGCCAGCGTCATGAGGTCCCACTGCTCGGCGGTCAATTCGGCAACGACGCTGTCGAGCGCCGCGTGCTCTGCGGCAAGGTCATCGAGTATCTGATTCAGGTCGGCCATCTCACTCCTTGAACTGTGTCTCTCTGTATGGCGAGAGATCATCTGCAAGCTTCTGCGCCAGTGCTATTCGCTTCGGTTTACCGGTCGTCGTGTAAGGCACCTCGGTACCGAAAACGACAACCTTGGGGCGGGACTTCAGATCTAGGTGCGTCCGGCAGTGCTCGAGAATCTCGGCATCAGTGGGCTCCTCACCATCGCGTGGAACTACATATGCAGCGACCTCTTCGCCGTACCACTTGTTGGCAAAGGGAATTGCCATTCCAAAAGCAACTTTGGGATGTGATTTCAGGGCTTCATCGATCTCGAGCGGGCTCAGATTCACCCCGCCCCTGATTATCAACTCCTTGAGCCGGCCCGTAATGAAGAAGAACTTTTGACCATCGGAGTCCAAGTGATAGAAGCCCTCGTCACCGGAGTGAAACCAACCGTGGGTGAACGCTTCCTCATTGGCGTCGGGTCTCTTGTAGTACTCCTTCATGACTACCTGGCCTCGGATACAGATCTCACCGCGCTCGCCCTCGGCAGCTTCCGAACCGTCAGGGCCGAGAATCGCCATCTCCTGGTGGCTCAGCGCGCATCCGATAGAGGGAAAACCGTAATCAACCAACCAATGCCTGCGCTCATCGTCAGCGAGATCGAGGGGCAAATGGCAGTTGTAGCAAGTCGTCTCCGAGAGGCCGTAGCCGTGAATAATCGGGATTCCAAAGCGCGTCTCCCACGCCATCGCTGTCTCGACTAGTAGCGGGCCGGCACCGCACACAACAAACTGAAGTTGCTCGACACCTGCCGGGTCTGCGGGGTACTCCCCGCTGCGATCTGCCTCTAGGAGAAACTCCAGGATCGTCGGCACTACCGAGACAGCATCAACGGACTCCTCGGCAACAATCGGCCAGAAGCGGTCAGAGCGAAAACGCGAAATGAGCACGTTGGTGGCGCCCGCGTAGAAGGGTGTGACGTGCGTAACAATCGTGCCGTTGACGTGGTGCAAAGGCAAGACGCACATCGTCGTGAAGCCCGGGGAGATGCCATCCCATTTGGCGATCGCGTCCGCATCACAGATCAAGTTGAACGCCGGCAGCAGAACGCCCTTTGGAGCGCCTGTGGTACCGCTCGTGTAAACGATGAACGCGTCAGTATCGAGGGGAGCAGAGGGTCCTTGATAGGTTGCCGGGCGACTTGCCGACGCCGCAAGTGCATCATCAATTGTGATCACCCGCTCAAGACCGTCCGCTCCGAGTCCAGCGGTCGGGTCGTACCTTTCGGGAATTGCGAGTGCCACCTTCGCGCCGGAGTTCTCGATTATGAATCTCTGGCGCTCGGCACTCTCGGCCACCGAAACGGGAACGGCGCAAAGCCCGGCGACCCAACATGCGAAGTAGGCAATGACCGTTGAGTCCACGTTGGCCATAGCAGTCGCGACGCGGTCGCCAGCCTTCAGATCAAGCTCAGTGGTCAGGTGGTTCGCTAGTTTCGAGACCGCCTCGCCGAAGTCCCCATAGGTCCACGCCCGTCGCCCGAATTCGTCGGCGTCAGTGTCCTGGTACACCAAGAAAAGCTCATCGCGCGAACTCTCGCACCGGTCCTTGAAGAACTCGGCGAAGCTGGCCCAGCTCGGATAGAACGTCGGTCCTCCGGAAAGCTCGTGCGCGCGCTCGATTTCGATCTTTGTACGGTTCTCGTTCACCCTAGGAAGAGGGTAGCGCGTCAGAGGGCGTGGCGCGCATCCTCATATGGGATCAATTCGCGGGAGCTGTGAGCTTTGGAAGAGGTCGCACAAGCGACAGAAGAACGATACGCGCATCGCCTCACGCGGTCGGCAATTTTCAGTGCTGATGCCAATGCGATTTGGCGGGCTCTCGAGGACATCTCCGGCTGGAATGGATGGTTCGAGGGACTCCACGAAGCCACAGCCGACGGCCCGATAGCCGTTGGCGCGGAGCTTCATTTCAAGAGCGCCCTTTTCGACTTCGACGCCGTAGTACTCGAAGCCGACCCTGGGAGCCGCCTCGTAATCGCAATGCGAGAGGGGCGCTTTGGGCCGGTGAGCCACTGGCAGCTCGCAATAAATCTGACTGAGGCCGGCGACTCGGTTACCAACGTGCGCATGACTCAGCGATGGAGCGGAACGGTTCCGGTCTTCGCATTCATGTTCAGCCCGCTCATCAGGGGGCAGATTCGCAAGACTGCGACCTCGTCGCTACAGGGCCTCGACAATGTCATGGCCGGCAAACACAACAAGCGCACTGAAAAGGCCCCGTGGTGGTCGCCGGCCGAGCCCATGGCCCGCTCCGAGGTCGTCTTGCTCGCGACCATGTGTGCGTACGCGGTGGTCATGGGCTACATGACATCACTCACCTCTGCCGCGCAACACCAGATCATCGAGAGCTTCCACAGCAATGACGCCGGGCTCGGGCGGATGTTCTTCTTCATCGGCATAGGTGCGATTCCGGGACTGGTGATCCTGCCCTTCGGCGACCGCATCGGGAGGCGGCGAATTCTTCTGCCCGTTCTCGCAGTGACGTCGACTTGTACGTTCCTCTCAGCCTTTGCCCCCAACCTCGTGATCTTCACGGTTCTGCAGGCGATTGTGAGAGCCCCAATGTTCGTCGCGCTCTCGCTGGCATGGATTTACGTGATAGAGGAAATGCCCGCTGGGTCACGCGCATACGCACTTAGCGTCTTCACCATGTGCGGCGGGCTCGGCGGAGGCATCGGACTGATAATGCTTCCCGCCGTGATGCACATCTCTCCTGGCGGATGGAGGGTCCTATACGGTCTCGCCGCTCTCATGCTGCTGACAGTTCCGGTATTTGCTCGTCACCTGCCCGAATCGCGCCGCTTCGAAGGCGCATGGCACGGGGCACCGATGAAGACGTTGATCAGAAAGCCACACGTGAAGTGGACCGCGCTGGTGGGAGTTCTCGCCCTTTTCTCGGCCCTCTATGGCAGCCCGGCAGGCCGCTATCAGGGCCGCTATATCCAGAACGCTCTCGGGTATACGCCGGGCATGTACGTGCTATTCACGGTCATAACAACACTGCCCGGTGCGGCAGGCATGATCATTGGCGGTCGCCTCGCCGACACCATGGGGCGGAGAAAAGTGGGCATCACAGCCGCCACGGTGGGAGCAACTAGCCAGGCAGCCCTCTATTGGCTTACCGGAGCACCTCTCTGGATTGCCTCGGCGCTCGGCAGTCTGATCTCTGCGATGTGGATTCCCGCGCTTGGCTCATATACAACCGAGCTATTTCCAACCTCGCTGCGATCATCTGCCTCGACTGTATCTAGTGCCATAGGAATGGGCAGCGGAGCGGCCGGAGCCTTCATAGCCGGTCAGCTCATCGTTACCATGGGGGGATATGCCCCAGCGATACTCACCCTGCTGCCATTTGCGCTCATCTCGGCTTTCTTGATGTATCTCTTCTTCCCCGAAACCGCGCGGCGTGAACTTGAAGACATCTCCCCAGACATCGGCCCACCTCCAGGTATGGCAGGTGGCGGCATCGGCCCGATCTAAGTGATCGAGTCCCCGGCGACGATAAGACTCGGTCGGCGGGGATTTCTCAAAGGAGCACTCCTCATCGGCGCGCTCACCGCGCTGCCGGGGTGCAGTGAATCCGGTCTGCGCCAGGGCAATTCGCGTATCGCTGTTATCGGAGCCGGCATGGCTGGCCTCACCGCCGCTTCGGAGCTCGCTAGGCGCGGCTTTGATGTAACCGTCTTTGAGGCCCGCAACCGAATTGGTGGGCGAATCTACACGGACAACTCCTTGGGCGTACCGATCGACTTCGGCGCTCAATGGATCGAGGGCACCATCGACAACCCGATTGCCGAAATCGCCGCGCGCCTCGGTGCCCCGACCTTCGAAACCAGAGAAGAGAACTCCTTCGTCTTCACCGACAAGCCCCTTTCAGAATCCGAGACTGAAACGCTCGAGTCCAAGATTGAGGAACTTGAGGAGCGCGCAGGTGAAATCGCCGAACGATCCAGCGAGGACATATCGGTCGGTCAAGCCGTGAGCGAGGCAATGAAGGGCGAACGAAGGTCGCCAGAGATCGAGTGGGCGATCAAGACAGTTGAGCTTGGAATCTCCGACAACCTCGATCACGCATCTGCTTGGTACTCAGATGACGATGAGGAGTTCGATGGTGCGGGAGTCGTACTCCCTCAGGGATACGGAAAAGTCGCTGCAGAGGTCGGCGCGGGCCTAAAGATCGAGTTGAACAAACCCATCAGGGAGATCAACTACTCGAAAGATCACGCAACAGTCATCACGCTCAACGAAGAGCACCAAGTTGACAGAGTCGTGGTAACCTTACCCCTCGGGGTGCTCAAGTCGGGAGATGTCAAGTTCTCGCCCGCACTCCCGGAGACCAAGCAACGGGCCATTGAGCGGCTCGGTTTCGGGGCCGTCGCCAAAGTTGCTCTCCGATTCCCAAAGATCTTCTGGCCCCGCGATGTCGATTTCCTCGGCTATGCGCCTCCCGGCGGTGCCAAGTTTGCCGTCACCATGAACGTATCCCGCTTCGAAGACGCACCGGTATTGCTGGCCTATGCCGCCGGAGATGATGCCCGGTCTCTCCGCTCTGCTCAGGACTCTGAGATTCTCGATCAAGTAATGGCCGGACTGCGCTCCATGTTTGGCGGCACGGCGATTGCCCCGGAAGCCTTTGCAATCTGGAAATGGGAATCAGACCCATTCGCCCAGGGAGCGTACTCATACGTGAAGGTTGGTGGAACAAGTGATGACTACGACGCGCTCGCCGAGCCCGTCGACAACCGGCTCTTCTTTGCCGGCGAGGCCACAAACCGCCAATTCAGGAGCACCGTCCATGGTGCGTATCTGTCAGGTCAGAGAGAGGCTAGGCGCATCACGCAGCTTTGACGCCGGTCCAACTCGCGCTGAAGGGCTCTCAATCGTTACGATTCACGGCCCACTGCATTACGGAGAGCACGGTGCCTGACGAGGTCGCTGAGACCACACCGAAAAAGGCGAAGGCCAAACACATAGTCAACGACTGGCCGATGTACGTGCTCGGCCTGGTGATCCTCGTCGACCAGCTCGATCAGAACATCCTCAGAGGTGTGCTCGCGCAAGTCCAGGAGCACTTCCACCTCTCGGACTTCGCAGCCGGCATGCTGGTCTCGTCCTTCATCATCGCCCACGGAATCATGACGGTACCGGCGGGATACATCGCCGACAGGCGAAACCGCGTCAAGACTGTCGGCTGGACGGTCATCTTCTGGAGCCTGATTTCCGCGCTCACCGGAGCCTCGATTACCTTCTGGCAGATCTTCATGATTCGAGCGATTCTCGGTTTCGGCCAGGCCATGACAGAACCTGCGGCAAACAGCTTGCTAGCCGACTACTACCCCATGTATCGGCGTGGCAAGGCCTACTCGATTCAACAAGTCAGCTTCATAATCGGTATGGGCGCCGGTCTGGGACTCGGTGGCTTCATCGGCGAGGCGCTCGGGAGCTGGCGATGGGCATTTGCCCTGTCAGCGGTCCCGGGACTTGCGACGGCATTGCTCGTCTACAAGCTTCGTGAGCCCAAGCGAGGCATGGGAGACCGAATCTCCGCTGGAGTGACAAAGGAGTTCGAGCCGGCCGAGGAGCATGAGCACCAGAAGCTCTTCCAGTGGGGGCTCAAGCGGTTCCTGAAAGACATGATCATCGGGCTGCGCGACGACATGAAGACGATCATGGCAATCCAGACGCTCAAGTACATGCTCGTCGGCGTTGGCACCCTGCTATTCACGGTTATGGGCGTGAGCGCGTGGCTACCGATTTTCTACCAGCGCGAATACGGAATATCGGAGAAAGCCGCAACCGCACTCGTAGGCGGCATGATCGCGGTCGGCGGAACCGTCGGCACCCTCTACGGCGGGCGCCTCGCCGACAGACTCGCATCGAAGATCAAAGGTGCAAGGGCGGTCATAGCCGGCCTCTCGCTCATCGCGGCCACGATCATCTTCGCGATCTCATACTTGCCAATGCCCCTTTGGATCCGCTTTGCAATAGAGGTTGTCGGGATCATCCCGCTGACCATGTCGATACCCGCGCTCCGGGCCGGCATGGCTGATGCGATTCCGGCATCTCTTCGAGGTGCTGGCTTTGCCGCCTTCACGTTGATTTCAGCGGTTCTCGGATCGCTGGCGCCGCCGCTAATCGGATGGCTGTCAGACATGTTCAACAACAACCTGCGGATCGCGTTCTACGTCGTCACCCCGCCGGTTCTCCTTGGTGCGGCGATCCTCTACAGGGCTCGCAACCACATGGACGATGACGCCGCAAAGATCATCGGTGCGGTGATGACGGCGATGCAGCACCAACAGCAGGAAGAATCCGAGCGCGAGAGAGAAGCGGAACTCGAGACCGAGACCGAGACCGAGACCGAGACCGAGACCGAGAGCTAGGGACTACACCCCGGGCTCGGTCATGGCTCTCAAGTCAAGGGCCTCGTCCACGACTGCCGCATCGACCCCCTTCTCGATGGCCACCTCGCGAATCGTTCTACCAGTAGCAGCGGCCTCCTTGGAGATCTCCGCGCACAGGTCGTAACCAATTGCCGGCACCAACGCCGTGACAATCGAGAAGCTCGACTCCGCACCCTTGAGGCACCGCTCCTCATTCACAACGATCCCGTCAACACACCTCTCGGCGAAGAGCTTTGATGCCGTTGCGATCAAAGCCACCGACTCGAGCACATTCCAACCGATCACCGGGATCATCACGTTCAGCTCGAAGTTACCCGAGAGTCCTGACACTCCGACTGCCGCATCGTTCCCGATCACTTGGGCCGCTACTTGCATTACAACCTCGGAGTAGACGGGATTCACCTTGCCCGGCATGATCGATGATCCGGGCTGGACCGACGGGACTCGGATCTCTGCTATTCCCGCCATCGGTCCCGAATTCATCCACCGAATATCGTTAGCGATCTTGTAGAGCGAGACCGCGAGAGTCCTCAGGACTCCGCTCATCTCAACGAGAGCATCCCTGCCGCCCTGGGCTTCGAAGTGATTTGGCGCTTCGACAAAGGGCAGCCCCGTGGACTTGGCGAGCCGCTCAATAGCGATGCGTGCGAATTCCGGATGCGTGTTGATCCCCGTGCCCGTTGCTGTTCCACCAAGCGGCAATTCAGCAAGGCGCGCCAGCGCATCGTTGATACGAGCGATCCCGTATCGGACTTGAGCCGCGTATCCCCCGAACTCCTGACCCAGGCGGACCGGAGTCGCATCCATCAGGTGTGTGCGCCCTGCCTTGATGATGCCGTCGTACTCAACCGCCTTGGCTTCAAGCGAAGCGGCAAGGGTCTCGAGAGATTCAAGCAGAACCGCGTCGATCTCCGTATAGACCGAAACATGTATCGAGGTCGGAAAGACGTCGTTACTCGACTGGCCCGCGTTGACGTGATCGTTCGGATGCACGCGGGGATCCCCACCAATCAACTCCGTAGCTCGGTTCGCAATCACCTCGTTGGCGTTCATATTTGAAGACGTCCCTGAGCCCGTCTGAAATACGTCAAGAGGAAAATGGTCGTCGTGCTCGCCGCGGGCCACCTCGAGCGCCGCCTCAGTGATCGCGCCGGCAATCTTTGCGTCGAGCAAACCCAGCTCGGCGTTGGATTCGGCTGCCGCCCACTTGATCAGCCCCAGTGCCCCCACCACCGCGCGCGGCAGGCGGTACCCGCTCACCGGAAAGTTCTCCACAGCGCGCTGGGTCGATGCGGCATAGCGCGCTTCTGCCGGCACTTGCATCTCGCCCATCGAATCGCGCTCGACCCTGAACTCACTCATCAATCCGCCTCCCATGCGTGTCAGTCTTGTGCGCCCAACGATAAGCTCGCCGCACCCGACCGCCCAAGACGAGTCAAAGCGAGCCGCAATTGCACCTCGACGAGATACCGACGCCGGCGCTAGTCGCCGAGATTGATACGCTCGACAGAAACATCGAAAAGATGGCTTCCTTCTTCAAGGATGCGCGCGCCAAGTTGAGACCCCACTTCAAGGCTCACAAGACACCCGAAATCCTATGCCGCCAGCTCGAGGCGGGCGCTTGCGTCGGCGTCACCTGTGCAACTGTCTATGAGGCCGAAATCTGTGCGGCCCACGGGGTCGCCGACATCCTCATAGCAAACGAACCGTTAGGGCCGGGCAAGGCCGAGAGGTGTGCCGACATCGCTGCCAAGACCCGCTTGACCGTCGCGGCCGATTCAGAGCTCGGATTGCGGGAGCTTTCTGACGCTGTTGGCAGCGTTGGGCATGCATCGACAATTGGAATCCTCATCGACATCAATGTCGGCATGCCCCGCTGCGGCGTGAGGCCCGAGGCAGCGGCAGACCTGGCACGAATTGCCACCGACCTGCCGGGCCTCGAATTCCGCGGAGTGATGGGCTATGAGGGCCACGCTGTGCTCATGGCCGACGGCGATGCCCGCGAGAGCGCTGCGCGCCAGGCTATGCAAGTCCTACTCGACGCCAAGGCGCTGATTGAAGAATCCGGCATTGAAGTCCAGATCGTCTCGGGCGGCGGCACAGGCACCTATCGCATCACAGGCATGATCGATGGAATCACCGAGATCCAGGCGGGTTCATACGCGCTAATGGACGACGCATATCTAGATCTCGAGCTCGGCTTTGACCGGGCGGCCTGGGTGATGACGACCGTGATAAGCCGGCCGTCTCCGCATCTCGCCGTTGCTGACGGTGGGCTCAAGGCGTTCGCCATGGACCATGGGAATCCGAAAGTGATTGGCCCCGGTCAGGGCGATGTCATGTTCCTCTCTGACGAGCACGCAACGCTTCGAGTTGACGAGGGTGATTTCCCTTTGGGCTCCAAAGCGAATCTCTCCATAGCCCATATCGATCCGACCGTGAACTTCCATGACGAGTTCTGGGTTCTCTCGGGCGACGAGGTCGTAGCCCGGTGGCCGATCGAGGCCCGCGGGTACGGTGTCAGCTCGGCTTAGTACAGAAGAGGGAGATGGCCATGACGTATACGAGTACCTACCCCGATATCTCAATTCCGGAGACGTTGCTCACCCCTTATGCAATGCGCCACGCCGAGCGCCTCTCCGAATCGCCGGCGCTTGTGGAGGGTGCCACCGGCCGGACGATCACCTATGGCGAACTTTTCGCATCTATCAAGGCGCTCGCTGGCGGACTCGTCGCGCGCGGCTGTGCCCCGGGTGACGTCATCGCGCTGCTAGCACCCAACATTCCCGAATATGCGGTAGCCCTCCACGGTGCCGCATGGGCCGGATGCACGGTGACCACCATCAACCCGACCTACACGGACCGCGAGATCCACCACCAGCTGACCGATTCGGGCGCCCGCCTACTGATCACGGTCTCGCCGCTCGCCGAGCTTGCAGCTGCGGGGGCCGACGGTACAAGCGTCGAGTCGGTGGTCACGATCGACCCGGGCAGCGGTGAGAGCCTCGCCGATCTCATGGGCGAACCACTCGAGACTCACGTAGAGATTCCCACAGATAGCGTGGTCTGCCTGCCGTATTCGAGCGGCACAACGGGGCTGGCCAAGGGAGTCATGCTCACCCATCGCAATCTGGTCGCCAACCACGAGCAGGTTTCCGCGATCCTGCCGTTCGAAGAGGGCGAACCGATCATCTCCTTCCTTCCGTTCTTCCACATCTACGGCCTCTCGGTGCTCCTCAACGGAAGCCTGGCTGCGGGAGCGACGGTGATCACCATGCCCCGATTCGACTTACCTGAATTCCTCCGCCTCGCCCAGGAGTACAAGGTGAAGAGAGCTCTCGTCGTACCTCCGGTGGTCCTGGCACTCGCCAAGCACCCCCTCGTAGATGAGTACAACCTAAGCAATCTCGAACAAGTCTTCTCTGGGGCCGCCCCGCTGGGGGCTGATTTGGCGGCGGAGGCAGAGGCTCGTCTTGGGTGCGAGGTTGCCCAGGGATACGGGATGACTGAACTCTCGCCTGTAACCCATGTTTCACCTTTGGGTAGAGCACGTCCGGGCACGGTCGGGCTCCTGGTTTCTTCCACAGAGGCCAGGATTGTCGATCCGGAGACCGGCGAAGACGCTGCGGCTGATGAAGAAGGAGAGCTGTGGATTCGCGGCCCCCAGGTGATGCCTGGCTATCTCAACAACGAGGAGGCAACCGCGGAGACCATCGACTCCGAAGGATGGCTGCACACCGGTGACGTCGCGACGGTTGATCCCGACGGGTACTTCTCGATCGTCGACAGGGTCAAGGAGTTGATCAAGTACAAGGGCTTCCAGGTTGCTCCGGCCGAGCTAGAGGCACTGTTGGTCACTCATCCCGCTGTTGCAGATGCGGCGGTAATTGGGATTCTCGACGAAGAAGCTGGTGAGATCCCGAAGGCATTTGTGGTACTCAAGCCGGGAGTCGAATCAACCGCAGAGGAGATCACCGCTCACATCGCCGGTCAGGTCGCCCACTTCAAGCAGATCCGCGAGGTCGAGTTCGTCGAGGAGATTCCCAAGTCCGCATCGGGGAAGATCCTCCGGCGAATGCTGCGTGACAAAGGCTGAAGACGGTGCTGATCTGCACCGCGGCATCAGCGTTCAACTTGACGGCCGCCAAATTCAGTCAATTGTCATACGGGGTGGACTAGGCTCCAACCATGAGTCAAGACGCAAGAGTGCGAGTCCCAAGCGGATCTCTCCCGTTGAGGTCGGCCGTTATCCATCGAGGCGCGGGAGCAGCTAGCCGCACCTCGAAGATCCTTCAGGAAATCACGCCATCGGGCCTCCTTGAAGATGTGGCCGAGCAACCGCAAAAGGCAATACCCGCAATTGCTAAGAACCTGGCTGCTTGCTCAGAAATCGAGGCTGCTTGCGCCCTCGTGCCAACCTCGCACTCGCTCGTAAACGGAGATGCTCGCGACCTCAGCTGGATTCCAGACGAGTCAATTCAGCTAGTCGTAACATCGCCCCCCTACTGGACACTGAAGGAGTACGACCCCGGGCCATCCCAACTCGGTCATGTCGATGACTACGAGGAGTTCAATGACCACCTCTCCAAAGTTTGGAGTGAGTGCATGCGCGTCCTCGTTCCTGGCGGCCGACTCGTTATCAATGTCGGAGACGTCTGCCTGCCGAGACGCCGATTTGGCCGCCACGTCGTGGTCCCGCTGCACGCCACGATTCAAGAACGGTGCCGCGCAATCGGGTTCGATAATTTGGCGACAATCGTCTGGCACAAGATTGCCAATGCAAACTTCGAAGCTGGCGGCGGAGGGTTCCTAGGCAAACCCTACGAGCCCAATGCTGTGATCAAGAACGACATCGAGTGGGTGCTGTCGCAGAGAAAGCCGGGAGGTTATCGGTCGCCAACGCCCGCCGAAAGAGTGCTTTCGGTAATTCCCAGAGACCGGCATCGTGAATGGTTTCAGCAAGTGTGGAGCATGGGTGGAGCATCTACGCAGCGCCATCCGGCGCCGTTCCCGGTGGTTTTTGCTGAGCGACTCGTGCGCATGTTCTCTTTCGTCGGTGACACCGTCATGGATCCATTCAGCGGCACAGCTACGACCTCCATTGCGGCACTCGCGTGGGGCCGTGACTCAATAGGTGTCGAGAGTCAGGCCGCTTATCACGCAGAGGCTGTACATCGCGTTACCGCTGCCGTGGAATCTTCAGCAGCCAACGCCCAGCTTCGCCTTGCCTGAAATTGCTGACCTATTCGGAGATGCGGTTCAGCATTTCTGGAGCAGTAGGGCTGGCGGAGCAGTGGACCGCCCCGAAACTTTCGATGGTCGGCGTGGTGAAGTCGTAGGGGGCAAGCAGTGCGATGGATTCCTTCGGGCGCTCAAGGCACTCACGGTCGCCGCAGGCGTGAATCCGAGCGAGATTCATTTCAAACAAACCGAGATACCCGGATTCTTCCGTTCACAGAAAGCGTGGGATCTCATCGTTGTCAAGGATCGTCGATTGCGTGCCGTAGTTGAAATCAAGTCACAAGTCGGACCCAGCTTCGGAAACAACTTCAATAACCGGGCTGAGGAGGCAATCGGAAATGCAACAGACCTTTGGACGGCATTTCGCGAAGGGGCCTTCGGCAGCAGCCCGGCTCCATTTGTCGGCTACCTGTTCTTGCTCGAGTCGTGCGACGAGAGCCTCGCTCCAGTCGAACCTCGCGAACCTCATTTCGAGGTATTTCCTGAGTTCAAGAAAGCGTCCTATTTGGAGCGCTATGCCGAACTGTGCAGAAGACTCGTCGACGAACGGCTCTACACATCAGCCGCCTTGCTCATGTCACGCCAAGACGAAGCTTTAGACCGGCCGAAATATTCCGAACCGGTGGCGGAACTTGGTATCGAGCGATTCTGTGACCAGCTGCTACGGCATGTGCGCGACGCGAGCTGACTTTGCTCGCTGGGTGCGCTTTTCCTCTGTCTCGAACTTGTCCGACAACGCTGCAACAAGTGCCCGGGGAGGGATTCGAACCCTCACGCCCGAAGGCAGGCGGGTTTAAGCCGCCTCTGTCTGCCAGTTCCAGCACCCGGGCCTAAAACGAATGAATGAAATACAGCATGCGCCCCGCGAACACCGGTTGATCCGCGTCGATCATGACCGATAGGTCTTGATTCGCACCTACGCCGAGCGCGTCATTTTCGACATCAATCGTAAGGACTTCGCCAGCAGACATCTTCACTGACTTCTCGACTGCTGCCTGATGCACCGTCGGCAAGGTCGCCGGATGACCGGGGAAGTAGGTGATTCGCACCCATTGCGCATCCCTTGAAGGGTTGAAGATCGTCATGCGCTGCGTGAAGTCCGGCTGAGTCGAGCCGGTAGCGAAGTACCAGCGTTCCGAGGCCCTGTTCGAGCCCGGCTGGGCGAGTAGATCGACATACCCGCTGTCGCGAACTGACGTCTCGAGCTCGGCAATCACTTCTCTGTCAAATGCGACTTCGAGCACGAAGGGAGCGCCCACAACTCCGATTCCCGGTCCCGCCGCCACCTCGAGATCCATGTCAGTACGGCCCGGCGGCACCTGGGCAAGACGCTCTTCGACCTTCCCGGTACCAAGGTGGTAACGCAAGCGGGCCTCGCCAGGGGCGCCAGACGGATTCATCACCACGAGCGTCGGGTGATATCCGGGGCCCGACTGGACAAGGGGGAAGGTCCAATTCGGTGACGGGGCCGATGCTGGCGCCCAATCGCCTCCCGCATAGCGGTCGCCCGAGCGATAGAGCTGACGCTCCATAGCAATCGGAACAGAGGACTGGACCCGAACCGACAGGCGATCTGCGGGCTCGCCGAGAGCGCCGGAATCCCGGCTACCGACGTCAACACGGGCGGGCGAGCGCGCCGGCACAACGAGAGTCGCCTCGCGCGTACGGCCATCGGCGAGGTATTCGATGGTCACTCGCGCCGACTCGTCACCCGGATTGAGGAAGGAAAGCACCTCCGACCAACCTCCCCCGACACGCCCAGCCGCGAAAAAGCCTTCGGATGTGAGCGCTGGGCGGCCCGCAACTATGGAGCCGCCATTCCAACCACGGTCGGAGACGAAGAAATACTCGCCGCGCTCGGCAATCACCGGAACGTCGGACTCAATCATGGTTCCCATGCTCAAGTGCCCAGCCCCCGCGCCGCCGGCCCGGTCAAGGCGGGTGTTCACGATAACGCTCTCACCGGGTGGAATCTCGACGCTGCGCCTCGAGACAGTGCCTCCTCCGATGAAGTAGTTGAGGGTCGCCGTCGCCCTCAGCGGTGCCGGGTTCAAGATCGTGAAATGCTGAGTGAACCCACCCTCATTGCGCCCGCCGGCGAAATACCAAACCGTCGATGGCGCGGTTGCGCCATCTGAATAGGCAATGCCGTCGGCAACTCGTGAAGTTGTCAAGCCCATGTCGCGCCAGCCGACGAGATTGATCACATTCAGAGCCAGAAACGCGACTGCAATCAGCACAAGAAATGCGACCCGCAGCTTGGGGCGGGGCACAACACGAGCCGCGCCAAAGGTCACCCCCACGGCAACTGCCGCCGAGACCGGGTACATGTAGCGTCCGACAACTGCAATCCCACCGAGCATTGGCAATACCAACAAGAAAAGGTACGAAACCAACACCGTCAGTCCACATACCCACATGCCGGGGCGCTCGAGCAGAGGCGCCGGCTGTTGGCGATTATTCGCCAAATCAGCACTTTCCGCGTCATCTCCACCAGCGTCTCGCTCAGCCGACGGGTGGTGACTTCTCGCGCGCATCCTCCTTCTGTGGAAGAACCAGCCAATCCAGCCCGCTGCCACGAAGACAAGGAGTGCATATACGGCGATCACATTTGCGGCCCGATAAGCCCAGACCCAGACTGGCTCGCCCCACGCGTAGCTGAGGACCATGTGGCGAGTCGCGGTCCATGTGTAGTTCCAGACCTCGCCGGGGCTGACAAATCTCTGCGCCGGAAAGAAGGTCCCAAGAAATCGGCTCATGGTCGACTGTCCGGTGGCATCGCCATAGACGAATAGATTCCGGATGAGCCACGGAACAAAGACGGCGGCCGAGATTCCTGCAATCCACTTCAAGTATCCAAATGCCTTGCGAAGCCCGAACTCGCGCCAGAAGACGATTGTCATCACAAATGGCATGGACCACAGGACAGACTTGGTCAGCAACGCAAGGCCGAGTGCGAAGCCGATCGTCATGACATCGCGACGATTGAGATCGTCTTGGATCGCCCGAAGCATCGCCAGAATCATGAGGCCGCCCATTGGCGCGGCCAGCGCATCGTTGGTGACCTGGCTCAGATTGAACATGTACCCCTGTAGCAGCACAAATGACGCTGGCGCGCCAATTTGGAGGATTCGGCTCTTCGGGGAGATCCGGCGGGCAATCCGGTACGCAATCAAGACGTTTAGCGACGCGAGGATCGCTGAGAGAACCCTGACCGCATAGACGCGCTCCAAGGCACTCCCCGGTGTCAGCCTGTAAACCGCCGCGCTTATTAGGTAGTAGAGCGGTGGCTGGATCGCCTCATAGTTGAAGCGCCACAGGTTTGCCCGCACCCACTGGGATTCGTCAGCCCGGCCCGTGCCAACCGGCGCCTCATCGCCCTCGACCTTCAGTGACCCGTCGCGCGGATACTGCCATCCCCATTGACGATCACGGCCGATTGCTAAGACTTGCTCTGATACCAGGGTTTCGCCGGCCCTCGGGAACTGAAATTGCTCGCCAACAAGCTCGACGTAACCGAAGTGGGGCCCTTCATCGACAACGCTCCACACAGGCTGAATGAGCGCATAGGAGACCCCTACAGCGACACACAGCAGCCAGATTCCAGCTATCAGACGCGGCATCCACCGCGGAGAGTCGCGTCCGGGAGCCAGATGCCAAATGGCTCTGTCGAGCGTGCTCTCGGTCACCCGACCCACCAGCCCATGCCGTGCGCGCGCGCAAGAACCAGCTGGAGCACAAGGGAGGCCGAGGCGACCCCGAGGAAAGCCGCTCGCCTCCGCAAGACCAGAGCCGCTGCAACATAGAGAGGAAAGGCAACCAAGGTATAGCGCGCAAACGAATGTGTGGTACCGGACATGAGAGGAAATATCAGGGCCACACCCCACCAAAGCAAGTACACGCCGGGCATTCTTCGGCGCATCGCCGTCACAAAGAGCACAGCGGCAGCGACCAACACCGCAATGTCAAGCGCGTAGGACCAATACAGATCTGGGCGCAGACCACCGAGATGTTTTCCCGGCCGGGTTAGTTCAACGCCCGTATCCCAAACCGGGCGCAACAGCCAGGTGGTCCGGTGGGGCCAGCCATCGAGCTGCGCCTTGAAGAACGCGAGTGGTTCAGAGAAGCGGATCTGGAGCCAGATCATGTAGGCGACAATTCCGAGCGGCGCGATCGCCAGTAGCAAGAGGCGCCTAAGGCTTCGTGCGGTGAAGACCTCCCGCACACGCCAGCTGTTCTGCTCGCAGAACTCCCACAGCAACGGGATCACTAGCAGGGCTCCAGTCACCCTTACTGTGCCCGCCAATCCGGCAAGTAGCGTCGCTGAGAGCCAGCGGCGCCGCCGGGCAGCAAAGATCGATATCACACAGAGCATGAGCAAGAGAGCATCGGCATAAGGGAGTGCAAAGAAGAAGGCTGTCGGCGCGGCTGACAGCAGGATCGCACTTCTCCTCGCAGCGGGAGTCCCGAAGTCCGCTCTTACAAGGCGAACTAGGAAGACGAGAGCGGCCACAGAGGCGAGGAGCGAAACCGCCAAACCGGACCACAGGTAGTTGCCCCCAAAGAGGGGCGCGCCCCATCGCATCAGCAGAGGGAAAGCGGGAAAGAACGCCGCGTTGGAGTCAGTACCCGGGATGTATGAATACCCGAAGGCCGCAATACCGGAATACCAGTGGGCGTCCCAGTTTGAGATGCCCTCCTGCAAACACCCCCACGGACATGATCGGCCCGAAAGCACTCGGCCCCCGAGCCCTATCGCCACGAGGTCCAGGACCCTGAAGAAGACGATGGCTGCAACTGTCGATGCGCGAGTTGGCGAGTAGGCCGGGCCCTCACTCATGAGGTGATCCGCCCATGGAGAGGACTAGGCCGTCGAGGATGTCGGACTCGCTCACAAGTACCGAGTCAAATCCCCAGCGTTCGAGCACTGCCAAGAGGATCATGGAACCAGCAACGATCACATCTGCCCGGCCAGGTAGCACTCCGAATTTCTCGACTCGCTCGGCTGCAGTCATCGCACCGAGCGCCTCATACAAGCGACGTACCTCTCTCGCCGGCAACTGGTAGTGGTGCGTCTTCGAGGGGTCATAGTCCGTCAACCCCAACCCAATCGAAGCGAGCGTCGTGACGGTGCCGGCCACGCCGATCACCTTGGAAGCAGAACTGACGTCCACAACCTTTTCAGCTGAGTCGAGCCCTGCCTCGATTGCCGCCGTTGCGGCCGCCTTCTCAGCTGAGGTCGGCGGGTCCGACTTGAGGAATCGTTCGGTGATCCGCACGCATCCCATGTCGATGCTGATCGAGGAGGTGACCTCGGCCCGGCCCTCACCAGCTAGCCTTCCCCCAGAGACCTCGCCAAGGACAACCTCTGTCGATCCGCCACCGATGTCGACGACGAGCCAAGGGCCGGGGTCTTCGATGCCCGAGAGCGCGCCGAGAAACGCGATCGCAGCCTCTTCCTCACCGCTCAGGATCTCTGGCTCCACCCCGGTGATCACTTTCACCCGGGCAAAGAACTCGTCGCGGTTCGAAGCGTCTCGGCACGCGCTTGTCGCGGCAATTCGCATCGCCTCGACCCCGAGCGCATCAGCAGTCGAGGCATAGCGAGAAATCGTCTCAGCGGTCCGCTCCACTGCCGTCGGATCGAGGTATCCGGTCTCATCGACTTTGTAGCCGAGCCTCGTGATTGTCATTTCTCTTCGAATGGGCCGATATGCCGGTTCTAGTTCGGCGACTAGCAGACGCGCAGAGTTGGTGCCGACATCAATTGCCCCAACTCGAGTGGTTGTGCTGTCGCTTTCGGTCTCTGGCTTGCGCTCAGACAGTTCAGGCTCCCTCCAGGCAGGATTCAAGTCATGATCAACAACACAGGGGCTGGTGCAGTTGAGCGGGAGAACCTCGCGTACCAGCTCGCTCCCGATGGGGTTCTTTCCGCCTCCCAGCGTATGAGCAAGATGAGCATGCAAGCACTTGACGGAACCGGGCTTCATGACACCAGCAATTCCACCTGTTGGCACCGGCCGCGCGAGTTCCTCTGACTCGCCAAGCTCTGACGCTTCGGGCATGCCGAGCAGTTCTGCCCTCTCGGCTTCATATTCGATGTGCGCAGTCTTGAGATCGCCTGCGAAGTCCGGATCGGAGTCAGCTCGTTCTGCGTAAGTGGCTACTCCTCCCGCGGACTCAATTCGCGCCACCCGCTTCGACGCCAGCGGGCAGGTCAGCCAGTAAAGGGTCGGAAAAGGCGTTCCGTCATCGAGAAGCGGTGCCACCTTGACCACGACGGGAAGGCCGAGATCGCAGCGCGACATCACGGTGCTCTCGCCCCTCACCGGCCTGCCAATCTGGGCCGAAACGACTCTCGAATCCTGAGGATCAACCGCCATGGCCGCCTCTCTGGGGGAACGCCGCCGTATTGGTGCGACTGCTATCGCTTGGCCGTCACTGACGGTTTGGGTTTAGTTGCGTTGACAGGTGTCGGCGAAGCCTTTGGGGTCGAGGTCGGTTTCGGTGTCGCCGTCTTGGCCGGTGGCTTGGGGTTGGGCTTGGGCTTGGGTTTGGCCGACGGAGGAGCCGGGTCTGGAAGCGGACCCTCGGTGACTATCAACGGCGTCTCGCCAGAACGAACAAGCCCCAGCCTGCTGCGGGCCTGACTCTCGATCACGGCAGGATCATTCAGTTCGTCAATCTTCTGGGAGAGCTCCATAGAGTTCGCCCTCACCGCTTCGATTTCGCGCCTGATTTCAGCTTCGCGCTCACCTTCGGCGAGAAGGCGCTTTATCGGCAAGACCGTGGCGAACATCAACGTGAGAACGACAACGATCGTGAAGAGATAATGCGGCAGCACCCCCCATCGCCCGAATCTCGCGACGTGGCCTATGCGCGATCCGGCCTCCCGCATAACTCGGGATGCGAATCCACGCATTTCAGCCGGTCCTCACCAAGAAGGTGTCACGCCCCGGATACCGCGCTGCCGAACCGAGCTGCTCTTCAATCCGCAGGAGCCGGTTGTATTTCGCCGTCCGATCCGAACGTGCCGGCGCTCCAGTCTTGATCTGGCCGCTCCCCACAGCTACGGCGATGTCGGCAATTGTCGTGTCCTCGGTCTCACCGCTCCTATGAGAGACAACCGACGCATACCGAGCGCGCGTCGCCATGGCGATGGTGTCGAGGGTCTCGCTCAGCGTTCCGATCTGATTGACCTTTATGAGAATCGCATTGGCGACTCCGCGCGCAATGCCGTGCTCGAGACGTTCGACATTTGTCACAAACAGGTCATCACCAACGAGCTGAACGCGGTCGCCGATCGCCTGGGTCAGCTGGTGCCAGCCTTCCCAGTCGTCTTCGGCCATGCCGTCTTCAATCGAGACAATCGGGTACTTCCCGCATAGCTCGGCCCAGTAGGCAGCCATTTCGGCTGGCGAGAGCTCACGCCCCTCGCCCTCAAGGCAATATCGGCCATCGCTGAAGAACTCCGTCGATGCCGGGTCGAGGGCGATCACCACCTCATCGCCGGGGACGTACCCGGCCGTGCTTATCGCTTCGACGACGACCTGAAGGGCTTGTTCGTTGTTGGAGAGATTCGGGGCATATCCCCCCTCGTCCCCAATTCCCGAGTTGAGGTTGGATGCGCCGAGCACGCGGCCAAGAGCGTGGTAGACCTCGACGCCAATTCGTAGTCCCTCCGACAAGCTCGGCGCCCCGACGGGCATGACCATGAACTCCTGGAAATCGACGTTGTTGGCCGCGTGAACACCACCGTTGAGAATGTTCATCATGGGTACGGGCAACCTGTGTGCGTTGGCGCCGCCGAGATAGCGGTAGAGAGGGATCCCCGCGGTCGCGGCTCCTGCATGTGCACTCGCCAGGGAGACCCCTAGAAGGGCATTTGCGCCCAGATTGGACTTGTTCTCCGTGCCGTCGAGATCTAGCAGGGCCGCGTCAATGCCTCGCTGGTCAAATATGTCGTGTCCGGCAAGCGCGGGGGCAATCACATCTTTCACATTGGCAACTGCGCGGGTGACGCCCTTTCCTCCGAACTCGTTGCCGCCGTCTCGCAGCTCCACAGCCTCGTAGGCTCCGGTCGATGCGCCGCTTGGCACTGCAGCCATTCCCGAATTGCCTGCAGAAGTATGAACCTCTACTTCAACCGTAGGGTTTCCACGGGAATCGAGTATCTGTCGTGCATTGATCGATGCAATCGTGTCGCTATTTGCCACACTGACTCCTGGGCGCGCAAATGAAGATTCGGGTTAAGAACCTGATCATAGCGCAATTGCTCGCTTTGCTAGCGGCGCTTCAAGGTCGGCCTCGTGCAGCTGTTGTCCGTTTCAGGATGCGCGAAAGTGAGGTATCGGCTGCAATTCGTGATGCTTACTGCAGAACTTGGACGGATTGTATCGAGAGAGTAAGACCTTACACCCCGGCGCCAAGCACTCCCGACCAGCCTTGAACTGGCGAATCGGACGTCCGTCAATTATCCGTGTGGCCCTGACAACAGGGTCGTGATCAGGCATTTCCGACCACCTTCCGTGCAGAATCCCACCGGGCCGGTCAAGGTGATCACCCCGGTGCGACTTCTCCCACCCGCAGTAAAGTTTTCGGAATCAAAGCAGGCATTCTTGACCGAAATCCGCGAGTGGTCAGCGCGCCGGTTCGGCGTTGGAATCGCCCCTCACTTCAGCTCCCAAGATCGCTTCCCGAGAAAGGCTAGGCTTTCGTTCGACAGATCGAGCTGAACCGAAGACTCGTCGCTCACGGTGAGGAAGCAATGATCAAACAACACCTCGCGAAGCTTCTAACGCTCGCACTCGCGCTAGCGATGATCATCACAGCGGGATGCGCCCAGAAGTCAGCCGACTCCCCTGCCTCACCTGGGAAGAAGCTGAAGTTCCCGCAGGGCGTCGAATCATTTGCGATCGACGACGATACCGGCGGTTACCTACAGCAGTTCGGCCCGCTCTCGAACCTCGTCGTCATAAGCCACGACCCTGACAACTTCAAGGCGGAATATGAAGCCGGGTACATACAAGGCCGCCTTCAGAAGGGCCAGCTAACCGCCACTCGCGACAACTTGTGGGACACGATCGCCCGAGTGGACCCCGGCTATCCGAAGAACGTACCGCCCACCACAACTGAGACTGCAACAGCGAAGAAGATGCTCATCGACAACTGGAACTACACGATCGAATGGGTACAGCGCGCATCCGACTCGAAAACCAAAGAACGCCTCAGCAGACTGATATATCGCCTGGTTGGGATCTACGATGGCGCCACCAAGGCGGCTCCGACCGCCGGTGAACTCGCTACCGCGAGGCTTCCCAAGACCGAGCGCTTCAGCCCTGAGGAGCTCACCCTCAACTACGAGTCTCCGACGGTGTCCTTCCTTGATGTCTACTTCATAAACGCGGTCGCTGACCTAATGGATGCGATGGACAACAAGTTCTCGCGTTCGAAGTGCTCGGCATACATAAAGCGGACCTCAAATGAGATCTATCTGGCTCACAACTCATGGTTTAGCTTCCTCGACCAGTCGATGGCATCGACCTATCAAATCAACGACACCTTCGTCACCGTCAACGCACTCTCGCCAGGCAACATCTTGAGCAACACCGACTTCGGCTACAACGCCAACGGAATCATGTTCAACGAGACGACCGAGCTTGCCACACACTCCGAGCCCAAGGTCGAGGCACTCTGGATGCTGTGGCGCGGGGCACTCGCAGAGCAGTTCGCTGCAACACTCGATGAGTTCTTCGAACTCACATCCCTCGAAGGCTCAGGCACCTATATGAACGGATACGGGCTTATCGACATGAAGACTCAGGAGATCGGGCTTGTCGAAATGACGTGGAAGGACTTCATCCTCTTCAAGTCGAACAAGACAGGAGGGTACGACACGAGGACCAAGCCTGAAGGACTGCCAACCGGCTATGACCATGAGCTGATTCAGCCGGATGTGATCCTCGGCGTCAACTTCCCGGCATCGCTTTACGTGAGGGAGCAAATCCAGTCGATCGAGAATCGTCCGATGCGCCGCCAACAGTTCCTGGCGCGCATGGATACCGTGACAGACGTCGCGTCGGCCCAAGCGCTCATCACCTACACGGCGCCCGGTGAGCCGCTCTCGATCTACGGGCGGTGGGATCTCGGATTCGGCACGACCCCCAAGCCCAAGACGATTCCCGAAGGCTCGGTCGATGCAAAGGTAGTTACGGCTTCGCGAGCGAAGGCGTCGATCCCGAAGGCTCCAGGGCTGACGAGTTCGCAGACTCAGCCCTTCTTCTGGATGAAGTACGGCACGCCGGTCTTTGAGCCGCCACCGGCCGGTGGGGGAAAGCCATTCATCTGGAGTGAGTCGCAGTGGTCGAACCAGAAACTTCGCCAGGTGCCCGATGTCGTCACGGGCGAATGGGCGCCGATCGCCCCCGAGCTGAACTAGGAGCGGCGGGTTATTACCACTACGACGTCAATCCCCCCAGTAACGCTGCTCCTTCCAGGGATCGCCGTAGTTGTGATAACCGTTGCTCTCCCAGAATCCGGGCTCGTCTGACTCAACAAATTCGAGAGCCCTCAGCCACTTCGCAGACTTCCAGAAATAGAGGTGGGGCACGAGCAAACGCAGCGGCCCGCCGTGGATCGGCTCCAGCTCATCTCCCCCAAAGCGATAAGCGAGCAGATTGTGTGGGTGCCCAAGCAGGTCCTCGACGGGAAGGTTTGTGGTGTATCCGAACTCGGCGTGAGCGATCACGAACTTTGCCTCTGGCATGACACCTGCTAGGTCCGCCACATGATCAACCGTGACTCCGGCCCACTCGGTATCAAACTTCGACCACTTGGTGACGCAATGGATGTCGCATAGGACCGAAGTCACCGGGAGAGAACGAAACTCTTCAAACGAGAACTTCATGGGCCTTTCGACAAGCCCGACAACCTCAAACGTCCAGTTCGAGAAGTCGCCGTAGTCCGGCACCGGACCTTCGTGGAGAATCGGGAACCTGCCGGTGGAGTATTGCCCCGGCGGCAGGCGCGACCGATCGATTCCGCTCGTCGCCAGCTCATCTCGGTTCTTATCAAAAAAGGACATCTCACCGCCTGGTAGTTGGGGGCCCGCGTGCAGGTCAGCTACTCGTCCAAGACTCGATTTCGCCGGCCGAATCGTGGCTCTGCGGCCGGAATTCGAGGGCTCAGATGCGCGGCTAACATGATATGGCGATGTCAGATCAACCCGAAGAAGAGGCCAAGGCGCGTCGGCGCAGCCCGCTCATTCCCATTGCAGTTGGAGTAGCAGTACTGGCCGTAGTGGTGCTTGCGGTGGTAATGACGCCAGCCAAGCAGAGCTCGCCAGATAGCGCTGGCGATGGGCCCCCACCAGATCCCGGAGTCGCTCAGATCGGATCCGTGGCCCCTAGTTTCAAGTTGAAGACCATCGACGACTCGGTATTCGACATGGCCTCTCATAGGGGAAAAGTTGTTCTCATCAATTTCTGGGGGACTTGGTGCCCACCGTGTGAGAAGGAAATGCCTCACCTTGTTGAGGTCTATCACCGCTACAACAAGTCAACGGTCTTTGTCGCAATAGCTGTCAACGACGTGCCCGACGCCGTCAGGAGGTTCGTTGCCGAGAAGCGCATGGACTTCCCCGTGGGGCTAGACGAGGGCCAAATAGCAGGGCGCTATCTGGTTTCCGGCTTCCCCACAACGGTGATTGTCGGAACAGACGGAGTCGTCAAGGAGAAGTTTGCGCGGGCATTTCCCGACGCCGCTTCCATAGAAAGCGCCCTCCAGCGGGCTGGCGCCACCGCAAACTCAGCTTGACGACAGCCAGTCCAGCCCCAGCTTCGCAAAGAGCTGCTGCATCCAAATTGCGATGGCGCTCACCAGGTTGAAAAAGAGCAAGATTCCAAAGGCCGCAAGAATTACGCCGGTGGCCACCTGCAATCCCTTGGAGTGGCGCTTGAACCAGTCGAAGAAACCAACCAGTCTGCCCATCGCCAGTCCGGCTGCCATAAATGGAACGCCGAGACCAAGCGAGTAGGCCACCAGCAAGATCACTCCCCTACCGGCCGTCTGCTCTGCTTGCGCGGTTGCGAGCACCGCACCAAGCACTGGACCGATACATGGCGTCCACGCGAACGCGAACGCAGCGCCCATAATCGGTGCGCCCCAGAGTCCTAGGCCACGGGTGCGAGCTTCAAAGCGGCGTTCGCGCATGAGCCAGGCGAGTTTCCCGAACGCATTGGCCACCATGAGACAGCCCATGGTGAATATGAACACCCCCGCAATCTTGCGAACGATCGCTTGGTTGCCTACGAGGAAGCGCGAGATGACAGAGGCGGATGCGTGAAACGCGACAAAGACTGTCGTGAAGCCCAATATGAACATGCTCACCGCGGTGACGATTCGCCATTTGTCCGCAGTGCCCTCACGAACGTCTGTCGCAGACACTCCGCTCATGAGCGAGAGGTAGGCAGGCACCAACGGCAAGACGCACGGCGTCAGAAACGAAAGCATTCCCGCGAAGAAGGCGGCAATGATTGTCGCTTCGTTGGGCACGTTGACTCCGCTCGCACTCGGTTGGAAGTTCGCTGTCCGGGGTCCGCAATTCCAATGGGATGCGCCGAACTAGCTCTATTGTCCCCCGGAATTAGGCGGCTCTCGGAATCGGCGATCAAAAACGATTCGCCCTCTGACAATCCGCATGATCGCGACGCCGTTTGCTTCACCCCGATCGGGGAGATCGCAAAACTCTACCGCCACCATTTCGCCGTCGATGATCGGCTCTCCCCACTCAAAGACAACTTCGCCGACCGAGCTCGCCTCTGCAAAGCGGGATTCGATCGCCACTTCTACTGCATCGCGCCCGGCATATGAGCTGGCCTCTTCTGCAAAGGCCAAGAGTCCGTCGAGCGCATAGAGATCTCCGACGGCAACCGAGTCACCAGCTAGGTAGGCTGCTCGCCAACGGTCGAGAAGTCCCTGAACCTCGTCTGGATCAAGCGATTCCTCGCTCACCACGGCTTTAGCGCCCCTTGAAATTCGGCTTACGCCTGCTGGCAAAGGCTGCAATGCCCTCCTGAAGATCCTCGCTCCCAAAGGCCTCGATCGAAAGCTTGGTGATCTCTTCGGTGAGAGCTGGGTCCGACTCGGGGCTCGGAGGTATCTGATCGATGAGCGCTCGGAGAGCCTTCTTGTGAGCTGCCTGACTCTTGGGCGCGAGGGATGCAATCTCTGCAAGCCACTTGTTCACGTCATCTTCCGGCGGATCCGAGCGAGTCACCCGGTTGAAGATCCCTGCCGCCTCAGCTTCATCAGCATCGAGGATGCGCGCTCCGAGTAAGACATCGGAGGCAACAGACGCGCCGGCAATGTGATACAGACGTCGAGCGTTGGAGAAGTCGAGCACGACCCCGAGGCGCGCCGCCGGAATTCCAATGACCGCGCTCGGAGCAGCGAATCGCAAGTCACAGGCGAGCGCGAGTGTGGCGCCACCCCCAAGTGCCGGTCCGTTTATGTAGCCAATTACCGGAAGTGGATGCTCACCTATCAACCGAGCGGCCCTTACCAGTGCCCCCGAAAGATTCGCATAGGCCGATTCGCCCGACTCGTCGACTGCGTACTCGGACAGGTCCGCCCCCGCGCAAAAGGAAGTCCCGCGCCCTGTGATGACAATGACACGTGCGTCTTGTGGTGAGAACGCTGTAATCGCGTCTATTAGGTCGTTCGCAGCTTTCGCGGTGAGCGCATTGCGACCTTCGGGCCGGTTGATGGTTACGCGCGCGACCGATCCGTCTAGCTCGGACTCAATTTCGGGCAAAGGTGAACTACCCCTGCGAAGTATCCGGATCTGCTGCCTGATAGACGGTGATCTGATTACCGTCTGGATCCGCAATGCTGAATGAGCGGCCTCCGCCGACTGCGGGCGCTATGTCACTCGGCTCCGCACCACGGGCCTTGAGCGCTTCAGAAGCCGCGTCCACGTCTGGCACGCTGACGGCAACCGTCGCTCCTGCCCCTGTTGCTCCGCCGCCGGCAACGAGGCGGACTGAGCCGCCACCGGCATTGAGCCATGCCGCAGCATTGCCGTCTTGGTTGACGACCTCTAGACCGAGGACTTCGGTATAGAAGCCAACGGCCCGGGTGAGGTCTGTGACTGGGTATGCGACATGGTGAACGCCGCTTACTGGTGATGCGGGCGGGGCTTCTTCTGCGGGTGGTTCTTCGGCCGCTGGCGCTTCCTCTGCTGCCGGTTCTTCGGCCGCTGGCGCTTCCTCTTCTGCTGGTTCCTCAACCGGAGCCTCCTCAGCCGCGGGCTCTTCAGCAGGAGCCTCCTCAGCCGCGGGCTCTTCAGCAGGAGCCTCCTCGGCCGCGGGCTCCTCTTCTGCCGCTGGCGCTTCTTCAGCCGCGGGCTCTTCTCCGGCAGGCGCCTCTTCTGCCGCGGGCTCTTCAGCAGGAGGCTCTTCAGCAGGAGCCTCCTCGGCCGGAGCTTCTTCGGCAGGCACCTCTTCAGGCTGCGCAACTTCGGGTGCCGGCGCTTCCTCGGCATCTGGCGGCGGAGGCGGAATAACGATCTTCCCCGGAGGTGGAGCTGGAATCTCCTCTGCCGCAGGCGTCTCGGCCCCTGGCGGTGGCGGAATCTCTACCTGTACCGGAGCTTCGGGAGTGGCTTCTGCAGGAGGCGCCTCTGGAGCTAGAGGGGGTGGTGGGACTTCAGCCTCTGGCGCCGGTGGTGGAGGCGGGACCTCTGCGCCCGGAACTGGCACTTCCGCCACCGGTGCAGGTTCCGGGGCCGGAGGTGGCGGCGGGATCTCGGCTGCAGGGGCCGGTGCCTCTGGCGCCGGTGGGGGCTGCGGCACTTCGGCGGCCGGTGGGGGCGGCGGTACGTCTGCGACCGGCGCCGGTGGGGGCGGTGGCACTTCGGCCCCAGGACCAGGTGGTGGCGGTGGGACTTCGGCGGCGGGAGCTCCGGCTTCTGGTACCGGAGGGGGAGCTGGAACTGCTGGCGGAACAGGGGCAGGGGGCGGAGCAGGCTCGGGCTCGCCCTTGACCGCTCTTACCTGACGAGCAATCGTGGCTACCCAATCATCAACATTGTCGACTGCGAACTGATAGTCCTGCTCGGCGGCCACCACCCGGACCGGGGTCTTGAGACCCACCGAGAAGACCTTGCCGACATCGAACTCCCCCTTGCCAACGAAGTCGATTTGGGCGAGCCCGACGTTGATGTTCTGCAACCCCATTGCCTGGTCGGCCTCGGACGGCTGGAAGACCAGCCACTCGGCCATGAGCCAGAGACTGCCCTTTACCTCTCGTGCACCGGCAGGTACGTAATCGCACGGACCCTGCCTGATTACTTCGTTCCCCGCATCCGACATCTATTCCTCCAAGACCCTTTTTCCAACCTGCGGGCTATGCCCGCTCACACCCCAAAAGCACGACACCTGCCAGGCAAATGCCTTGGCGAGGGGCAAAGTCTAACTAGACGGGAAGAACGCCGTGCTTTCGCCAAGGCCTGTCCACGGTCTTCCGCTCCGAAATCGACAGGCCCGCAATAATCGCACGTCTTGTATCCGCCGGGTCTATCAGATCGTCGACCTGTGCATGCCCGGCTGCGACGTACGGGTCAATAGTTTGGCGGATCATCTCGATTCGCGCATCTCGGATGGCCTCTTGCTGGTCTTCGGGTGCCGCCTCGATCTCCTTTCGGAAGATGATGTTGACGGCTCCCTCCGGCCCCATCACAGATATCTCGCCGGTCGGCCACGAGACGATGTAATCGGCCTCATATGCCCGGCCGTTCATGACGAAATACCCGGCGCCGTAGGCCTTACGAATTACGACTGTCACCTTTGGCACGGTCGCTTCACTGACTGCGAAGAGCATCTTGGCGCCGTGTCGGATAATCCCCTGCTTCTCAACTGCCGATCCGACAATGAACCCGGGAACGTCCTGCAGGAACACCAAGGGGATCCCAAAAGCATCACAAAGCCACACGAAGCGAGCCGCCTTGTCGGCCGCGTCGTTGTCAAGGGCCCCACCCAACACCAACGGCTGGCTGGCCACAATGCCCACGGACCTTCCGTCCATGCGCGCAAGAACCGTCACGATGTTCTGTGCGAATTCAGGTTTGATTGCGAAAAAGACACCGTCATCGACAATCTCGGAGATGACTTCGTACATGTCGTAGGTGCCTTTGGGCGATGACGGCACGATCGAATAGAGAGCTTCACTTCGGCGGTCGGGAGGATCTGAGGTCGGTACAACCGGCGGATCTTCGAGATTGCACGACGGGAAGTAGCCCAAGTACTCGCGAATCGCAGCGAGGCAGCTCTCGTCATCTTCGAAATCGAGATCCGCACATCCTGAAATGCGGCAATGGACTTCGGGGCCGCCCATTTCGTAGTCCGAGATCTCCTCGCCCACTGCGGCCTTTACAAGATGACTTCCGCCAAGCGCCATCGAGCTGGTGTTCTTGACCATGAAAACCACGTCGGCGAGGGCTGGAATATAGGCAGTGCCTGCAGCGCAAGGCCCCATGACCGCTGCGACCATGGGCACGACTCCCGACATCGCGACCTGCTCCCTGAACAGAGCACCCGCGCCGGCAAAGGTCGACCCCACCCCTTGCTGAATGCGCGCTCCGGCTGAATCGAGTAACCATACGAATGGGATCTTCTGGCCTATCGCATGGGCGCGGATTCGCGCTACCTTCTGCTCGCCGATCGCGCCCATCGATCCCGCCATGACCGTGAAGTCGTAGTTACAGATTGCAACGGGCCGGCCGTCGATCTTGCCAATACCGGTCACCACTCCGTCGGCCGGTGCTTCTTTGCCGGCAAGCTGAGGATCCATGTGATCGGCAAGCAGTCCGAATTCCACAAAACTTCCGGGGTCGCAAAGCAGCTCGAGGCGCTCGCGGGCAGTTAACTTCCCCTGCGAGTGCTGGCGCTCAATGCGCTCCTCCCCTCCCATGCCAAGGTTTTTCGCCCGACGCGTCTCGAGATCGGCGATAACCTCAGAATCAAACTTGATATCCGGCTGACTCGTGCCGCCCTCATTGGACATCTAACGCCCCTTCCACTCAGGCTCACGTTTTTGCAGGAATGCCGTCATGCCCTCGACGGCGTCCTCGGTCTGTGCCACCACACCCAGCTGCGCTTGAAGGTAACCGAGCGCTTGATCCGCGGGCATATCGAGAGTCGCGTAGAAGGCATCGCGCCCGAGGCGCATTGTCGCCGGACTCTTCGACGCCAACTCCCTTGTCACCTCAGCGACAGCGTCGTCTAGATCAGACGCCGGAACCACCTTGTTGACGAATCCGCGCTCAACGGCCTCGGCAGCGCTTACCCGTCGCCCGGTCATCATCAGCTCTAGCGCGACCTTGGGGGGCATTGATCGCTTCATCACGGTCGTGATCATCATCGGCCAAAGCCCGACGTTGATCTCGGGCGTACCAAATGTCGCGTTGTCCGACGCGATCAAAATGTCCGCTGCGAGGGCAAGGCCGAAACCGCCCGCGAGAGCGTGCCCGTTGATGCGCCCGACAACAGGCATGCCAAGCGAGAAGATGTCTCGAAAGACCTCGGCGAGAACCCCTCTGCCATAGTGGGCCGCGACCGGTCCGCCCCCCGAAGAAGCAGGCATGGTCTGCTCGAGATCAGCGCCGGCGCAAAAGGCCTTCTCACCCGCGCCCGTCAGGACCACAACTCTGACCTCTGGGTCCCACTTGGCGCTTTCTAGCGAGGCGCGCATGCCCTCTAGTACGGCGCCGTTCATGGCATTACGTCTGTCAGGGCGATTGATGGTAATAGTCGCTACGCGCTCCGACACCTCATATAGCAGCTCGTCGTCACTCATTCCCGGGGTGCTCCCATCGCTCTTCACCTTCAGGGCACCCGAGGATATTCCGCCTTTGAGTCATACGTCCCGCCGAACTGCTTGTCGGCCCATTGATATAGAGTCATTGGCCCGGTTCGTGGCTAACGACAACGGCTAGCGAGTGCTGATATTGCGCCTCGGATCAGCGACCGGTTTCGGAGGATGCGGCTTGGAAGACGATCGCGCACTGATCGCAGATGACCCTGAACACGGCTACATAGTTGCGCCGCGCACGCGCCGCGCAGTCGGCGGGGTAATCGTCGCCTACGCGATCGCAGCCGGCGCCGCAGCAGGCATTTCGAGCGCCGACCTTCGCGAAATGCTCTTTCCGATCCTGATGGCCCCGGCGCTCTTGGCAGGGCTCGTGATCTGCCAAATGCTCGTCAAGCGCACTAGCGGCGACAGCAGGCGCATTTGGTCCGCTCAGCGCACGGCGATGGCGCTAATGCTCCCGGCGGCGGCAGCATTTTCGATTGCTGGAATACTCAGAAGCCCGGCCGTCGTAGCAATCGCCACGCTATTCGGAGCGGCAAGCGGAATTTGGTTCATTCACCAGTTCACCGTTGCTGTCAAGTACTACCGGGGGGACAACGAGGGCATACTCGAACTTCTCGATCTGCTTACGGTGATTCTCTCGATCCTGGCGCTTGCCGGATACTTGATGGTCGTGCCGCTCATGGTCGCAGGCTTCGAGCGGCGGGTACCCTACGCGCTCCTGCCACCGGTCGCTGCGGGATTCATCGTCGGAATCATCTTGCGCTCGACCGGGCCGGTGATTTCGACGCGGCGATCGAGCAGCGCCGCGGG
>QEUQ01000001.1 GCA_003577105.1 Acidobacteriota bacterium | reverse complement strand
GACAGCTCCGATCCGTCATTCGAACCGATTGTTCTCCGCGATCTTGACGAGACCGATCTACGCGTGGTCGCCGAGCTTGTCGAGGTGCTCGTATCCGACACTGTCTCGAACTCATCTGAGGCAGACGACGATCGATGACTTGCTCACAACATCTTCCCCAACTCGATCAGCTTTCCGAACTACCAGATGCCGAGATAGGCCTGGCATTGCTGCGCCACATCAGTGACCTGGATCAGATCTTCATGTGCCGCGGCAATGTGTTCAGCAACATTGCGCAGCACCACGCTGGTGGTAGTGAGAAGGAGACCCTGAGGGCACTGATCGCTGAGGGCTGGCAATGGCTCGAATCAGAGCGGCTTATTGCGTGGGCGGGCAACGAGATGAATCAGGACTCGTACGTGATTACGCGCCGGGGCCGCCGAGCACTTGAAGAGGATGACCCGCTGCGATCGATAGAGGCAGAGAACTTGGTCGCCTCACGATTACATCCTCGCCTCACCCGGCGGATCAGGAATCAGTTCCTCGTCGGTGAATGTGAGCTGGCAGCCTTCGCCGCAATTCGCGAAGTCGAGATCCGCGTTCGCGAATTGGGTGGATTCGATGATTCGTTCATTGGTGTTCCGCTGATGAGGGCAGCGTTCAACCCAACGGGCGGGCCGCTGCGCGATCCCGACCTGGATTCCGGGGAAGCCGAACAGACGTCTGCGCTCTTCGCGGGCGCGATCGGGGTCTTCAAGAATCCGTCCAGCCATCGGCAGGTCGAATTCGACGATCCGATCGAGGCTAGCGAGGTGATCCTGCTTGCCGACCTCCTCCTTCGGATGCTCGATGAGAAGGCTGCGAAGATCGGCCTGGGGCGCTGAACACTTCGATGAAGGCTCACAACTGGTTCCCGCTGTTCCGCCGCCGACTCAGAGTGGCGATCTCCAACTACTTCAGGAGCTTTGTCAGAGTTTCGGGCCCGCTGCGTGCGACGACGAGACTGGCGCTTTGGCTGGCTGGCAGTCTCGGATTATTGGCGCTCATCCAGGCGGGGTCCCAGGCGAGCCGATGGTGGCTCCTGACCGAGGCAGCACTCTTCCTTCTCATAGTTACCGGTTTTGCAGGTTTCGCTTACGAGTGGAACCTCGCCCGATTCGACCTCGAGGTGACCGCGCTCGAACCCGACGAGAATTGCGATATCGGTCTGCTAGTAGCCAATCGCGGCTCAAGCGGCGCTTTCCGGGCGTGGGCTGCGCACGCCGGCATCGAAGGCATAGAGCGCGACGAATACCCAGATGGCGACGCCGAACTGGTGTGGAGCAATCAGTCCACGGGCACAGAGGAACTCGTGAGCGGCCGGACAAAGCGGCTCGAAGTGGTCAAGTGGATCGGCAGATGTGGGCAGCGCGACCAGATCGCGATCATCGGGACACAGAGAGTTCCCGATCCGAAGATCACCGTGTACTGGCCCCAGACCGTCGAAAAGTCCGAAGCACGAGTTCATCTTCTGATTGCGGAGACCGCAATCGACGTCTACCAGCGGGTGACCGTAACAATCGAATGCAGCCACGATGGCAAGCCGCCGACCGTATCGGCTGAAAAGGACGGCGACCCGATACCGGGTTTTGGTTTCAAGCAGCTCCCATGATGACGGGAGCACGTCGGTCGTCAGCGGTGCTGGCGCCAGACCACGGGTTGTCGAACCTGCTTTTCGTCGACGCCGAGGCTGTCGCCGCTGGCGGGATAGCTCATGCCGAGTTCCCGCAGGTGCGCGACGCGCTCGGCCATCTGCTGGTACTTCGGCGGCGGAGCGGGGTCGGCAAGATCGACAACCAACGCCAGCGCAGCGGCGGTTCGAATTCTTTGCGATCGGGTCCACACAAGTAGTGCTATTCACAACGTTTCGGACGGTCCGCTTTCGGCCTCGGTCAATCTCGAGCGTGACGGCCCTGGCCAGGGTATCCGGATTCGGCGTGGCTCTTGTGCGAGCTTGAATCCCGTGAGTTGGAGCACGGGGTCGTTGATGAACGCGGGTAAGTGAGACGCACATGGCCGGAGACCGAGATCGAAGGCACAGGAAGCGATTGGCTTCAGCCCTAAGCATCACCGCGGCCGTGCGTTGCCTTCTGACAGTGGTGGTGCTTCTCCAAAGTTCGGCCCGCAAGATTGGTGTCGAGTCAGGGAATTGGCACAGGCGACGAGCGGAGCGACGCTCTCGTGATTGCCGCCACCCCTGGTGCCGCCCCCCAACGATGAGTCGCATCAGATGTGACCCTCTTTCGGCCGACTTACCACTTGCTGCTGTGGCCTCGATCTTCTCCGGTGTTTCCGGCGCAACCATCGTCGAGCCTAGCCGTGACGCGGGCGACGAAAATCACCAGCGCCTAGTCGCTCTCGCCGTGCGCTTTGCTTGCACGGGTGCCTCGCCGCCGTAAACTGTCGGGCATGCGCTATACCGCCGCGATATCACACGAGCCACCCTGGTACGTCGCGCGATGCCTCGAAATAGAGGTCACGAGCCAGGGTGAGACGATCGAGGAAGCTCTGGCCAACCTCAAAGAGGCGCTTGAGCTCTACTTCGAGGACGTTGCGCCACCGGATGACGTGGAACCGCCAATCATCGCCACTGTAGAACTTTCCGCGTGACGCCGCGGCTTCCGGCCGTCTCGGGTGAGGCGGCGGCGAAGGCGCTGGGTCGAGCGGGCTTCGAACGCATTAGTCAGCGCGGAAGCCACATCAAGCTGCGTGACCACCAGGGCAGAACGGTCATCGTTCCACGCCATCGCGAGCTCGCCCGAGGAACGCTTCGCTCGATTCTGAAACAGGCAAATATCACAATCGAGGATTTTGCGCAGCTCCTCTAGGCGGTCGTCTTCGGGTTCGAAAGTAGTCCCCTCGCGTCCACGCAAGATTTCAGAAATCACAGCATCTTGAATCGGTGCTCTTCGGATTTCGCACACCGGTAACAAAGGGTGTAGCGATAGCCGATGCAGATCACGCCAAGTATCATTTCGGCACTGTGAGAATTGGCCTCGCCGGAGTGGCGCTTGCGATTTGCCTGACTCTTGCAGGTGCGTGTGCGCCAGCACCTGCATCTGACAGCGACGCGTCTCGATCCCCCGAGCCGACTCCATCACACCAGCCGGTGCCGGGTCCCCCTGTCACTGACGCACGGAGATTGCGCGACGAGCTCTTGTCAATATCGGCTAAGAGTGCGACAACCGAAACGGTCGCGGCTTGGGGCATAAAGGCTGCGTGGGCTCGGATCTTCCCAAAGATGCACTTCGCTCCGTTTGAGTCTCCGGCAACGACTGACACAGTCTCGGGCGGGGAATCGCTCGCTAACGAAAGAGGCAGCGAGTTGACCGCAACCCTCACCTTTGCTGTCGTCGATGTAAGTGGCGTGTGTTCCGGCGGATACATCGCCGGCCCCACCGGACCTGGACTG
Source organism: Acidobacteriota bacterium (assembly GCA_003577105.1). GTDB lineage: Bacteria > Actinomycetota > Acidimicrobiia > ATN3 > ATN3 > ATN3. The sequence goes on along the minus strand of QEUQ01000001.1, from coordinate 144,300 downwards.
CCGACCCGCTTTGATGCCTTGGATCCGCCCGATGCCTGTAACGCGAGTGCTGTCTATTTGATTAGAAACCCTGTCCCGGAGCCGGAACCTGAGCCTGCACCGGTTCGAAGGGGCGGTGGCAGAAGTGGAGGCTCCTCGGGAGGTCAATCAGGACCCCAGACGCGAACTGGCCAAATCGAGAAACGGGACCTCGGATCGGACAGCGTTTCGCGTTCACCTTGACGGGCCTGAGCCCTTGGAGTCTGACCGCTAGCGCCCTATGTCTCGATCCGGTCAATCCAAGCGGAGACAGAAGCAACGAATGTCCGAAAGTCGCCTATTCGATTGAGATTCTCCACGGCGCGGACATCGTCGATGTCAATGTTGTCAATGTACTGGTGGACCAATACGTTCCTGAACCCCGAAGCACGAGACAGCGATTCCGCGAGATCCGACGAGATAACTCCGCGCTCGGAGAGCATTTGGATTGAGTCGGCACTGGTTTCTCCGACTTTCCAACCCTCGGATGCGCAGATGTGATGAGCTACGCGTGCGCATCCCTTAGTTGCGGTGATGAAGCCGTACTTGATCGCAGCGAGTGATGTCGCATTGGCCAAGACGTCGTTTGGATCCGACGATCCGAATGTGTCTAGAAAGCCCGCGTCGCGGTCAATCGCCCCTAGCAGCCGCGTTACTCGATCGCTATCGACCACGTGCGACAGCCTCCCGCCACTCGCGCTGGCGTTCGCGCAACGCAGGTAGTTCGTCGAGGTACATACAGCCGGTGTCCGCCTGCCATGCGACCCGTGCAGGCGGATCGTCATCGAAGAGCAGGCGTCCTGTGACGGCGACCCGCCCCGCTATCCACAGTGGTGCCGAGTCCAAGACCACGAGGTCAACGTCATCTGGAAGATTGATTTCCCATGAGTTGGGGTTCTTGCCGCCCCAGTGGGCCGCAACATCGAAGTCACTATTGATTCGAACAACTTCGGAGTCGGCGCGACTGCCGAAAACGTAGGCGAACTTGGCACCCTGCTCCCTCAGGCTCGCGGTGATCGTCGCTTCATCAAATTGTTTGCTCATGGCCTGATCATCCACCAATTAGAGGTCTTGAGCGTACATTCAATGTCGCATTGCTTGTTCTGCGCTGACCTGGCACTCGCGCTCGCCTGGCGCTTACGGGATGAGCACCACTCGACCCACGGCTTGCCGGCTTTCGATGTATTCGTGGGCCTTGGCAGCTTCGGCGAGAGGGAAGGTCCGGTCTACGACAACCTTGAGATCGCCCGCTGCAACATCGTCAATCAGCGCAGCGACCATCTCCCTTGCGCGATCGCCCGACATTTCCGCTCCCATGTAGTACCCGGTCACAGTGGAGTTGCCGATAGAGAGGAGGCTTACGTCGAATGGCCGCCGGTCGCGACTTGAAGTGCCGACACTGATCAACCTCCCTCTGTATCCGAGGCACTTAGCGCTCCCCTCGAGGATCCGGCCGCCGACGGTGTCGACGACCAAGTTCACTCCAGTACCCGAGGCCGACCTGACCTCGCCGACCCATGCATCGCCGGAGTAATTGAATCCGCGATCAAGACCAAGTGAGATCAGGCGCTCGAGCCGCTCATCCGAGGAAGCTGTCGCAAAAACCGTTGCTCCCGCTCGTCTTGCAAGCTGAATTGCCGCCACTCCAACCCCACTTGCGCCAGCTTGAACAAGCACCGTCTCGCCCTCTTTGAGATGCCCGAACTCAAAGAGCGAGTCATGCGCAGTCCCAAATGCGATTGGTACGCAGGCGCACTCGACGATGTCACCTTCTGGAGGGATGAGCCACGTGAAGGATGCGGGAACTGCGACCATTTCCGCGTGGGACCCCGCAAGCATGGTTGCTACCACTCGATCGCCGACTCTTCTGTCGGTGACGCGATCACCGGCTTCGACGATCGTCCCTGCGCATTGGTAGCCGACGATGTGGGGATTGCCCATCAGTGGGCCACCAAACCGGTTGCCAAGGTCGCCGCCCTCGACGCTTATCGCCTCTACTTTGATGAGAACGCCGTTTGGGTAGCACTTGGGGTCGGGGACGTCTTCATATCTGAGGACGTCGGGTGGTCCGTTCTTGTAATAAACAGCTGCTTTCATGGCGCCAAGACTACTGCTGGACCTAGGGAGCGTTGGTTTGCCTCGGTCTTGGCCTCGATTTCCTCGATCGAATCTCCGTTGAGCTAATCTGAGAGGACCTTTTCGTTCCCGCAAGCGTGAGCGAAGCGTGGTGTGCAAAATGGATCCGCGCCCTAGTAGAGGAGACTCCGATGGGTCTGTTTGACAAGATCAAAGATCTGGCAGAGGGCACCGATGCCGAATTGCTGGATACCGGACAGCTTGGCCGCGCCGTCGTGCGGCGAGTGACCGCCACAGGCATGACGTTGAGCCAACCGGCGCTTCCCGCCAATCAGCGATGCAAATTCGACTTGGAGGTGTACCTCGATGATGTCCCTCCGTTTTCTGCACAGGCGGTCAAGCTGGTTCCCCAGTACTCGTTGGATCAGTTTGTGCCGGGGCGTACGGTTGTGGCAGTCCGCGTGAATCCGGCCGATCACTCGCAAGTGGCAATTGACCTCGGCACGCCGCCACCGGTGGTTCGTTTGACCGCCGGCAGCGGGCACCTTTCGGCGTCCGCGATCCTCGCTACGGGTACGCCTTGCCAAGCGATAATCGTGGCTTGCGAGCCTGAAGGCCTGAAGAATCCGGCCGGGATCGACCTTTACTGCTTCACACTCACGGTGATCGCGGAAGGCAAAGCTCCCTACCAAATAACGGTTGGCAATCCCGTTCCTCCAGAAGCTCTACCGGTTATGTATCCGGGATCGAAGGTGCCAGCCAGGTTCGACCCCAATGGCCCTCGGGAGGCAGTAGCGATCGACTGGGCCTCGGCTCTCGACGCGCTCGGCGGCTAACGCCTGGCGCGCCTCATGTCGAGGCCGACGTCGCGTTGACTTGTCTGTCCAGCGGGTTCTCCTAGCGAGGTCCGAGTTCGCGCATGCGAGTCGCAACTAGTTTCTTGACGAGACGGGTTGGAAGTGGCTGGCCAATTGGAAATCGCAGTGCCCCCTTGGACGTCTCATAGCCGGCCAATTCGCCAGCGATCTCGGACAAGACGGACCCGCTGTGCGGCAGATAGCTCAGGTGGTTCTTGAACGCTCCGAATCCTGCGACGGCTCTGCCATCAATCTTGAATGTGGGCAGTCCGTAGGAAATGCACTCCTCGGCTTCGGGAATTGCGTCGTGAATCCTGCGCCTCAAGGTTTCGAGCGTGCTGCGTTTCGGCTCATCGAGATCGGCCAGGTATTCGTCAATGTCCCTCGCAGGCATTGTCTGACTGTATCAATCGCAGACTCCCGAACTCGCAACATGATGACCACGAACGCGGACGCGGAGTCCGTGTAGCGTCCTGTGTCAGCAAGGAGTAGGCATGCCTGGGTCAAGCAATGGAATCGAGCGAAATCAGGCGTTTGTTTTTGGCGAGGTAGCTGATGGCTATGAGCGCACTCGACCGAGCTACCCCGAAGCACTCTTCGACGACGTGCTCGAGTATTGCGCCAAGGCGACGCCGCGCATCCTCGAGATTGGGGCTGGAACGGGCAAGGCCACCGTTTCGCTTGCGAAGCGAGGCGTCGCTGTCGTAGCCCTTGAGCCAAGTGCCGAGATGGCCGAGATCGCGAAATCCAATCTCGCAGACTTCGACAACGCGAAAGTCGTCGAGATGACCTTTGAGGGGTGGCCGGAAGGAGGCGCTCCCTTCGACGCGATCGTTGCCGCCCAGGCATGGCATTGGGCTGAAGATGGCAAGTACGAACGCGCCCACCGGGTTCTTGGCCCTGGTGGCGTACTTGCGGCGTTCTGGAATCGCGCCGTCTGGCCCGAGCATCAGCTGGCGATGCGGGCAGCAGTGGAGGGTGTCTATCTCGAGCTGGAGCCGCAGCTTCTTGACGCGCCAGCCGCGTTTCCGGGACTGGTTCCCTACGGGAGGGAGCGAGTGTGTGCAGCCGAACTGGAGGCGTCGCCCCTCTTTGACTCACCGACTAGGGCTGAGTACGGACGTTCGACTACTTATTCCCTGAGTTCCTACATTGACTTGCTTGGCACACAGTCAATGCACCGAATGCTCGAACCCGACCGTCGCGGCCGGCTGATGGCGGCAATTGCGGGCGCGCTGGAAACCTTTGGTGATTCGATTGATGTCGAGATCGAGACCCGGTTGGTGATGGCTCGCAGGTTGCCTTGACTTAGTCGGACACCTGGTCTCCTGTTGCGTGCGGGCCGCATTTACAGCCCGCGATGGCTGCCCCGTCTTGTTCGGTCGCATTGCCGGCGCCGCTCACCTCAGGGCGAAGCTCTACCTAGTCGCGAGATTGCGCAGCACCATTGGCAGGATCCCTCCGTGCCTGAAGTAGCAGAGGTCGGTCTCGGAATCGATGCGCGCTGTCACCCCGAACTCAATTTCGCTTCCGTCGTCATTCACGGCCGTCACATGCAGGCGAGCCCTAGGCTCCAAAGCCCCCGAGATCCCCCGGATCGAGAAGACCTCTCGTCCCGTCAGGCCGAGGGTCTCGGCGTCTTCACCAGGTAGGTGCTCGAGTGGCAGAAGTCCCATCTGAACAAGGTTCGAGCGGTGAATCCGCTCAAAGCTCTTTGCGATCACCGCCTTGATCCCCAGCAGGCGCGTCCCCTTTGCCGCCCAGTCACGGCTAGACCCCGCACCATAGTCCGAGCCTGCCAGAACTATCAGCGGCGTTCCTTCACGCCGATATTTCTCGGACGCATCAAAGACCGTTGTCTGCTCGCCGTCTGGCAGATGGATTGTGAAGCCGCCCTCGACCCCCGGGACCAGCTGATTTCGAATCCTGATGTTCGCGAAGGTCCCACGAACCATCACTTCGTGGTTCCCCCGTCGCGCTCCGTAGGAGTGGAGCTTGTCTTTGGGCACTCCCCGCTCGCCAAGCCACTGCCCTGCGGGGCTCGACTCTGGAATGGCCGATGCGGGCGAGATGTGGTCGGTGGTGATTGTGTCTCCGAGTTTCAAGAGCACCCGAGCACCCACAATGTCCTCGGGCTCACCAGGCTCGTCTTCAAGTTCTGCAACAAATGGCGGTTCGGCAATGTAGGTGGAGTTGGGGTCGAACTCGAACACGGGACCCTCGGGCACCGGCAGCGAATTCCAAGCGTCGTCGCCGTCGAAGACGTGGCCGTACCGTTCGGTGAATTGCGCCGGGTCAAGCGCCGATGTGGCGAGTTCAGCGACCTCGCTCTGCGCCGGCCAAATGTCGCGCAAGTAGATGGGGTTGCCGTCTCCGCCTGTACCAAGGGGCTCGGAGGCCAGATCGATATCGGTGGTTCCCGCGATCGCGTAGGCGACAACTAGAGGGGGAGATGCGAGGAACGCGTAGCGGACCAGCGGGTGAACACGTCCTTCGAAGTTGCGGTTGCCGGAGAGCACGGCGGAGCAGGCGAGGTCCATTTCGCCGATCGCGTTCGCGACTGGTTCGGGCAACGGCCCCGAGTTGCCTATGCACACGGTGCAACCGAAGCCGGTCAAATAAAAGCCGAGCTTCTCCAAGGGCTCGACCAATCCAGCCGCGGCCAGGTAGTCCATTACCACTTGTGACCCGGGGGCAAAACTTGTCTTGACTTCAGGGGAGACACTTAGTCCGGCATTGACGGCGTTGCGGGCCAGGAGCCCCGCGCCAATCAAGACGGCCGGATTCGAGGTGTTTGTACAGCTCGTTATTGCCGCAATGACTACGGATCCGTCGCCGATCCTGACCTTCTCATTGCCGATAGAGATCTCGGTCGAGCGCATATCGGCGGAGTCAGCGTCGCCGTCATGCGTCTCGCTGTCTCTCGTGACAGCGAGGGCCTTGCGAAATGCGCCCTTGACCTCGCTGAGTCCGAGGCGATCTTGCGGGCGGCTCGGGCCTGCAAGAGACGGCTCGACCGAGGTGAGATCGAAGCTGACGAGCTCGTCGTACTCCGGTGACTCACCTTCGTGGAAAAGCCGGTTGGCCTTTGTGTAGCGCTCGACTAGATCAACGTGATCCGCGGGGCGGCCCGTGGCTCGCAAGTAGGCGAGCGTCTGCTCATCCACAGGAAAGAAGCCGGTGGTGGCACCATATTCAGGGGCCATGTTGGCAACGGTCGCACGGTCGGTGAGCGCGAGCGCCTCGATTCCGGGGCCGAAATACTCGACGAACTTGCCGACGACGCCGTGGTTGCGCAGGACCTGAGTGAGTGCAAGCACCAAGTCCGTGGCCGTTGTGCCTTCGGGAAGTTCACCCCCGAGGCGTACGCCCACGACGGTCGGGGTGAGAAGAGATATCGGTTCACCGAGCATTGCCGCTTCGGCCTCTATGCCGCCGACTCCCCACCCGAGGATTCCGGCTCCAGAGATCATCGTCGTGTGGGAGTCGGTACCGACCACAGTGTCGGGCGCCGCGACCGTATCGCCGTCTTCGTTGCGAGTTACGACCACTGAGGCCAGGTACTCAAGGTTGACCTGGTGGACTATGCCGCCACCTGGTGGCACGACCCTGAAATTCGAGAATGACTGCTGGGCCCACCTGAGGAATTCGTATCGCTCCCGGTTTCGATCCATCTCGAGGCCGACGTTGTGCGCGAGCGCTGAGGGCGTGCCGAATTCATCGACTATCACTGAGTGATCGATTACGAGGTCCACTGGGAAGAGCGGGTTTACCTTGCTGACATCTCCTCCACGAGCTGCTACGGCACTTCTCATTGCGGCGAGGCTCGCGACAAGTGGCACACCGGTGAGGTCCTGGAGCACCACACGTGCCGGCCTGAACCCGAACTCACGTGGCGCGAGCCCGCCGGGATCGATAACAGCGGCAATCTCGTCTTGGCTCGCCTTGCCAAGGGCCTCGTTGCGAACCACGTTTTCGAGCAGTACTCGCTTCACGTAGGGAAGTCGCCCAATCGCGGCCGAATCGACGGCGTTCTCAATTGGGTACCAGGCGACGGTACCTGCGGCGGTCTCTAGCTGCTGATGACTTCCCATTTCGTGGCTTCGTTCCTCACTTGGTCAACGGTGTCGCACGGAGTTGAGCGGCCTGCGCGCAGTCGGTAACTGCGGGGTCCAGCTGGGCGCGGCTCAATCAAAGGCTACAAGAGGATGAGCATCACAATTCTGCGAACTCTCTGGCAAACACCCGAACCGGCCTTGCCTCGCTGTGGCACCATGAGCACGCGGCAGCGACGATCCGCAGCTCGAGTCCAGAGAACCACGCGGGCGGTGATGATGGCCACACTTCGGTGGCGAAATTGGGATGAGGAAGCATTTGAACTCGCGCTCCAGCGCGATGTTCCCGTCTTACTCGCGCTCATGTCCTCCTGCTCCGAGGAGTGTCGGAAGATGGAGGGGACCACATACATGGATGACGGTGTGGTCAGCGCAATTGAGGCCTCCGTAGTTCCGATCCGCGTTGATGTGCTGCGTAGGCCCGACATCAAGTCTCGTTACAACGTAGGTGGCCTGCCGGGGACCGCCTTCTTGACCCCAACGGGCATGCTCCTTACCAGTGCCACGTACCTGGACGCGACCGGCATGCTCGATGCTGTTACCAAGGTGGCGGACTACTACTCCCGGCATCGGCCCGAAATTCTCACCGACGCGGCGGAACGAGAGCGCCAGAGCGCGGCAGCTACCGAGCCGCAAGGACTGATCACCTCTGGCACTGTGACCCGGGTGGAAAGAGCCCTGACCTCGCTCCACGACGAAACCTACGGCGGATTCAAGACATTGCCAAAGAAGCTTCACCCCGAGGCCGTGCAATTCTTGATTCTGAGGCACTTTCGCACCAGTGAGCCGGGACCTCTCGATCTAGCGACGAAGATACTGAAGGAGGTCTGCTCGTCGCCCCTTTTCGATCTCGTCGATGGTGGAATGTTTCACGCGGCTTCGGGCGGGGACTGGTCTGGAATTGACTACGCGAAATACGCCCTTGATAACGCGGACGCATTGCGGGCATTGATCATGGCCGCGAGGGTGACGTCGGATCCCGGCTTTGAGGCGATGGCCAACTTGGTGCTCGAGTGGTCCCTCGAGACACTTCTCAGCGATGACGATCTCTTCTTCGCGGCCCAGGCGCCGGATGCCGCGTACTACCAACTCACTCCCGAAGAGCGCGAACCGCGCCCGGCCTTGCCTGCGGTCCCGATTACGATCGTCGAATCAGCGGCAGCGATGGCAACGGCTTGCCTTGACGCGGCAATTGGCCTTGGCGCAAAGGAGGCGGGCACGCGGGCCCTAGCCGTGGCCGAGCGCCTCTGGAAGGAGGCTTTTGATGCCGAGCAGGGCATGGCTCGCGCCGTCGAGCCAATGCTCGCGGACCGCACATTTGGCTTCTTCGGTGATCAAGTACGCATGCTCGAGCTCTTGTTGAGGGCGTTTGAGCTTGGCGGACATCCGATTCATCAGAGGCGAGCGGTTGCCCTCGCCGGGCTCATGGAGACTCTGTTTGGAGACCCAAATGGAGGCTTTTTCGATAGCGTGCCGCAGGGTCAACCCGTAGGGGAGTTGAAGTTCCGCAAGAAGTCGCTTCTTCAAAATGGTCTCGCCGCGCAGCTCTTCCAGCGAGTTGGTGCGCTCACCCACAACGATCACTTCAGGGAGGTCGCGGCGGCAGCACTCAGGAGATTCAGTGAAGGGCTCGAGCAACACGGCGAGCTTGCCGGATCCATTGCATTTGGATGCGACGTTCACATGAGAGGCCTAACTGAGGTCATGGTCGTCGGTGAAAGGGCTTCGCGCGATACCGCCCGCCTCCGGCTAGGCGCGCTGGAGACTTTCTCGCCGGTCTGCGTGGTGAATCTTGTCGATCCTGCCGCCGATTCGCAGACGCTGAAGATCAGAGGAGTCGAGTATCCAGGTTCCCCGGTCGCATTCGTCTATTACGGAGGTGAGCGGCTGGGTCCGATAGCGGATCGCGAGGAGCTTGGTGAATCCGTAATTCAGCTCGGGCGCGCCTAGCAGACTCGGAAAAGAGCGCCAGGCGCGCTAACATGGCCGCAATGGCAAAACCACATCCTCGTCCCGCGGCGGCACGCCGGACAGATGGGTCGCCCAAGCCGAAGCAACGGCGAATGCGCGCCCCTGAACGCCGACTGCAGCTAATAGATGTGGCCAGATCAGTCTTCGCTCGGTCCGGCTATTTCGGCGCAACTATGGATGATGTCGCGCACGCAGCCGGCATCACCAAGCCGATCCTCTACCAGCATTTCGCGTCCAAGAAGGCGCTTTATCTCGCTCTCATCGACGAGGCGGCCTTTGAAATCACGAAGGCCGTTTGGGATGGAACAGAGGGCAAGCCCGACGCGCTGAGCATGGCGGCGGGGGGGATGCGGGCCTACTTTGACTACGTGAAGTACCACCCGGATTCATTCCGAATACTTTTCTCCGATGCGCAGGCCGATCAGGAGATCATGGAGCGAATTGACTCGATTAGATCAGTAATCGCAGAGAGAGTCGCGCAGCTCATCAGCAACTCGATCTTCGCTGACTGGCCTGATGAGCAGCAGATTCAGATCGTCGCGACCGGGATTGTCGGTCTGGCCGAAATGGTCGGGCGCGATTGGATCGTGGCCGACAAGGCCTCTCCCGAAGAGGCTGCACGGGCGCTTGGCACCTTAGTTGCCAGCGGATACGTCGGTCGCAACGTCTCGGCGAAGTAGCGTATCGCTCTCGGCGGCCTCTTGATCCGGGCTTGAATCCCTCCGAACGGTTGGAAGGCGCCCGGCTATTAGGGCGACCGCCAACGACGCGGCAATCGAAATCCCAAATGCCCATGCGAGCCCGCGTGAAATCGGAGCGTCAAGCGCGTGTGCGAGGGTTACTCCGGCACCTCCCAGTCCGGGGCCGATCGCTCCGCCGAGCGTTCCGCTCAGCCCCGCTGCCGATGTCGCCGTCGCTTCGGCCCCAGGGCTGGCCTGCTCCATTGCTACAAGCATGATCGTAGAAAACGTGATTCCCATGCCGACGCCGCCGATGCCCCACGAGACATAGGCCAGAGCCAGCGGCGCCCCTGCCATCGCACTTGCCGTTAGCGCGATACAGATAGCGACTAAGAGCGAGCCCGCGGTGGCGAGGCGGCGATGCGAATACCGATCAGTGATCCGCGCCTGAGTCCATGACCCTGCGGCCCACCCGACAGAAACAGCGGTCACCGCAATTCCTGCCTCGGTCAGCGAACGCCCTCGCACCTCGGTCAGCATCAAGGGTACGAAGGAATCTGCTCCGAAGAGTCCGAATTCGAGCATGAAGGCTGCCGCCACGGCCGCCGGCAATCCGGCTCTTGCCGCAATGGATCCTGCGGGAAGAATCTTTTTGAATCCGGGATAAGCGACTGCAATTCCAGCTATTGACGTCGCGATAGCGATCCACCACTTACCGTTGAGGCCAGCGATAAAGACTGCCGATCCGATGCCTAGTAGGACCGGGTAGATCGGGGAGAGGGCCTCGGGTACATCAGCCGCCGGTCGGAGTCTGCGCAGCGCTGGGAGGGCAAGTACCACGACCACAGGCACCATGGGGATCGGCGCGATGAAGGCCCATCGCCACCCGAAATGCGTCGCAATGAATGCCCCGAGAGCTGGTCCAACCATGCCCGGAACGATCCATGCAAAGGAGAGCAGCGCAAGAATTCGGGCGCGCCTTGACTCCGGATAGGCCTTGGCGATTGTCCCCATTGCGATTGCATAGATGACGCCGGCGCCAATGCCCTGAAGTGCTCGTGCCGCGGTAAGCCAAAGCATTGTGGGCGACGCTGCGGCTGCCACGAGGCCTGCCACATATGCGGCCATCCCGAGCGTGAATGGCCAGGCCGGACCGGATCGGTCTGCTGCGCGTCCCGCAATCGGGATCGAAACGACGGTCGCGAGCATGTAGGCCGAGAAGGTCCACGCGTAGAACTCGAGTCCGCCGATATCGGTGACGACGGCAGGCATGATTGCCGCGACGACAACCATCTCGATCGCGCCAAGCGCCTCGGCTAGGACCAGCCCCACGGTTAGTGCCCTGCGCAAGGCGGGCGCTATCGCCGACGCCGGAGCTGGGTCGGTCATCCCGCTAGGCCGCGGAGCCCGGTGATCGTCTTGGCGAGTGCTTCGACGAAGTGAGTGGCGAAGCCCTCGGGTGTGGAGCGTCCGATACTGATTCGCAGGTTCTCGCGGCTCTCCACACCGATGATCTCGAGAATTCTCGAAGGTTCGAGGATTTCGTTGGAGCATGCCGAGCCCGAGTGGACTGCGAAACCCGCCTGATCCAGCCCAAGGACGACCGGCTCTCCCTGTACCCCTTGCATCTGCATCGAGACCACATGGGGGAGTCGCGAGTCTGGATCTCCTAGGAACTCAATGCCCGCGATCTGGCCGACGATCCTGCGCCGCAATGCATCGGTGATCTGTTGCTGCCTCGCCGCCTCGCTCTCGAGGTCATTCACGACTCTCGCAGCCGCAGCTCCGAAGCCCGCTATTGCGGCTACGTTTTCGGGACCGGCGCGCCTCGCTCGCTCCTGGTTGCCTCCCGACAACATCGGTCTGAACCTGACCCCGCGGCGGGTCGCGACTGCTCCGGCGCCTGGTGGACCGCCGAACTTGTGGGCAGAGAGGACGATCGCGTCTGCGGCGGTTGACTTAAGCGTCACCGGGATGCGTCCTGCCGTCAGCGCGGCGTCGACAACGCAGATTGCGTTCCGCTCGTGACAGAGCTGGGTCGCCGCCTCGATAGGCTGAATCGTGCCCGTCTCGTGGTTCGCGTGCTGAACAAAGACGCTCCGTGGCCCGGTCCCCGCATCAAGCAATTCAGCCAGGTGCCCAAGCTCGATGGCTCCGAAGCTGTTCGCGGCAATCACCTCAACCCTGGCGACGCCTTCGGCCTGTGCGCGCGCCGCACTGTCGAAGACGGCCGAGTGCTCCATGCTGCTTACTGCGACTTTCGCCCCATCCCGGCAGGTGGCGTCAACTAGCCAATTCAAGGCCTCGGTTGCGCTCGAGGTGAATGTGACGTCTCGCGGCGCTGCGCCAACTAGCGCACCGACTGACTCACGGGCCACTTCAATCGCTTGGCGTGCCTCCATTGCCTCGGCATACGCGCGAGATGGATCGGCTGCTCTACCGAGCCACCGGAGCATTGCGTCGCGAGCTTCAGGAAGAAGTGGCGCTTCGGATGCTTCATCGAGATAGATGCGGTCCATGGGTGCCCGAGTCGAGAGGGGGTGTGAGCGGCTGTGAATTGAGCCTGGAGACCGCAAGTATAGTTGCGAGGAGTCGTCGCCCCGGCCGGGGGCAATCCGAATCTTGCCGATATTCACACTGATACTCACGGGAGCAATTGATGGCGCCGAGCGACCACGGCCACGATGGGCCTGGCGGACCAGCTGCAACACCTTTCGACAAGGCTCCGTCTCCCCTAATGGAACCTGAAGGCGAGACCCGGATCCTTGCCATTTCATCTGGGAAAGGCGGCGTAGGTAAGTCGTCGCTGACTGTGAACCTCGCGTGCGCAATTGCCGAACGCGCCAACTCGGTCGCTGTAATCGACGCTGATGTTTACGGGTTCTCAGTACCGCGCATGATTGGTCTTGATGAGGATCCAGACGTCGAAAACGACAAGATTGTCCCGCCCGAAGTCTCAGGGGTGAAAGTCGTTTCGATGGGCTTCTTCCTCGAAGAGGAGCAGGCTGTCGTCTGGCGGGGGCCGATGCTTCACAAGGCGCTGGAGCAGTTCATTACAGACGTAGCTTGGGGTGACCTCGACTACCTCTTGATAGACATGCCCCCTGGAACAGGAGACATTGCTCTCTCGATTTCCCAGTTCCTTCCAAGAGCAGAGGTTGTGGTAGTGACCACGCCGCAGCCGGCAGCTCAACGAGTGGCACAGCGAGCTGCAGCCATGGCTGGCAAGGTCGGGATGGGCGTGCTTGGTGTCATCGAGAACATGTCTTGGTTCACCGGCGATGACGGCAAGCGTTACGAGCTCTTTGGCTCAGGCGGCGGACAGACTCTCGCAGAGCAGCTCGGGGTTGAACTCCTCGGGCAAGTGCCGGTACTTCCTGAAGTACGAATCGGTTCTGACGAGGGCAGGCCAGTCGTCATTTCGGAGCCCGAGAGCGAGGGGGCAACCGCGATCTTCGGAATTGCCGACCGAATCATCGCCGCTGAGCGTGCACTCGCGGCCCCAGGGGCGCCACCGCATCAGCCGCACAACCAGCACCATGGTCAGGGCCTAGGGGCTTCGCCATCAGGTTCCGGGTCGGTCCCCGGAGGAGGCCTCAGCGTCACCCCGAAGTCCCGAGGGTAGGTCCCTCAGGCGCCTGACGCCGTATTGTTGTGGGTCGGATAGAAATCAGCAGATGCGCGTGCCGAAAGGTTCGCCGCGAGCGTGGAGCCGTGCCATGGAAGTCAAGATCGGGATTCACGAGAGCCCCAAGGAGATCATCGTCGAGCTTGAGGGCGAAGCCGATGCGGTTGTCGCCGATGTCGAGAGCGCAATCGGCGCGGAGGACGGCATGGTTTGGCTGACCGACAAGAAGGGGCGCAGGGTTGGGGTGCCGGCCGACCGGGTGGCCTACGTCGAAATCTCGCCGGACTCGGAAAAGACGGTCGGTTTCGGCCGCTAACTTGATGAATTGCCGCAACGAAAGCTTCCCCACTGAGTGCGAACGCCACCCTCACGGGTAACGACCTCTTTGACCGCCAACTCCTCTTCGTCACGGGCAAGGGAGGGGTAGGCAAGTCAACCGCTGCCGCGGCCCTCTCGATTATCGGTGCCGAGTCAGGCAAGCGAACCCTTCTTGTCGAGATCGATGCCAAGGGGCATGTGGCTGATCTGTTCGCAGTTCCGGCTTTTGGAGCACAGCCTGAGGAGATTCAACCGAATCTCTACGGGCTCACGATCGATACTGAATTGGCCCTGCGCGAGTACCTGAAGCTCAACATGAAGATCCCCATGATGGGCCGGATCGGGACCCTCGCTCGGATTTTCGACTTCGTAGCCACGGCGGCTCCAGGCGTCAAAGAGATCTTGACGATTGGCAAGATCAGCTGGGAAGCCGGCCTCGACGGCAGGGAATCCTCGGAGTGGGACCTGATAGTCGTCGATGCAACTGCGACTGGACACATTGTGGGCCAGCTCAACGCGCACCGCTCGATTCGCGAGATGGTCTCGGTCGGCATCATTCGGGAGCAGACCGAGGAAATGGCTGAGCTTCTCGAAGATCCCGGGCGGACCGGAGTCGTTCTCGTTGCCACGCCCGAGGAGATGCCGGTCTCAGAAACCATTGACCTCTATGGGCGCTTCACCGAGCTGACCAACGTCGACATTGCCGCCGTAGTGGTAAATCGTGTTCTGCCCGAACTATTCACCAAAGCGGAAGCCGAAATATTCGAAGGGATGCGCGATCCCAGCGTCACCGAGCTGCTTGCGGATTATCTAGGACATGACGCCACTCCGATGCTAGACGCCGCCGAGCTCGCGGTCACTCTCAGGCGAACTCGCGGAGAACACCTGAAGCGCCTGCGAGAGAGGGTTCCGCTTCCGATGTACTACGTGCCCAATTTCTTTGTGAAGAGCCAGGGGTTGCGGATCACGAGGTTGGTTGCCCAGGCGCTCTCCGAGGAGTTGTCGTGAATCCGGACGGACTCGCCGAGCTGATCTCCGGCAAGGAGATGGTGGTAACCGTCGGAAGCGGAGGCGTCGGAAAGACGTCGATAAGCGCAACGATGGCCCTTCATGCCGCATCCACCCTTGGCATCAAAGTTCTGGTGATCACAGTAGATCCGGCTCGCAGGCTTGCTGACGCGCTAGGGGTAGCGGGGCTTGGCAACCTCGAGAGCCAGGTGAGCGAGTCGGCCTTCAACTCTGCCGGCCTGCCTATTCGCGGTGAGCTCTGGGCGGTCCAGCTCGATACCAAGCGCTCATGGGATGACCTGGTGATGCGCTACGCGGCTTCCGAAGAAGAGGCATTCAAGATTCTTGAGAACCCTCTGTATCAGGGTTTCTCAGCGAGGTTCATTCAAAGCCATGACTACATCGCCATGGAGCGCCTCTACGACCTTCATTCGCAGGGCAACTACGACCTAATCGTCGTTGACACGCCACCGAGCCGCAATGCGGTGGATTTCGTTGAGGCTCCCAAGCGAGTGCAGGAGTTCTTCGGCGGGCGTCTTCTGAGGCTGCTGACAGTGCCCTACCGGGTAGGGGGCGACTTTGGCGGACGTGTAATCAATTTCGCGGCCAAGCCCTTTTACCGGATCGCTGATCAGATCCTCGGGTCCCAGTTCCTCGAGGACATCGCCGAGTTCTTTCTCTCGTTCCAGTCGATGTATGAGGGCTTCACGCGGCGGGCGGCAGCCATTGAGACATTGCTCAAGAGCAGGCAGACCACCTTTGTAGTCGTGTCGACCCTGGAGCCCGCGGCTTTCGCCGAGGCACAGTACTTTTGCGAACTCCTCACCCGGAATTCCATGCCGGTCGGTGCGCTCATTCTCAATAAGGTCCTTCCCGAGTACCTCCTCGACGTAGAGCTAGGACGAAAAGCTGAGCTTCTTTCGGATTCCTCGCTGAGCAAGTCTGTTGCGGCATCAATCGGGGTGGCCGGCGAGAAGGACAAGGAGCGCATGCTGAGCCGGGTTCTTCAAGAGATTGCGGAGAACTTCACCAACTTCCAGACGGTCGCTCTTCGGGAGGCCGAAGAGGAGAGATCAATGCGCTACCGCCCCGACGTAGTCGCCAAGGTGCCGTTTGTACCAACCGACCTCGTAGATCTCGACGGCCTCTCGAAGCTAGCCTCAGGACTCTTTGGTGACGGGTCCGGCGAGGGAGGAACAGGCGAAAAGGGCCTGACGCCCCCTGCTGACTTGGAGGCGAGGCGCCAGGGGCGCGGGCGAAGGTAGCCGCACCTTGAGCTGGATGACTGCTGCCGGGGCGCTCTTGGTGGGATTCCTCTCGGGCGCTCTTTCGGGAGCCGTCGGGGTGGGGGGCGCGGTGGTTTCCACGCCAGGTATTAGGGCTTTGGGAGTGCCGCCGATTGTTGCCGTGGGCACGACGCTGCCGGCAATCCTCCCCTCGGCGGCAACGGGCTCGCTCAACTACGCCCGTGCACGATTGATCGACTACCGGGTGGCTGCTATCATCGCTGTGGCGGGCGGCTTCGCTTCTGTTGGTGGGGCGATCACCAGCGACTATGTGGGCGGGCGAATACTCATGTTCATCACGGCCGCGCTGGTCGGTGAGAACTCGATTCGCATGGCCAGAGATGCCAGGCGGCTCAGGCGGGCCGCGGAGGAAGACTCCGCAGCGGTCGCGAGCGAATCCGCCGATGAGCAAAGCATCTCCCTCGCGACACCGCCACCAGTTTGGCTCGTGGCCGTGATCGGGCTTCTGGCCGGATTCATCTCAGGGCTGCTAGGCGTAGGAGGCGGAGTAGTCATGGTTCCGGCCTTCTACCGCATCCTGAAAATGCCCGTGAAGCAGACCGTCGCTACCTCGCTTCTCGTCGTCGGAATTCTGGCGATACCAGGAAGTGTTGTTCATTCGTACCTGGGCCACATCGACTTCAGGATTGCCGGTTTGCTGGCCCTTGGAGTGGTTCCAGGCGCCTTCGTCGGATCGCGATTTACCGTGCGCACCGATGAGATCCGCTTGAGGATAGTGGTGGCGACAGTCTTGGCTGTCATAGCGCTTGGCTACATCGCGGGTGAGATTCGGTCGATACTCGCAGGGTGACGGGTCGAGCAACGGGAGTTGAATTGAGCACTGAAGTACAGGCAGGCGAAGTAATGGCCGGCAGCCCGCAGGTGCACGACGAATCAGAGTTGGCGCGGGCATCGCAGGTTGGCTCGGATCTGATCAATAACGTCGCGCGTGTCGTCAGGGGCAAGCCAGACCAGATCGAGCTCGCCGCGACCGTCCTACTTGGGGGTGGGCATCTTCTGATCGAAGATGTGCCCGGAGTTGGCAAGACAATTCTCGCCAGGGCTTTGGCGATTTCCATCGGCGGAAAGTTCTCGCGTATCCAGGGCACCCCCGATTTGATGCCCGCGGATGTGACCGGCACAAACGTCTATCGGCGCGAGAGCGAGGAATTCGTCTTCCACCCTGGTCCGGTCTTCGCCAACGTCGTCCTGGTTGACGAGATCAACCGTGCCACACCACGAACCCAGTCAGCGCTGCTCGAAGCGATGGAGGAAGGGCAAGTCACGGCTGACGGTCTGGGATACGGCCTGCCGGAGCCCTTCTGTCTGTTGGCCACTGAAAACCCGGTTGAGTATCACGGGACTTACCCGCTGCCAGAGGGGCAGTTAGACCGTTTCATGGCGGCAATTTCCATTGGATATCCCGACCGGGAGGCAGAGAAGGAAGTACTCACCTCGCAGGCTCATGGCCACCCGATCGAGGAACTCGAGTCGGTGTGCAGCTTGGAGGATCTGGTCAGCGCCAGGGTGGCGGTTCGTGCGGTTTATACGGCTCCGGCGATTGTCGACTATGTCGTGTCGATTTGTGATGCGACCCGCAGGCATCCGTCGATTTCAATTGGTGCCAGTCCAAGGGGGTCCCTGGCCCTGCTCCATGCGGCTCAGGCACGGGCGATCATCAAAGGGCGCGACTACGTCGTTCCGGACGATGTCAAGGTGATGGCCGTGAGCGTGCTTGGTCACAGGATCGTGCTTTCCCAGGGAGCGCAGTCAATCGGGGCTGGGCGAAATTTGATTCATCAGATACTCACATCGGTTCCGGTGCCGACCGACAGCGGGCGGTAGGTCTCTTGCCCGAGCCGGCACACAGTCGCACGGGCCGCTCCGTTGCCCGAACGCATCCAACCAAGGCTGGGATTGTTGCGCTCGCATACGGCGGATTCTTCTTCCTGATCGGGTCAAACGTCGCGTCCGGCTGGATCCTGTTGATCTCAGCGCTCTGCTTCGCTTTGCCGCTGCTCTCGTTCCTCAGGTCATTCGCCGGTGTTCGTGGTGTCGAGGTCAGCCGAGCCCCTGTTAGCCGGGGGCAGGTTGGCACCGAGATGCGATACGAGCTCTCGATTCGTGCGAGGCGGGCCGGTCTGTCACAGCTCGTCGTGCGTGATCGCTGCACCTCCGCGCGCCCGGTCGTCTTGTACTCGTTAGCCAAGGGCGAGACGGCATTGGCCACGGTGACTGCCCTGCCGGTTCAGCGCGGCTGGTTTGAAGACCCACCCCTGATCGTCGAGTGTGCGGCGCCATTGGGGCTCTGGTCAACGCGGAGGCAGGTGCCATGTACTGGTTCGGTGGAGATAGCCCCGGCGATGCCGCCTATCCGAGTTCCGTGGCACATGGGCGGAAACGACCCCTTGGCCGAAGGATTGACGGAGCCTCCACGACGGGGGGCCGGCCTCGATTTCATGGGTCTGCGCGAGTACCAGCCCGGCGATCCCGTACGCCACATCCATTGGCCATCGAGCGCGCGCCGAGACGAGCCCGTGGTTCGCGAATACCAGCAAGAGGGGGTGCGTCCAATCGTGGTGATCCCCGACCTCACGCACTCGGGCGCTGTCACCGAGCGGATCATCTCTGTCTCAGGCGCGATTGTGCGAGATGCAATCACTCGTTCGATTCCGGTCTATTTGCGGCTGAGCGATGGAAGATTGCTCGAGTCGCCCAACTCGGGACTCCTCGCCTCAGAGCTTGCTCGCATTACCACCGGAGTCCAATGGCCTGACGTCGCTGAGATCTTGCGTGGCAGGCGGCTGCCGCCGAACCCGCTCGTCGTAGCGGTCTCGGATCGCCTTCCTGGGAATTTGGGGCCACAGGGTGCAATCGTCGCGATCGGAGGCGTGCCGCCGTTTGCATCGCCATACCCCGCATGGTCGTGTCCACAGGAGGGAGAAGCATGGCTAACCGCCTTGTCGACGCCTTCCGCCGCGTAAACAGGCCGCCCCCGCCGGAGCCATCGATTGCTCTGCGTGTAGCGGTAGCAATCTGCTCGCTGATTCCAATTACGGCGGTGGCGGCGGGGGATCTCATTTCCGGAGCCGTTGTCTGGGCTGGATTTGTCGGAGTTCCGCTGGGCTACGGGTTCTCGTGGTGGCGCCGCGAGCACGAGGACTGGTGGATGAAACTGATCCTCACCTTCTTGCTCATGGCGGCCTTTGGCGGATTCATCTTCTCGATCGTTCGTGTCGGTGTCGCATCAGTTTCGGAGACGCAGGAGCCTCTTGCTGCTCTCTTCATTTGGGTTCAGCTGCTGCACTCCTTCGATGTGAAGGGGCGCCGCGACCTGTCATTCTCAATTGCTGCAGCAGTGGCGATGATTGCGGTAGGCGCAGTTGTTGCACTTGATGCGGGTTATGGGATCTATGTCTTCACGTTCATACCTGCTGTAGCTTCAGCCCTCTACATTTCGCGTCGTTGCGAATTGAGAGATCTTGCCGGTGCCGGATCAGCGTTTGCCTCCCATCGGACTTCGGCTCTTGACCCCGGCCCACGACGTGTGCCGCAGCGAGCGCTTGGCACCGTCCGAAGCGCCGCGGTCCTCGCCATCATCGCGGCGATCTTGGGCGTAGCGATCTTCACATTCATGCCCCGCATGAAATCGGGAAAGACCCTGAACTTGCCATTTTCGGTGAAGGCCCAGACCGGGTTGTCATCGGGCGGTCTGAGGGTAGAGAACCCAGGAATTGATGAGGGTGGCTCCGGCAATGGGGAGCGAACTTCGGTCAATGGCGGGTACTTTGGCTTCGCGAACAGCATGGACTTGTCGGTGAGATCCCGTCCGACCGATGAGATCGTGATGCGGGTTCGAACTGACAGGCCGGCCTTCTGGAGAGGGATGGCCTACGCCGAGTACACCGGTCGAACCTGGACCGCCGAAGATCAGGGCTTGCGGCGTATCGACGGAGATGCGCCTCTCAACATCCCCGAGACGACGGGGACAATTGCCGGGTCGAGCCTCTCCGAAGAGCAGATTCAGACGTTTTACGTCGAACAGGACCAGCCGAATCTGATCTTTGCTGCGCAGTACCCGTCCCGCGTGTACTTCCCGGCAAGAGGTCTTCGCCAGGACTCCAATGGCTCATTGCGAACGCCGGTGAGCGTTGACGCAGAGACGGTCTACTCGGTGATTTCCCGCCGCCCCAACGTCGATCTTGAAATGTTGCAGGTTGGCGATGAGCCGCCGTACAGCACCGGACTAGATCCGAACTCCAGCCGCTATCCGCAGAAGATGGAGAGCTTCCTGGGAGTACCCGATACGGTGCCACAGCGTGTACGCGATCTTGCCGTTTCGCTCACGGCAGATAAGACCACGACATTGGAGAAAGTTCAGGCGGTCGAGAGCTGGCTAGCGGAGAACACCGAGTACACCCTTGACATCCCGCCATTGCCCGACGGCTCTGATGCGGTCGATCAGTTTCTTTTTGTAGACAAGAAGGGGTTCTGCGAGCAGATCGCCACCGCTGAGGCAATTCTGCTGCGCCTTGCCGGAGTCCCAACTCGCGTCGTGACCGGGTATACACCGGGTCGGAGAGGCGTCTTCTCCGGTGTCTTTGATGTGCGTGGCTCTGATGCTCACGCGTGGACAGAGGTCTTCTTTCCGCGATTCGGCTGGATTGAAATGGATCCGACCACGCACGTCCCGCGCGCGGAGGAGAATCCCAGCCGCTTCAGCGACATTGCGAGGTGGGCGAAGGAGGCTGCCGGCAAGCTGCCCAATTGGGTCCGGGCCCCCTTCCGCGGGGCAGCCCGCATCGCGGGAAGCCCAAGGAACTTGGCCGTCGCGCTCGCCCTGGTGATCACCTCGGTTGTTGTGGGTATCTACCTAGTACGCCTGAGCCGACGGCGGCGCCGAGAAACAGGCGATGCCACACCAAACTGGCACTTGCAAGTTCTTGGACGTCTCGTGGGCGCAGCGGAACCCCTTGGAGTCGGGTGGCATCGAGGGCAGACGACGAGTGAATTCATCGAGCCGGTACGCGCCGGACCACTAGCCGGCCTGCCTGAAGGCGAGCTCCTCAACCAGATCGGTGAAGCGCTCGACAAAGACCTGTTCTCGCGCGACGGGCTAGACGAGCACTCTCGGCTAGATACAGAACGAGGCGTCGATGAGATTGTCCAGCTACTTGAGAAAGTCGCCCAGGACGAGCCTCAGCCTGTGTAGCCCTCAGCGAAGTACCAAGTCGTCGTCGGCCCGGGACCACCTTGAGTATTCGAGCCGCCTCTCCAGGCGCCTCTGAATACGAAGTACATGGGCCTTTCGACGGCAAACGCATGATCGCCGTCTAGCGAGACCGAGACATCCCCGATTCGGTTGACTTCGTTGTGAACCGAGATCGTCATGCGGGTGTTGCCGGGAATTACGTACTGCTTCGGCATCGGCGGAGCCACAGCGAAGGCATACGTTGCATCGACAGTCAGGGGAGTCGGACTTGGGTTGAGGACTGTCAGGTACTCGTCGAAGCCAGGAGCGGTGTAGCCCTCTGCGAAGTCGTAGTGAGTCTGCAAACTCGGATTTCCAAGGGCTACGTGGCCGCCGTTGATCCCGTTGTTGTACCCGAAGTAGACGGGACGCTCGGCGACGATCGGGTTGTCAGTCGTCACTCGGGCCGAGACCTCGCGATTCGCACCGACCATTGCGTTGACATCTACGGTGGTCCGACCGCCGGCGAGGACCGGCCTTGTGATCGTCGCGATTATTCCGCTGTTTCCAAAGAATGTGATCGTTGCGTTCGCGTCGGTTCCTGTGGGATTTCCCAGTGTGAGCCAGGTCGAGAAACCCGGACCTGTGTACCCTTCAGCGAAGTTCCACTCGGTTGAGAGCGACTTGGCTCCCAGCGAGTTGTCACCTCCGGGCTGGCCTCTGAAGACGTAGTACTGGGGGCGCTCCACCACG
Source organism: Acidobacteriota bacterium (assembly GCA_003577105.1). Taxonomy (GTDB): domain Bacteria; phylum Actinomycetota; class Acidimicrobiia; order ATN3; family ATN3; genus ATN3. The sequence goes on along the minus strand of QEUQ01000001.1, from coordinate 122,399 downwards.
ATCGGTGCGACTGCCGTGACGTGGGTCGCGAGTTCCTTGTTCGCACCCACGACTGCGTTCACATCAACCGTCGTTCGCGAATTCGGTGGGAGCGTCAAGACTTGAGTCTGTACGCCTGACGGATTGAACAAGTAGCGAATCGTCGCCGTTACGTCGACCGGATTCGGATTCAGCAGCGTTGTGTACTGAAAGAAGCCTGTGCCCGTGTAGCCCTCAGCGAAATACCAGTCGTTGGCGGGAGCCTGGGTGCCAAAGCCGGCATTACCTCCATCCATGCTGCCCTGGTATCTGTAGTACATGGAGCGCTCCATGAGAACCGGCGAGGTCGAGTCAGCCCGTGCCGACAGCTCCATCCACGGGCGCACCGCGTTGATGTCGAGGGTTGCCCGGCTTTGCGCGGGTACGTTCATGGTCGGAGTCGCGACCACACCCGAGTTGTTCATGAGAGTTATCGCTACTTGTGCATCGGTGGTCAGCGGGTTGTATGCCAGCAGGTATTCCTGGAACCTGTGCCCGCCTTGGAGAGTCAAGGCACCGAGAGCGGGACGAGCATTTCCGGACTCAATCCTCCAGAAGTAGGTGCCCTCGAGAACTGGCTGGCCGATGTCAGCGTTCCCATTCCATGTGGCCGACGCGAAGTTGCCTGAGCCGGAGAAGTTTCGAATCTCAGCGCCTGCCGAATCGTAAATGCGAATCACCCACGGCTCTGATTGCTTCAGATTGCCCGTAATGGTCGTTGGTCCGAAGCCCGAGCCATTCCAGTCGATGATGTGAGGGGTTGCGCCCGGCGCAAAGATCTTCTGTCCGCCTCTGTTGTATGCGTCAGTAGCCATCGAATTCAGCGAGCCATACGCGCCATTGCCGGGGCAGGCCGAGCCTCCAAAGTCGCGATGCCCCGAGACATTTCGAACTGTAAGGGTCGGACTTCCGTCGTAGCCGGTGATTGTCGATTGCCATAGCGGGTTGACCCCATGGAGATCGAGCTTCCAATCCAGAACCGAGACAACGCTGTTGTACATAGCGCCGGGGATCGATGCCGATGAGAAATCTCCGATCATCGAAACACCGGTGGTCGCATAGTTGAAGTTGTAAGTATGCGCACCGATTACCGGCATCTCGATCCCGCCGTAGCGCCCTTCGAAAATCTGCCCGCACCTGTCGACTAGGAAGTTGTATCCGATGTCATTCCAGCCATTGCCGTTGACGTGGAATGAGTAGATTCCTCTAACGAGAGCGGGTGAGTCGCCGCAGCCGTAGCTGTTCGAGTTGACCGTGTGATGCACCGAGCCGGCCCTCACGGACCCGTAGCCGGGATCGGCCTTGCGCATTGACTCGTCAGCTCCCCATTGCGGTCGCATCGTGACAGGAGGCTGGGCACTGCTGGCGGAGGCCGCGGTGTGATTCGACCAGAAGATCCCTTGGAGCACTGAGCGTGCGCGCTCACCTGCGCTCGCAGTCCGGCCCTTGATATCGAGGAGGTGGACTGTGGGAAGACTCCGTTCTCGTTTGCCCGGATTCCACCTCAGCTGAACGTGCCTGGCCTCGCCGAGATATGCGGGCCCGGCCCCCGAACGCTGCTTGCCGGATTCCCCGGCACCAGGATCGGGCAAGTCCACTTCTTCGGTGAGGTCAATCCACTCAGTCCAGTTCTGTCCATCGGCACTCCCGCGGACCTGGGCGATGGCGTTCTCGGGATTTCGGCTATGGCTGTCTCCGCTGGCCTCACCTTCATGGGCTTGAGCCGAAAGGTGGTCTGCGTCGTCCTCGTTGGCATCGCCTTCCCACGTTATGCCGACCATGTCGAAAGTCGCCTCGGTCATCGTCGGTGCGGTTTCGACACCCTCTCCTGCGGCGCGAATTCCCACTCCAATCGGGAGCTCCGGGCTGCCAACCTGAATCTTGTGGGTCTTGACCGGCAGCGGAGCGGGCTCGGCAAGGCCCGCAAGCGGAATGAATGTGAAAACAAAAAGCAGAAGTGAAGTGATGGCGAGGCGCTTGCGCACGCGTAGTCCTCCCGAGATTTCCCGTCATTGCCATATATCGGCTGGCCGGGTGAGATTTGTGAAGTGGTCGCGTCTGCCCTACTGAGTGCCCAATGCAGGTTACCAGCCGAATTTGAGGACGACGCGCATATCGGCCTTGTTAGTACTGGCCTGGTCGGCCCTGCGGTTCAAACCTGCGTACCCGCACCTCTGCCAACGGCGAGCGCTCTGGCGAAGACCGCATCGAACATTTCAGAAGTCAGCTTCCCAGTAAAGGTGTTCTGCTGGCTCGGGTGAAATGAGCCAATTAACGTTGCGCCCCGCCGGGGTCCGGCAAGCTCGATCTCAGCGAGATGTGCAAAACGGGGCCTCGGAGATGGCAGATCCGACCCGGCCTGGCTCAGGGCGCGGAGCAGACCATCCCAGGCGAACTTGCCCAGCGCTACAACCACTGACGGCGAAATTGCCGCGAGTTCGTCGACTAGGTACCGAGTGCACTCATCCCTCTCGGCAGGCGTTGGCTTGTTAGCGGGGGGTGCGCACTTGACGACAGAGGTGACGTATACGCCGGTCAGGTCGAGGCCGTCATCGCGCGCCACACTCCTTGGCGCGCTCGACAGGTCGGCCCTGTACAACGCGCCATAGAGCCACTCCCCGGAGCGATCGCCCGTGAACATGCGCCCTGTCCGATTGGCTCCATGGGCCGCAGGCGCGAGACCGATGATCATTAGCCAGGCATCCGGGTCCCCAAAGCCTGGCACTGCCTTGCCCCAGTAGGTCTCTCCGGCAAATGCCGCCCGCTTCTCTGCGGCGACCGCCTCGCGCCACTTTACGAGCCTCGGGCACTTGCCACAGGACTCAACCTGCTCTGAAGTCTTCGCGATCGACCTGCTTCCCACTGCCTCAGTGCCTTCCTGAACTCATGCTGCGCACTGCCCTTGATCTCGCCGGCGAGCGATAGCCCCGATGCTCCAAGCCCTATTGCGCCTCGCCGTATTGTTGCGGGATGAACGACTACCACATTCACCTACACGATCATGGCGAATCGGGCCCATATACACAGGAACTGGTGAGCAGTTTTGTCGAAATGGGCACGAAGCATGGGGTCACCGAGCTTGGTTTCACCGAGCACATCTTTCGATTCCGAGAGGTCAACGAGCTACTAGGGGAGTGGTGGGCCGAGGATCCGGACCCGCACATGCGCTCATATTGCGAGCGTTACGTTGCCGAGCACTCGACGCAGTCGCTCGAGGAGTACGTAGAGGTGCTGACCGCCGCGAAGTCCAGGGAGATGCCGGTCAAGATCGGCCTTGAGATTGACTATTACCCTAGGCGAATGGGCGAGATCGACGAATTCCTCTCCGCCTATCCACTCGATTTTCGCCTCGGTTCGGTGCACTGGATCGGCGCATGGGGTTTCGACGATCCGGGGGTGGGCGATGAGTGGAGGAATCGTGACATCGAATCGGTCTGGATCGGGTACTTCGCCTTGCTCGCCGATTTGATCTCGTCGGATTCGGTTGACGTATTGGCGCATCCGGACCTTGTGAAGAAATTCGGACATCGCCCCGCCCAAGAGCCAGTCGACCTTTACCGGCAGATCGCGGAGATGGCCGCTGAACGTTCGATCGCATTTGAGCTGTCTTCGGCGGGTCTCCGTAAGCCCGTCGGCGAGGCGTATCCTTCTTCGTTGTTCCTTGAGGCGATTCGCTCGGCGGGCGCTTCAATTACTACGGCATCAGACGCGCACAAGCCTCAAGACGTGGGCGCTGATTTTGACCGTCTCAGCGAGACAGCAATAAGTGCGGGTTTCACCGAGGCTGTCTCGTTCACAATGCGGAATTCGCATAGTGTCAGGCTCTGATACTCGGAGCGGCGACGGTGGAAATGGTTCGACAGGTGATGAGGAAAGCATGAGAACGCTAGCTCTCGACGATCTCTGTGAGAAGTTCACTCGGCTCAACGCAGACGCCGTTGATCACTTGCAGCACTTGGTGGCCTCCTGGGGTCTCATTGCGGACTTGTCCTTCTCGGATCTGCTGCTCTTCGCACCTGCCAAAGATGAGCAATCCCGCTTCGTCGTGCTCGGCCTTGCTAGGCCGACGACGGCTCAAACCGTTTACGCCGATGATCCGGTAGGCAATGTCGAGGAGGACGTCACCCGGCCATATGTGGCACGGGCCTGGCGCAGCGGCGAGATCTGTGCCGGAGACACGCTGATTCCGCGCCTCGGCGAGCGAGTTGTGGTCAAGGCGATTCCGGTTCGCTACAGGGACGCAATCGTGGCAGTCATGACTATTGAGTCATTGCCGACCACCGGTAGACGCCCGAGCCTTCTAGAACGCAACTACGTCGAAACCGCCGAGCAGATCACAAAGATGATCACTGCGGGCACCTTCCCCTTCTCCACCGAGGCCCTCGAGGCACAAGAGGCACCGCGCGTAGGCGACGGAATAATTCGCCTCGACGGCAAGGCGAGGATTACCTACGCAAGCCCAAATGCTGTCTCAGCCCTGAGGCGCCTCGGCGTCAAGGAGTCGATAGAGAGCAAGACCCTTGCCGATCTCGGCATCGAAGACACGGCGCTTCGAACGGCATTCACGATGCTTGCGCCCGTCAGCGAAGAGGTCGAGTCCGATGACAGCTCGGTCGCATTTAGCGTGATTCCGATCGTCGAATCGGGCAGTGCGGTGGGTGCTGTGATTCTCGCCAGAGACGTTACGGATATCCGAAGCCGAGACAAGCTCTTGCTCACCAAAGATGCGACGATCCGTGAGATTCACCACCGAGTGAAGAACAACCTCCAAACAATTGCGTCTCTCCTCAGGCTCCAGGGCAGAAGGCTTGCCTCTCCCGAGGCCAAGAGGGCGATCGAGGAGTCGGTGCGTCGCATACGTGCGATAGCGCTGGTGCACGAGGTCCTTAGCCGCGAGGCTGGGGAGCAGATTCCGTTCAAGGCGATAGTCAGGCCGCTATTGGCGATGGTCGAAGAGGCGCTGGTCTCTTCTGAGGCCAACATCGCTTTCACGATTGAAGGAGATGCTCCGGATCTCCCCGTCGAGATTGCGACACCTTTGGCGATTGTGCTCACTGAGCTAGTACAGAACGCGGTCCTTCACGGATTTCCGCGCGAGGAAGAGGGGCATGAACCCTCAGGCGAGGTACAGGTTCGCATGGCCCAGGGGGATGGCATCTTCACCCTCGAGGTCATCGATGACGGAATCGGACTCCCCGCAGACTTCTCGCCTGCCGAAGACGCGCGGCTTGGCATGCAAATTGTTCAGACGCTCGTCGAGGGCGAACTCGGCGGCGAGATTGAAATCGAGGCTGACAAGGGGACTTGCGTAAGAGTGCGTGTTCCTACGGCTGAACCGCTAGCGAGCGAGTAGGGGACCAGCCGATCCAATCGGCTGCCCGCCGGGGGTAGTTGATCTTGCGGGCTTGGCTAACCTTGTGGGCCTAGCTAACCTTGCGCCTTGCAGCGAGCCACTGCCGACGAAGCGAGCGACGTTCGTCTTCGCTGGTTCCGCCCCAAACACCCGATTCCTGATTTGTCGAGAGTGCGAAGTCGAGGCAGTCGTCCCGAACGTCACAAATTCCGCAGATCGACTTGGTTGCTTCTATTTGATCCAGCGCCGGGCCGGTTGTCCCAACCGGGAAGAACAAATCTGGATCCATATCTCGACACGACGCGACTCCGCGCCATTCTTCTTTTTTCGGGTCGAAAGCACGGGCGAGAACGGTGGACATCTCGTGTTGTCCCCTTTCGGGTGCAAATAGATCGAACATTGGTATGTGCCGGTCATGTCCGGCCTCGTCACCAGCCGGTGCCCGCCCCAACAATTTGCACCGCCGACAACACTTTGTGCATTTGTTCACATAGTGCGGACAAAAATTAGCGACTGCGAACTTGCGCAAGCAGTCGTCTAGTGCACGGTCAAAGCATAGGACAGAGGTCCCGCCATTTCAACCCCCTCTGAACAGGTCTTACCTGCATTTCTGCCAAGAACTTGACTGACGGGTCAGGTTTTTGTGATTTCGCGCTACGGGAGCGTGTTGACCCTCCTTTTGGGGAGCCACCGCCTTACTTGCCGGCCTATATGCGATATTGCGCCTGTCATGCGGACTGACGCACAGGGGTCTTGAAATTGAAAGTTATTGGCCATCGGGGAGCACCGATTGACCGCCCCGAGAACACGTTGGAGTCCTTCGAGTTGGCGCTCGCCCAGGGAGCCGACGGCGTCGAACTCGATGTACGGCTGAGTGCCGAGGAAGAACTTGTGATTTGGCACGATCCCGTGCTTCGCCAGGGCGCAGGATCTGAGCTCGGGATACACGAGTTGTCGGTGAGCAATCTGCGCGGCATCGATTTAACTGCAGCGACTGACCATGAGGTGTGGTCCGACCCCACACACATCTGCACCCTCAGCGAAGTCCTCGATCTCGCGGCTGGCGCACTCGTTGACATTGAACTGAAGAATCTCCCAGGTGAGCCACTGGCCGATTTCGAGCACAGGCTCTCGCGGCTTGTAACGGATCTCATCACTGAGGCGGAGGTGGTCGATGACGTGGTAGTCACATCCTTCTGGCCTGAGGCGCTGGACGCGATCAATGATGTCGCGCCGACAATCGCGACCGGGTGGTTGTTGATACCCGGAGTCTCCCCGTTGCGAGTGCTCGATGAAGCGGCCGCAAAGGGCTACTCGTTGCTGCTCCCCTTCGACACGTCGTTGAACCTTGACTCTGAGCCTGAGGTGTTCGACCGGGTTCGTGATGTCGGAATTGAGACGTGGACCTGGACCGTCAACGATCCTGAACGTATGAAAGCCCTGATCGACAAAGGGATCGACGGGATAATCACAGACTCACCGGCGCTTGCAGTCGAAGTCCTCGGCCGGTAGGAGCAGGGGCCGGCAGCTATTTCGCTGCGCAAACCGAGCGCAGAACTTGAGTGGTGATTCGGCATCCCCTGAGGTACTCATCTACCGGAAGTCGTTCGTCATCACCGTGAATCGTTGATAGCAGCTCACTGGTCAGCAGGCACGGCAGAAGCCCTAGGCAAGACGTTCCGTTGCTGCGCCAGAAGCGAGAGTCGGTGAATCCGGGCGAGACCGACTGAACGAACCGGGCACTCGGAGCTTCCTGCGCGCAAGCGGTCTCCAATGCGCTGTAGAGCTCGCCGGGTTCGGAAATCCCTCCGGATGTACCAACGTCAATCTCCTCAATCCGCACGTCGTGAGAGGCCGCAACAGCTCTCAGCTTCTTCAGGTAAGAGTCGGGATCTGTGTCAGGGAGCAGGCGACAATCGATCGTCGCCGAGGCGCTACCCGGAATCACATTGGACTTGTAACCCGCTTGCACCTGGGTGATCGAGATCGTGTCTCTCAGCAACGCCTGCTGAGCGGATCCGAGCTGCTTTGCGATCAGCGGAAGGACAGCAGGGCCGGCAGGGCTTGTGGCAGCTCGGATTGCAGCCTTGAGCTTTGCGTCGCCCGCGTCGGCAAGTGATGCAAACAGGCGAGCCACCGGCGCACTCATGTGGAGGCGCCTCGAGATCTTCCTCAGCTCCGCGATCAGGTCAAGGATCTTGAGAATCGCTTGGTCGTCTGGAGGAACGCTGCCGTGCCCCGGTTCACCGTCGGCTAGCAGCCGCAGCCAAAGAAAAGACTTCTCTGTCATGGCACACGCGAATGCATCAACGCCCGGGAGCGCATCCCTCAGGCCGGCGCCGCCTTCGGTTAGCAGCTCTGTGCAATCGACTTCATCGGCATGTGTACTTACCAGCCACCCTGCGCCGTCAGCCCCCGCCTCCTCCTCGTCTGAAACCGCGACGAGCAGCGCGTCGCGCTCGAGTTCGACCTCGCCCGAGTCAACGGCTTCCGCGAGTTCGCACAGGGCCAGGACATGCATGAGTCCTTGGCCCTTCATGTCTATTGCCCCTCGCCCCCAAATGGCCCCGTCTTTCAGCTCGCCCCCAAATGGATCGACGCTCCACTTGGTCTCGTCGCACGGCACCACATCCATGTGATGCATGAGGGCGAGTGCATTGCCCTTCTTTCCCTTGAGCCTTGCCACAAGGTTGGGGCGTCCATTTGGGGATGTGAAGATCTTGGCCTTGATTCCGGATCCGGCGAGTATCGCCTCGAGGAACTCGGCTGCCGGGCCCTCACTTCCCGGGGGATTCGTCGTGTTGATTCGGAGGTACTCCTGAAGCAGTGCGACTGCACGGTCGTCGGATGCTCCGCCACCGGCCTTCTCCGCCTTCTTCACCTTTGCCGCTGCCTTGCGTGGGGTCATTGGCTCCTCCAGTGAGTAGTGTCTGACACAGTCATCAACAGACAACTTCTAGCAAGTTCGGTGACCACGAGAGCTCAGCTCGCGTGAGCTTGCCCAGGTAGTCACCGTCAACTTGGTATGAGATCGGACGGTCCGAGGTGACGGTGAAGGCCTCGCTGTCTTCGATCATTGCCACGTCGGGTCCGTCGGTGAACTTTTTGGCCTTGCCGAGTGCTGATGCCAGAAAGCCGATCGTCTTGGTCGCCTTCATTGAGAGTGGGGCAGCTGCCCAAAGACCACGCTCAAAGCTCGCCCCCGGAGTCGGCGAGATCGGTCGGCCTTTAATGTAGGTGTAGGGGTTCGAGTTGAAGATGAGCGCGTAGTGCGCATTCCTGATCGTGCGCGATGGAGCTTCGATCGTGAGGGCCGGGTGCAGTCGGTCATAGCCGCGAAAGAAAGTGTTGAGTGCACAAGCCGCGAAGAACCAGTCTCCGTACATGTGCTTCATCTTGACGCGCTCCTCAACCGACGCGACCACGTCTGCGTCGAATCCGATGCCTGCGCAAAATGCGAACCATCGGTCGTTCAATCGGCCCAGGCCGATGGATCTCGAGCGGTTCAGCTGGAGGCCACGCAAGAGCTGGGCGGTCGCAAGGTCGAGCCGGCGGGCGATACCCAGCGTGCGTGCGAGCACATTGGTGTTGCCACCTGGAAGTAGTCCGAGTTTGACGCCGGTATCGGCCAGACCGTTGAGGGCTTCATTGATGGTGCCGTCGCCACCGAGCACCACAACCGAATCTACCCCGCTTTCGGCTGCGTCGCGGGCGAGGTCGGTGGCGTGCCCTCTGTGGCCGGTTGTGGCCACCTCGAGCTTGTGGTGCGCCGACAGGAGCTGCTGCACTTCGCGTTGCCGACGCGCCGAATGACGGGTGGCATTTGTGTTGACGATCAGCAGCACGCGAGACATCTGACCTCCTCGGCGCACCGAGCCTATCCGAGGCGATACGGTGTGGATCACATCGGGTAGCGCCTGAAAATCGGCAACGCATTTCCGGCGGCAACCCGCGATGCATATACTTGCGGGGGCTCGTAATCAATCGCGCCCCACCGCCAAGGGCAGTAGCTCAATTTGGAAGAGCACCGGTCTCCAAAACCGGCGGTTGGGGGTTCGAGTCCCTCCTGCCCTGCGATCCCCGTCCATTAGCTGTTAGAGGTGTGACCGCTTGAACCGTCAATTACGACGCATGAACGAGCGCGAAGAGGCCAAGCAGAGTGCTGGCGAGTCGGCGAAGTCGACTGCAGCGCTCAAGGCCGAGCGCGCCGCAAAACGCGGCAGCGCCAAGACTCAAAGGAAGCAGCGAACGGGGCCGCGCAAGTTCATCAAAGAGGCGATTGTTGAACTAAAGAAGGTTGACTGGCCGGGGCGCAAGGAAGTCGTCACTTATACGACGGTGGTCCTGATCAGCGTGGTTTTCATGGGTGGGCTGATTTTTGCAATGGATCTTGGTTTCGCCAAGCTGATATTCGGAATTTTCAAGTGAGCGATCTGACAGGAGACACCCTCGAACCGGAGGGCGAAGAGATCTTGGCCGAGGCCGCAGCGATCATTGATGCGGAAGCTGAAGTAGTCGCTTCAGAGGGCACTTCGATTCCCCCGGCCGAGGTCGAGGAGGCTGAAGCCGAGCTCGACGAGATTGCCGAAGAAGAAGAAGAAGCTGCGTCTGCAAGTGACGAGCCCGAGGCCGGCAATTACGACGAAGAGTACGAGACCGAAGAACCTGAAGAGGTCGAAGACGCCGAAGATGCGGCCGTCGAGATTGTCTCTGATGAAGAACTCGAGGCCGAAGAGGCCGCCGAAGACGAGCTCGATGAGTTCGATGAAGAGGTGCTCGCAGAAGACGAGGAATCTGAGCTAGAAGACGAAGAGGAGTATTGGGAGGAAGACGAGGAGGACTGGGAAGACGAGGAAGATGAGACCCCTCGCCAAGTCTCGCCATATGACCTCGGAGGTGACTGGTTCGTCGTCCACACGTACTCGGGCTACGAAAACAAGGTCAAGCAGAATCTCGAAGCTCGTATCCAGTCGATGAACATGGAAGATGAGATCTTCGATGTCGTGATTCCCACCGAAGAAGTCATCGAGTACAAGGGCACCAAGAAGACGACAGCGCAGCGCAAGGCGTTTCCGGGCTATCTCCTCGTGCGCATGTACCTTGGCGACGACTCGTGGTACGTGGTTCGCAATACGCCCGGAATTACGGGCTTTGTCGGATCCGGCGCCAAGCCCACTCCCCTGAGCCGCAGAGAAGTCGAGAGCATCCTCCAGGTCAAGCCGGAGGATCAGCGCAAAGCCAAGCCTCGGCTCGAGTTCGAAGAGGGAGAGTCTGTCAGGGTCACTGACGGGCCGTTCGCGGACTTCACAGCCGAGATCTCAGAAATCAATGTGGATCAGTCCCGCCTCAAGGTACTTGTCAACATATTCGGACGCGAGACGCCGGTCGAACTTAGCTTCGGCCAGGTGGCCAAGCTCTAACCTCATGCCTCCAAGGAGTCGGCACAATGGCTAAGAAACGCGTAATTGCAGTAGTGAAGCTGCAGGTTCCTGCGGGGCAGGCGACGCCCGCGCCTCCAGTTGGTACTGCGCTGGGCCAGCACGGAATCAACATCATGGACTTCTGTAAGGCCTACAACGCCGCCACCCAGAGCCAAACCGGCACCGTGGTTCCCGCTGAGATCACCATTTATGAAGATCGCAGCTTCACCTTCATCACCAAGACACCGCCGGCTGCGGTTCTCTTGAAGCAGGCTGCCAAGATAGTCAAGGGTTCGTCGGAGCCGAGGCGGGAGTCTGCCGGGACCGTCAGCCGGGCCAAGTGCCGTGAGATAGCCGAAAGCAAAATGGCCGATTTGAATGCCGGAGACCTAGATGCTGCTACGCGCATCATCGAGGGAACGGCGCGTTCGATGGGCCTAGAGGTGGTCTGACCGAGGCCACTCGCTTACGAATCTGGGAGGCCCGGTTTGCGGGCCGCTCGCACCAGGAGGAAACCAAATGACAAAGCACTCGAAGCGCTACGAAGACGCAGTGCGCCGTTTCGATCCCGTAGAACTTCACCCACCGCTTGAAGCGATCGATTTGGTCAAGAGCCTCGCATCGGCAAAGTTCGACGAGACCGTCGACGCGGCCTTCAGGCTCGGAATCGATCCTCGCAAGGCCGACCAGGCCGTGAGAGGCACGGTGAGCCTTCCCCACGGCACCGGCAAGAGCGTCAGAGTTGCGGTCTTTGCCGAAGGCGACTCGTCGCGTGAGGCATCAGAGGCGGGTGCAGATGTCGTCGGCAGTGGCGACCTGGCTGAGCAAGTGCAGGCGGGCAATCTCGATTTCGATGTCGTAATTGCAACCCCTGACATGATGGGCACCGTGGGAAAGCTGGGAAAGATTCTCGGCCCGAGGGGTCTAATGCCGAATCCGAAGTCTGGCACCGTGACCTTTGACGTCGGCCAGGCGGTGAAGGATTTCAAAGCCGGCAAGCTTGAGTACCGAAACGATCGCCACGGCAACGTCCACGTGCACATAGGCAAGGTCAACTTCGAGGCAAATGCCTTGCTCGAAAACTACTCGGCGGTGATCGAGGAATTGACCCGTGTGCGCCCGGCATCTGCCAAGGGCCGTTACATTCAGTCTGTGACTCTCTCCTCGACTATGGGTCCGGGAGTCAAGATCGATCCGACGAGAGCCAAGCCAGAAAAGGCCTGAGCCGGAGTCAGCCTTCGGGGCTGTTTACGAGATAGATCGCGAGTGTGTCGCCTAGGTAGGCAAGCCTCCAGCATTGCTCGGAATTGACCTTTGGTGACAACGGCACGTAGGTGGTTACGCCGACCTTCTCAGGCGAAAAGGTCTTGGCCGGATCGAGAAACGAAATACCTAGCGACTTTGCGGCGACGTTCTCAGTTGTCTGCCGAGCCGGCTGGCCGCCTTGTGCCGGTCCAGCGACCGGAGCACCTCCCGTCACCGGTATCACCTCGGCCACCAGCGCGCCCATCTTCCACCGCCCGACCATCTCAAATGTACGGCTGCAATTCGGATCAGCCAGGAGGGCCTCGACGTCTGCCCGGCGTTCACCGGTGCGAGCCATTGGATTCGCGTAGAAGGCGTGGGGGACAACGGTCAGCGATCGTCCGGACATCCCTGCGAGGAGGAGACTGTCGCTGCCGGTGACAAACGTCCGGTTCTGATCAAGCTCTTCATGCAAAACCCGAGAACCTTCGACGAGGTCGATGTTGAAAGCGTCGTGGGCCCGCTCGAGCTGGGGATCAGTGAGCGTGTTCCAGTTGGCTAGGGGAAGGATGAGCGCCGCGACCAACATGAGCGCCGGCCAGCGGGCCCTTCTGAAGGAAATGTCAATCGGGCCGGCTGAGAACCTGAGTTCCAGCCAGTCTCTAAGGTAGCGGGCCGCCAGTATCGAGAGGGCAATTGATGCTGGAATTGGCGCCCACCACGCCAGAAATGAGATCCCAAATAGCGGGTAGGTCACATACGCTGATGCATAAATGAGCCCGCTGACGAAACTCAGCCCGGCCAACGCCCAAGTTTGAGGGTCGTCGTAGCGCCTGATCGCAAGAACTCCTGCCACAACAGGCACACCGAACGCGAACCCGACTGTCCAGCGGCTGGGGTCCAGGCTGTCGATCGACTGCCAGTAGATGTAGTTGTTCTGCCAGTTGCCATCCGCGAAGGCGCGAAGAAGTGGCAGCCAGTAGAAGCCTGTAAGTGCGATTCCCGCGACCATCGCTACAGCGAGTTCCATAAAGCTCTTGCGAGATGACCCGGGATCTCCCCCAAGTCGGTGTCGCTTGAGAATTGCGGCAGCGCCACCGGAGGCGGCAATAGGGAGATAGAGGGGGATAGTTAGCATGATTCCGGCAAATAGTGCCGATCCGACGAGAATCCTTGAACGCCGACTCATGCCTCTGCCCGCGACCGGCAAGACGGCAAACGCGACGGCCATTGCGCCCCCGAGAACCTGCTGAGGCTTGACTATCAGCAGTGCCCAAAGGCCGCGGGTGGGCCCGAAAGTGGTGAGGTACGAGACGAGGAAGCTCCCCATTCCCAGGGCAATGATCAGCGCGAGTGTCGGCGATGATTTCGTCTTGGCCGATGTCCAAGCAATCAGAGATGCCGTGCCAACAATCACTGGTAGCGGCAGCCATCGAAGAGCGGTGACGGCGCCGGATCCTGTCACCCAGTCGATCAGCCCGCCCAGCCAGAAGACGAGGGGCGGATAGTGCCCTTCGACTCCGAGGTTGAAGTAGTCGTCGAAGATTCGCCCCTGCGATACGACTTCGACGAAGGCCAGTTGATAGCGGTCATCACCCTGACCGCCGTTGTAGAAGATGGACATCGAAAGCGCTTGGCCCGCATAGGAGAGCGCGAGCACGCCGATTACGGCCACCGCCCACTGCCTGTCGCTCCATCTGCGAGTCTGCGGGGCCAGCGCAAGGATCACCCATGCCAGGGTCACCGCAAGTGCGGTGGCAACGGAGGTCATCGCTAGGTGCCTGCCTCGAAAAGCCTGCCTCGCGCCAGACCCACCGGCTCAGTCCTCTCCGGGTGAAGCAGCCGCAAGTTTGGAGATCTCATCGACGATGTCGGCGTTGGCGAGCGTCGTGATGTCACCGAGCTTGCGGTGCTCGGAGATATCTCTCAGCAGCCGGCGCATGATCTTGCCAGAGCGGGTCTTTGGGAGATCATCGGTGAAGACGATGCTCTGTGGCTTGGCGATCTTGCCGATCTTCTCGGCCACGTGGTCTCTTAGCTCCGATATCAGCGCTTCGTCGCCGTGTTCTCCGCCTCTGAGCGTCACAAATGCCGCAATCGCCTGGCCTGTTATCTCGTCGTTGCGCCCCACAACTGCAGCCTCGGCAACTGAGGGATGCGCGACCAAGGCGGATTCCACCTCAGCAGTTGAAATTCGGTGACCGCTGACATTCATGACGTCATCAATGCGACCCATGAGCCAGAAGTAGCCTTCCTCGTCACGCTTGCAGCCGTCTCCGGCGAAATAGGTCTCTTTGTCATAACGTGACCAGTACGTCTCGACATATCGATCTTGGTCCCCATAGATGGTGCGGATCATCGACGGCCACGGTTGTTTCAGTACGAGGTAGCCACCACCGCCAAGGTGGACTGACTCACCCTGCTCGTCATAGACATCAGCAACCACACCTGGCAGCGGGAAGGTCGCCGACCCGGGCTTGGTGGTGGTAATGCCCGGCAATGGGCTGATCATGATTGCGCCAGTTTCAGTCTGCCACCATGTGTCGACGATCGGGCAGCGGTCACCACCAATGTGCTTGCGATACCACATCCACGCTTCGGGATTGATCGGTTCGCCTACGGAGCCCAGTATTCGAAGGCTTGATAGATCATGGCGCTCCGGCCATTCGGTTCCCCACCGCATGAAGGTGCGGATAGCAGTTGGTGCGGTGTAGAGGATCGTGACTTTGTAGTCCTCTGCAATCTGCCAAAGGCGGTCCTTCTCCGGGTAGTCAGGGGTGCCCTCGTAGATCACGCCCGTGCAACCATTGGCCAGCGGGCCATAGACGATGTAGCTGTGCCCCGTCACCCAGCCGATGTCGGCGGCGCACCAATAGACGTCGTCATCCTTGATGTCGAAGACCATGCGGTGAGTCGAGGCGACTTGGGTCAGATATCCGCCCGTTGAGTGGACAATTCCCTTGGGCTTGGCCGTCGTCCCGGACGTATAGAGGATGTAAAGCACGTCCTCGGCATCCATCTCCTCTGGGGGGCACTCGGCGACCTGACTCTCGACTAATTCAGTCCAGCGATGATCCCTTCCCTCAACCCAGGTGACCTCGTTGTTGCATCGTTCGACCACCACGACGCTCTCCACTGAAGGTGTGGACTCGATTGCAGCATCTGCGTTGTCCTTGAGGGGGAAGACCTGGCCTCGCCTGTTGGCTCCGTCTTGGGTGATGAGCACCTTGGCCTTAGTGTCATTGATCCGGTCGGCCAGGGCGTCAGATGAGAAGCCGCCGAAGACAACGGTGTGAGGTGCACCGATGCGAGCGCACGCCAACATCGCGATCGGAAGCTCGGGAATCATGCCCATGTAGATGGCAACCCGGTCGCCGCGTCTCACACCAAGGTGCTTGAGGGCATTGGCAAACCGGCAGACCTCGAAATAGAGGTCCTTGAATGTGAGGGTCCGGGTATCGCCCGGCTCACCGACCCAGTGGAACGCGACCTTGTCGCCGCGGTCGTCGAGATGGCGGTCGATGCAGTTGTACGAGACGTTGAGCTCGCCACCGATGAACCACTTGGCAAATGGCGGATTCCACTCAAGGACTTTGTCCCAGTCCTTGAACCAGTGGAGTTTCCCGGCCTCGCCAGCCCAGTAGGCCTCTCGGTCGGCGAGCGCCTCCTCGTAGATAGCCGGATCCTTGACGTTGGCTCTGGATGCAATGTTGTCGGGTGGAGGGAAGCGGCGCTCCTCGACCATCAGTGCCTCAATGGCATCGTCTTGCGTTGCTTGGGCCTTGGATTCATTGCTAGTCATTGCACAACCTCGCTCCTGCAAAGTTTCGGCTGCTCGTGAATTGACGAGGCGAATAGCAGAGCATATTGCCAGCTGCGTACGACGTTCCCGGCCCTGGCACCACTCACGGCAGAGCGCCCCCCACCGAGTAGCGATACCGTCCGCAGTCTCTTGACAGACGACCCCCCCGCGTGACTACCCTATTACCCGACAGCTCGTTCACAAGCGCCGGGGAGGTTCGAGCTCATGGCTGGGATCGGGATTCGACGTACTCGCTGTGTCTTTGTCATCACAGTTGCACTTGCCGTTGGACTGAGCGCCGCTCCAGGCGCCAACGCGAAATCCCCCACGCACGGCGACGGCTTGCTTCCGCCACCTCCCGCACCAGGAGCTACCCGTTACTTCGAACCCAACGTGGGCCAGTATCACCAGAGGATCAAGTTCCGCGCGAATGCGGGACAATATTGGGTGAACTTCTACGACGATGGTTTCGAACTCGAATCTGTCAGTGGTGCAATTGACGGTGATTTGGGCGCCGGACAAACTTCGATTTCCTGCCTTGATCGTCTTGCGGAGTGCCTCTATATGCAGCCCAGGTTCAGGACGACATCTGCTCGCATTGCCTTCAAGGCCGCGCGAAGCTCCCCGACCGGCATGGGCGTGGTCACGGGAACATCCAACTACTACCTCACCTCGGGTCATTTCCCAGGAGTTCCGAGGTATGACTCGATTAGATATGAAGGGCTCTATGACGGCATAGATGTCGTCTTTCGGTTCAATTCAGATGCGATCCTAGAGTTCGATTTGCACATGGCTCCAGGGGTCGCTCCAGATGCCTTTGGGTTAATGGCGCTGGGCAACTCGGAGATCGAGATCAACCCTGACGGCTCGCTTTCGGTTGTGACCGAAGCCGGGGTCTATAAGAAGTCCAAGCCGTTGGTGATCGCAGACAGCGCTGGGACAGATGCTCACTTCGAAGTTGACCACACCACTTTGCGTATTCGTCTCGACGGCCCAGTCCCTCAGACTGCCTATGTCATAGATCCCGCGATTACCTATTCGACATATGACACCGGCCACGTCGAAGACGGCACCATACGGGTGGTCCGTGACGGGTCGGGCAACATCTATGTCGTCGGCTTCAGCGTGCTGCAGGGGAGCCCCGGCCCGGTCGAGTTAGCAGCCAGGGTCACGAAGTTCGCACCGCAAGGTGAGGAATGGGAGACGATCATCGATGGCAGCGGTGCGGAACTTGGCCTTGGAATAGCGATCTCTCCAGATGGATCACGACTAGGCATCGTGGGGATCACGACTTCGCCCGACTTCCCAGTTACTCGCGATGCGCTTGAGAATCCTGATCTTGATGGGGACCTGAATGGCGCGGAGGACGCATTCGTGGTTCGCCTCCATGCAGTTGACCCTGATGACGCGGGGCCGTCGGTCGCAGGAGGAATCGATTTCGCAACATACTTCGGTGGAACCGAACTAACTTGCCCCGGTGCAACCCCTGATATCAGTCATTGCCCGTCAGAGGGCGCACAGGGGATCTCCTTTGACCCGGTGAACCGGGGTGGGTCCGACAACGGCAACTCAAGTCTCATAATTGGCGGATTCACCAATGCTCCTGATTTGCCGACGACGACAAATGCCTTTCAGCCAGGTCTCGCAAGCGTTCCCAGCAACACGGGAAAACGCGATGCATTCGTAGCCAAGATCGCACCCGATTTCCCCGGTCCTGTCGCGAACAAGATCAGATTCTCGTCGTATTTCGGTAGCAGCGAGGACGAATTCATCGATATTCAGTCGAGAACGGACTCGCAGGGCAATTACTGGCTCGCCGGCATGACGAACGGTGAAATCCCAATAACGTCCGGCGCAATACAGACGACCAACGGCGGTGGTTACGATCTGTTCGCGGCGCGTTTCAGATCAGGAACGATGAACCTTGGCCACTCGACAATGCTTGGCGGAGACGGGCGCGACACGCTCACTGATCTCGAGGTCTATGGCGACGTCGCTGCGATGATGAGCCAGACTGATTCGACGAACCTGGTGACTACTCCTGATGCCGTTCAGCCCTCTCACGGAGGCAGCGACGATGCCTACATGGTTCAGGTATCTGCTTCAACTAACAGCAGCGCAACCTCGCTGGACTTCGCAACTTACCTTGGCGGCCCGGCTTCTGACCTCGGCAGGGGAATCGCTCTCGCGGGGGCCGGGACCGCGAGTGAGAAGATCATTGCCACAGGGGGCGCAGGACAAGGATTTCCCGCAGCAGATCCGATTCCCGGTGTCATCTGTGGGAGGTCCGGTCTTGACGTCTTCGTCTCGGTGATAGACAAGTCTGCCCCCGGTCCCGTGATATCGCACTCAACCTGTATTGGTGGAACAGTTGATGAGCGCGCAGAAGACGTCTATGTAAGTGGACCGGCAGGCTTTGAGGAGGTCGTGGTCGTAGGTCCCACTGCCTCTGATGATTTCCCGACAGACAAGGGCACACCGGGGGCAAGTCCGGGAGTCTTTGAGGAGTTTCACGCAACGAAGACCTCTCGCCACTCGTCGATCTCGAGTTTTGTGACCGTCTATAGCCTTGATGCGTCGGTAGTTCCGGGCACATACATAGCCTTCGCCTCCAATCGCATGCCCGCTCCACCTTCAGATGTGACATCGCCATCAGCAGCGATTTGGAAGATTGCAGCAAGTGGAGAGGGCCTTGCCCCGGTCACGCCACTTGATACGTTGCTGCCACCAGGTGAGGACAGTCAACCGGCGATATCGCCAAATGGCCAGCGGATCGCCTATGTCTCAGATCGCAACCCAGAGGCGACGACAGATCTCTATGTCGTTTCAAAGCATGGCCCCGCGTATTACCAGTGCAGACTCACCAATGACGAGCGCGAAGAGCGGCGTCCCGTGTGGTCTCCCGATGGCAAGGCGATAGCGTTCTCGTCGGATGGTCAAGAGGCGGTGCCTGCCAATCGTGAGATTTATTTTGCCAAGATCGATCAGTTCGGGCCGAGTTGTCAGACGCAAACAGCGTTTGTGCGCACGGCGATGACTACTACATCATCTGGAGAGGCAGATTCACCGGCGTTCTCACCAGATTCACGCTGCCTGATCTATATGGCTGGCACCGCGCTTGCAACAGACTTGTATATCGCACAAGTGCCCGACGCTGAGCCTTGTATGTGGCCCGATGGGCAAGTAACAACGGATTCAGCGTTCAACTCGTACCCCGCGTGGTCGAATCCGTCCCCGGGCTACCCTCATGGGCGGATTGCATTTGGATCGTTGCGGATTGCCGAAGCTGAGACAGAGCCCCCAGACGACGTGCGTCTATTTCTCATAGACCCGCAAGATTTGACCTCATCGCAGCCGCCGGTCGTTGATTCATCTGAGGTCGCCGGCCCGTTGGTGAGCTTTCCGGCTCCTCACACGGGTACCTCTTCGCCTTCGTGGTCACCAGACGGCGCAAAGCTCCTCGCATATGGGAGTGATCACCCTGACGGCGACTACGACATATGGCTACTAGACCCTGACAATCCCACACAAAACGTGAACCTAATCGAAGACCTTGCCGGAATGGGCATCGAATTTGGCACCAAGGACTGGTGGCCTGTCTATGGCATCGGCGCTCCCTAGCGCGAGCGGGGGAAATAGAATTGAGTACGCGAAGCGATCCGGCGGTCTCACAATGGCGGCACCAAATACGAGAACTCGACCCCTAGCACCGACAAGGCGGCGAGTTGAACGCCCGGCTCAGCCTCGTCGTACTTCTCGAGCGCCCCAGCTAATTCCCAAGCAGCAGTCTCCTACGAAGACGGCTCGAAGGAAGCTCTCCCTATCGGTCGCCCTGGTTGTTGGAATCTTGTCGGCCTCGATTCAGTTCGCCGAGAATCCAACTGTCATTTCAGCGACACCTGC
This sequence comes from Acidobacteriota bacterium, assembly GCA_003577105.1. Lineage (GTDB taxonomy): Bacteria > Actinomycetota > Acidimicrobiia > ATN3 > ATN3 > ATN3. The sequence goes on along the minus strand of QEUQ01000001.1, from coordinate 102,658 downwards.
GGCACCCGTGCTCCCCGGGCGACTCCCTGAAAGACCGGGATTCTCATTTGAAGAGAACATCGGCCAGGCACCGAGAGAGGCCCACTTCGTACAGCGCTCACCTGCCGCAACGACATATCTGACCGACAAGGGAATAGTCGCTGTAGTTGTCACCAAGACAGATAACACCGAGGAGAGCGACGACCTGCTTGCCGAACTGTCGCCTGGATCTGAGAGATCTGAAAGCGCGGCAGTCATGCGCATGGAGTTTGTCGGTGCCAATCCCGCTCCGGAGGTCTCTGGTCTTGGTGAGAAGCCGGGCAAGTCCAACTACTTCATTGGCAAAGACGGCGACAAGTGGGTCAGGGGAGTACGGAACTTCTCCAAGGTTGAATACAAGGAGCTCTACGCCGGCATAGACGCCATCTTCTATGACGACGGGTCGGGCCGGCTCGAATACGACTTCATCGTCTCTGCCGGCACAGATCCCTCAGTCATTGAGCTCGGCTTCAAAGACGGTGTCGCCGTTGACCTAGATAATCAGGCCAATTTGGTTGTCACCTCCGGCGGTACCAGCTTCTACCAATACAAGCCATTTATCTATCAGCACTCGGATCTAGGGGAAATCGAAGAGATCGACGGGCGCTTTCAGATAGATGGCAACAAGGTCCGATTCGGCCTAGGGGAATACGACAGGGCCCGCCCGGTCGTAATTGACCCGGTAATGGTCTACTCGTCCTATCTTGGGGGCACCGGTGAAGATTCAGGGAGCCAAATCACAGTCGATGCTTTGGGAAACGCCTATGTGACGGGCAAGACCTATTCGCTCGACTTTCCAGTCGTCGGCGCCTATCAAGGCGAGCTTGCATGTGCAATCTGGTGCACTTGGCCGGATGTGGGAAGTGACGCATTTCTCACCAAGATCGCGCCCGACGGGTCGTCGATAATCTACTCGACCTATCTTGGTGCTCCTGATACGAACGAAGAGGGCTCGGGCATCGGCGTTGACTCTCTTGGGCGAGCATATGTCGGATCGGGCACTAATTCAGATGACTTCCCGATATCTAATGCCAGTCAGCCCACAAAGGGCCCGGGTAAGTTTGGTGCGACGATTACCAAGTTCAGCCCCGACGGGTCTTCTCTGGAGTACTCGACCTATTTCGGAGGGGTAAGCAGCGGGACGGCCTTGAGAGATATTCGTGTAGATGGATCAGGCGCCACCTATCTAGGTGGAAGTGCCGGTACTGGCCTGACGACGACAATAGGTGTCTTTCAGCCCACATGCGCGGACGATTGCGCGTCCTCAAGCGACGGATTTGTAGCAAAGCTGGACTCTGGCGGGTTCCCGCTATATGCGAGCTACATCGGAGGGCGTTGTGAGGACCCAGTCATGGCACTGGCTAACGACGATCTCGGTAATCTCTACATTGCCGGTAGAACATGTTCAACCGCCTTCCCGGTTGTCAATGCATTCCAGCCAGCTGGCGTCTACCCGTCAAGGTGGGAAGGGTATGTCGCAAAGATCAATCCGTCTGCCACGGCGCTCATCTACTCGTCTTATCTTTCGGGATCGCTTGAAGACACAGCTACCGGCATAGCAGTCGATTCCGCGGGTAGCGCCTATGTTGTAGGGCGGACGTTTTCGGCCGATTTTCCGGTGGCCAATGCATTTGAAGCTAGCCATCAGGGAGGGCGCGACAATTTCCTGACAAAAGTCAGCCCAAATGGCTCGTCGATCGTGTTCTCAACATACCTAGGCGGCGTCAATCACGAAGGCACGTCACCGGGGGTCGTTGTCAATTCGGATGGGTACGCGTACGTGGCGGGATCTACCCCAGCAGCGGGGATCCCGCCGACTGCGGATTTTCCCATTGTGAACCCGTTGGCTGCAGGGGGCAGTGGTGGCGGTGGCTACATCACCAAGTTCAACGCAGCAGGCAACGGGCTCGCGTTCTCGACATATCTCGGCGGTTATCCGAACGCGATCGCCGCGATTGCCATCGACGGTGCCGGTGATATCTACGTCACCGGTGCCACTGGTTCACCAGACTTTCCAGTAACCCCAGGTGTCTTCCAGCCGCTATGTGGTGCATGTGATCCCGATCCCATGTTGACGATCGGGACAGGGTTTATCACCAAGATCACCCAGCCCGAGCCCAACCCCGTTATTGAGGGAACCACTGGGAACTCGACATGGGGATCGATCTCGGTTTATCACGCAATCACAGGTACCCTCGTTGGGTATCAGTGCTGTAACGCCACCGATTCCTGGTCGATTGAGGCAACGCCGTCAAGGTGTGATGCAGGTGGGGGATACAAGATCCTTATGCTGGCCAGAGAGGGCTTTGAGTCGCGCTGGTATAACGACAAGGCGAATTGGTCAGAAGCTGATTGCGTGGATTCCCCCCAATCCGGGGTTGACTCGACGCTCATGGCTTCGAATCAGATATCAGGCTATGTCAAAGACGCAGAGACAGCAGCAGATATCGACGGTGCATACCTTTACTTTTTCACCTCGTCGGGCAAGTATTCCGGATATGTGAAATCAGGCACCGCAGGCCAGGGCAGGTATCAGATCTTTCTCAATCCCTCCGAATCCTACAAAGTGCTTGTCAAAGGCCCTCCCGCCAACGAAGACATCTGGTACTCGTCTGCACAGGGCTTCACAGAGGCTAGTTCGCTCATCCCCCCTCAGACCGCTAACTTCTCACTACGGCCCGCAGGGACAATTGCCGGTTGGGTCACTCAGAACGGATCGCTCTTGCCCGGTGCGTTTGTATCTGCATACACGTCTTGCGGGTGTCAGAGCCCGAAGAACTCAGCTGCCGATGGCACGGGCCGCTACTCGATCAAGGTCGTCACGACGGCATCGTCGGGCTATCAATACCGAGTCAGAGCCATACCTCCGAGTGGGCAGACCCGTTGGTATTCCGAAGCGACAAACATCTGGGGTGCCGATGATGTCGCTGCGCCCACCACCAATGTCAATCTTGAGACGCCGCCGTAGGCGAGGTCGGCCGGGATATGCGGTGGGGTGAGCGCCTCGCGCGTCCGGCACGCGGGCGGCCGTCACGCCGATTGGAATTACTGATCAGCAAACGTTGTATGCTTGCGCCCCATGCCTGAGACAGCAGGTGCCGCGCGTCGCGTGGCTTAAGGGGCCAAGTGCCTGCCTGCCGAGGTTGATTCACTGCAGGGCCTGTCGGCGATTGTGACCGACCCCCTTCAATTGTCTTCCTCCGCTCGCGCGTTCTGTCGAACGGCATGACTTGAGACGACATTCGGAGGAACGAAATGCCGAGACCTGAAAAGGTTGCGGTGGTCGAGGAGATCAAGGCCCGCTTCGAGAACTCGGGTGGTGTGATCCTCACCGAGTACCGCGGCTTGCGTGTCGGGGAGATGCAGAGACTCCGCCGCGAGCTGCGCGACAAGGGTGCCGAACTGAAGATCGTCAAGAACACGCTTGCGCGTCTGGCAGTTGAAGGTTCGAATTACTCCGACATAGTGGAGTTCTTTGAGGGCCCTGTTGCCATCGCCTTCTACGAAGACGATCCGGTTCCGACGGCGAAGTTGCTGCGCGGATTCGCGACGGAAAACCCTGATCTTGTCATCAAGGGCGGACTGCTCTCGGGCGAGGTGATTGACGCAGAGGCGGCACGAAAGCTCGCCGACCTCGAATCTCGCGAGGTGCTTCTCGCCAAGATGGCGGGGGCTATGCAAGCTCCGCTGACCAAGCTGGCCGGGGCGACATCCGCGCTCATCCGCAATTTCGGATACGCCCTCGGGGGCTATCTCTCGGCGCGCGAGGACGAAGAGCCGCCGCCGGCGGAGCCGCCCGGGGAAGAGCCTGAGGTCGAAGACCAGGCGGGTGCCGAGGCGCCAGAGGCTGAAGCACAAGAGGTCGAGGCGCCAGAGGAGCCCGCAAGTGAAGACAGTTCTGAATCTGACGGAGAAACTGAGTAAGGAGACAACAAATGGCGAAGCTGACGACTGACGATCTGCTTGACCACTTCAAGTCAATGACGGTTCTCGAACTCTCAGAGTTCGTGAAGGCGTTCGAAGATGAGTTTGGCGTGACGGCCGCCGCCCCGGTAGCGGTCGCGGCAGCTGCACCAGCTGGCGGTGACGCTGGAGGAGCCGCTGAGGAGAAGGATGAATTCGACGTCGTCCTTACCGCTCAGGGCGACAAGAAGGTCCAGGTCATCAAAGAGGTCCGCGCACTCACCGGCCTAGGTTTGAAAGAGGCCAAGGATCTCGTCGAAGCCGCACCTAGCCCGGTTCTCGAGAAGGTCGCAAAGGAAGACGCCGAGAAGGCCAAGAAGCAGATCGAAGAGGCTGGCGGCACGGTCGAGATCAAGTAGCTCCTAACGGGGCGGCACTCTCGCTACACATTTTGACCAGCGCTGTCAAGCCTGGTAATGTAGCGGATTGCCATGTTCCCTTTTCGCCGGCCCTTCTGCGCGCCCACGCGCATCCACTTAAGTCAAAGGAGTGAGGTCTTTGGCTCCTTCGCGTCTTGCGACCCGCGAACGACTTTCCTTCGCCAAGCTGAGCGAAGTACAGCCCCTACCCAACTTGATAGCGATTCAACGAGAGTCGTTTGCGCGCTTCCTCGAAGAGGGACTCGCTGAAACTCTCCGCGACATTTCGCCAATTGAGGATTTCACGGCGACGCTCTCGCTCGAATTCGATAAGCACAAATTCGATGAGCCAAAGCACTCGGTAGCCGAGTGCCGAAACGAAGGCTGGACCTACTCCAGGCCGCTCCACGTGGTTGCACGTTTCAGCAACAAAGAGACTGGCGAAATCAAGGAGCAGACGGTCTTCATGGGCGATTTCCCCGTGATGACCGATGACGGCACTTTTGTAATCAACGGCACCGAGCGCGTCGTTGTGTCTCAGCTGGTTCGCTCACCGGGGGTCTATTTCGACGTCTCTTATGACAAGGTCGCCGACAAAGATGTATTCGCCTGCAAGGTGATTCCCGCGCGTGGCGCGTGGCTCGAATTCGACGTTGACAAGAAGGACACCGTTGGCGTCAGGGTCGATCGCAAGCGCCGGCAGAACGTGACGATTCTGCTGAAGGCTCTCGGGTTCGGCATGGACGAGGAGATCCTCTCTCTCTTCGGCGGTGCTGAAATCATTCAGAACACCCTTGAGAAGGATCATGTCGAGTCGGTTGAAGACGCTCTCATTGACATGTACCGCAAATTGCGCCCGGGCGAGCCGCCGACACCGGACCTCGCTCTCAACCTGATCAACGGTCTCTTCTTCAATCCAAAGCGCTACGACCTCGCGAAAGTTGGGCGCTACAAGGTCAACCAGAAGCTCGAGCACGAGTACAAGGCTCTCAAAGTCGACATGCCTCCAGGAGATGAAGGCGTATTGACAAAGTCGGACATTCTGGCTGCGGTCAGCTATCTCGTGAAGCTCTATGCCAACGAGGATCCGACGATCTACGAAACTGACGACATCGATCACTTCGGCAGCCGGAGAATCCGCTCGGTGGGCGAGCTGATCCAGAATCAGGTGCGTATCGGGCTCTCCCGCATGGAGCGAGTGGTACGTGAGCGCATGACGACTCAAGATGTCGAGGCGATCACCCCTCAAACGCTGATCAACATCAGGCCTGTCGTCGCGGCCATCAAGGAGTTCTTCGGGACCAGCCAGCTTTCGCAGTTCATGGATCAGACCAACCCGCTTGCCGGTGTCACGCACAAGCGGCGTCTCTCCGCTCTGGGCCCCGGCGGACTATCTCGCGAGCGAGCAGGGTTCGATGTCCGCGACGTTCACCCGAGTCACTACGGTCGCATGTGCCCGATCGAGACGCCCGAGGGTCCGAACATCGGTCTGATCGGATCACTTGCGACATACGCTCGCATCAATCCGCTCGGCTTCATCGAGACGCCTTATCGCAAGGTTAAGAAGGGCGTCGTCACAGATGAGGTGGAGTACCTGACGGCCAAGCTCGAGGACCAGTACGTCATCGCCCAGGCCAGCGCGCCGATCGACGCGAAGGGCCGATTCATCGAGAGTCGCGTGCTCGTACGCCGCCGCAAGGGCGAGATCGACTATGTAGATCCGAGCGAGGTGGACTACATGGATGTCTCGCCTCGCCAGATCGTCTCTGTGGCAACCGCCCTTATTCCGTTCCTCGAGCACGACGATCCGAACCGAGCACTAATGGGTGCCAACATGCAGCGCCAGGCTGTCCCTCTGCTTAGATCAGAAGCTCCTTACATCGGAACTGGTGTCGAGGCTCGCGCAGCGCGAGATGCCGGCGAAGTGGTCATCTCCGAGGCAGCAGGGACCGTGACGGCAGTTACCGGCAAAGAGATCACTGTCACGGATTCGGGTGGCAAGACTCAGACCTACAAGTTGCACAAGTTCCGCCGTTCGAATCAGGGGACTTCCATAAATCAGAGAGCTCTTGTCTCTGAAGGGATGTCAGTCAAGGCCGGCGACGTGCTCGCCGACGGTCCGTGTACTGACCATGGCGAGCTTGCGCTCGGTAAGAACCTTCTGGTCGCCTTCATGCCATGGGAAGGCCACAACTATGAAGACGCGATTGTCATTTCCGAGCGCCTCGTCAAAGAGGACATGCTTTCAAGCATTCATATCGAGGAGCACGACGTCGATGCGCGCGATACCAAGCTCGGCGCTGAGGAGATAACGGCCGACATCCCCAATGTGACGCCGGAGCTCCTAGCCGATCTTGATGAGCGAGGGATCATTCGGATCGGCGCGGAGGTACAACCGGGCGACTATCTGGTCGGCAAGGTGACCCCGAAGGGCGAGACGGAGTTGACTCCAGAAGAGCGCCTGCTCCAGGCGATTTTCGGAGAGAAGGCCCGAGAAGTCAGGGACACGTCGCTGAAGGTGCCTCACGGTGAATCCGGCAAGGTCATCGACGTCAGGGTCTTCAAGCGAGATGAAGGCCATGACCTTCCTCCGGGTGTCAATCAGCTTGTCAAGGTCTATGTGGCGCAAAAGCGCAAGATTTCAGATGGCGACAAGCTCGCCGGTCGCCACGGGAACAAAGGCGTCATTTCGCGAATCCTGCCGGTCGAAGATATGCCGTTCCTCGAAGATGGAACGCCTGTTGACATCCTTCTGAATCCTCTTGGTGTTCCGAGCCGAATGAACCTCGGTCAGGTACTTGAGGCGCATCTTGGCTGGGGCGCCCGTTTCGGGTGGACCGACGGTCCGGATCAGATCTCAACAGATCCCGTTCCGGGCAATTCGCCGCCGGCCGCGTGGATTTCGAGCCCCGTTTTTGACGGTGCGCGCGAGGACCAGATTGTCAATGTTCTCGAGACGGTGAATCCGGGCCGAGACGGCGATCGCCTGATCGGGGCTGACGGCAAGGCGATTCTTTACAACGGGCGCACGGGCGAACCGTACGACCACCCGATAACTGTCGGATACGCGTACATCTTGAAGTTGCTTCACCTTGTTGATGACAAGATTCACGCCCGTTCGACCGGGCCGTACTCCATGATCACTCAGCAGCCCCTTGGCGGTAAGGCGCAGTTTGGCGGGCAGCGATTCGGCGAGATGGAAGTCTGGGCACTTGAGGCCTACGGAGCTACATACGCGCTGCAGGAGTTGCTGACGATCAAGTCAGACGATGTCCACGGGCGGGTCAAGGTTTATGAATCGATCGTCAAGGGCGAAAACATCCCTGAACCCGGGATTCCGGAGTCCTTCAAGGTACTCCTGAAGGAAATGCAGTCTCTTTGCCTGAACGTCGATGTCTTTTCGGCGTCCGGCGAGGAGATCGACATGGGCGAGATTGACGATGAGGTCTTCAAGGCAGCTGAAGACCTTGGTATTGACATAAGTCGGCCGGAGCGCGGCGAGGTCGAGGAGGCCTGAGCGCGCAACTCAGCGCACGCGATTCGAATTTCACGCGAACGAATAAGGAGACCAGGTGCTCGACGTAAACAACTTCGACACCCTCAAGATCGGCCTCGCCACAGCGGAGCAAATCCAGATGTGGTCCAACGGCGAGGTCAAGAAGCCGGAGACGATCAACTACCGGACGCTCAAGCCCGAAAAGGAAGGGCTCTTCTGCGAGAAGATCTTCGGTCCGACGAAGGACTGGGAGTGCTACTGCGGTAAGTACAAGCGGGTCCGTTTCCGCGGAATCATTTGCGAACGATGTGGTGTCGAGGTCACCCGCTCCAAGGTGCGCCGTGAGCGAATGGGCCACATTGAGCTTGCTGCGCCGGTAACTCACATCTGGTACTTCAAAGGTGTCCCGTCGCGCCTCGGCTATCTCCTCAACATCACTCCTAAGGAACTCGAGAAGGTCATTTACTTCGCGGCCTCAATCGTCACCGACATCGATGTTGAGAGACGTGACAAGGATCTTCCTGAACTCGAAGAGAACCTCAGGATCGAACTAGGCCAGATCAAGGACGAAATCGGCGAGCGGATCGACGAGCGCCTCGAGCGCCTCGAAGAAGAGATCGAGGCCGCCGAGGAGCGAGGGGCGAGGGAGAGCGAGATCGACCATCTCCGTAAGCGCGCCGAGCGAGAGCTCCAAGAGATCAGGGAGAAGGCCGATAGGTCCCAGGAAGAGCTCGAAGAGGTATTCGACACCTTTCGCTCGCTGAGCGTGAAGCAGCTCGTCGAGAAGGAAAACATTTGGCGTGAGTTGAAGGATCGCTATGGCGAGTACTTCGACGGCGGCATGGGGGCCAAAGCGATTCGGGATCTGATCTCTTCGTTTGACCTCGAGGCCGAGGCTGCGATGCTGCGCGAGACAATCGAGACGGCCAGGAGCCAGAAGAAGCAGCGCGCGATCAAGCGCCTGAAGGTGGTCGCAGCGTTTGCCGACGGTCGAAATGATCCGAGGGCCATGATCCTCACCGCCGTTCCGGTAATTCCGCCGGATCTGCGCCCAATGGTTCAGCTCGATGGCGGGCGTTTTGCGACTTCGGATCTGAATGACCTCTATCGCAGAGTTATCAACCGAAACAACCGGCTCAAGCGCCTCATTGACCTCGGCGCCCCAGAGATCATCGTCAACAACGAGAAGCGAATGCTTCAAGAGGCGGTCGATGCCCTCTTTGACAATGGCAGGCGCGGTCGGCCAGTAACGGGCCCGGGTAATCGTGCCCTCAAGTCCCTCTCGGACATGTTGAAGGGTAAGCAGGGCCGGTTCCGTCAGAACCTGCTCGGAAAGCGCGTCGACTATTCAGGCCGATCGGTCATCGTCGTCGGCCCGCAGCTCGAACTCCACCAGTGCGGTCTTCCTAGGCGCATGGCCCTCGAGCTCTTCAAGCCGTTTGTCATGAAGCGCCTCGTTGACCTTGAGCTCGCGCAAAACATCAAGTCCGCTAAGCGCATGGTCGAGCGTGCTCGTCCACAAGTATGGGATGTGCTCGAAGAGGTAATTCGAGAGCACCCAGTCTTGTTGAATCGTGCGCCGACTTTGCACCGGCTTGGTATTCAAGCTTTCGAGCCGAAGCTCGTCGAGGGTAAGGCTATTCAGATTCACCCCCTCGTCTGTACCGCGTTCAACGCGGACTTCGACGGCGACCAAATGGCTGTGCACTTGCCGCTCTCCGCTGAGGCGCAGGCCGAAGCGCGCATCCTGATGCTTTCCGCAAACAACGTCCTTTCGCCTGCGAGCGGACAGCCGATAGTGACCCCGACTCAGGACATGGTTATCGGGGTTTACTACCTGACCGAGGAGCGCGATGGCGTTGCCGAGCACCAGGGAGTGATCGCCAACTACGACGAACTCATGGCGGCATTTGACTCGGGTGCGATTGCGGTTCACGACCGGATTCGAATTCGTCTTGCCGGTAGGGCACTGGGGGAGATCGGTGTTGAGCAGCGCAACGGCGACTCGCCGATAATCTCGACCACTGCCGGACGGGTCCTCTTCAACGCGACGCTTCCGCCAGACTATCCGTTTGTAAACGAGTCGGTTCGGAAGCGTTTGCTCGGAGTAATAATCGACGACCTTGCGGGCCGATACAGCAAAGCGCAGCTCGCCAGGACTCTCGACGGCATCAAGGACCTCGGCTTCCGCTTCGCGACCCAGTCAGGTCTGACAATTTCGGTGGAGGATGTCAAGACTCCTCCGGGCAAGCCTGAAATCCTCGAGGGATATGAGGTCAGGGCTGACAAGGTTCAGCAGGACTACGCAAACGGCGTGATCGTCGAGTCCGAGCGACGGGCCGAGCTGATTGAAATCTGGACAGCTGCGACCACGGAAGTTCAGCAGGCCATGGAGAAGGTTCTCGCGGAGGACTCCTTCAATCCGTTGAACATGATGGTCGGCTCGGGCGCCAGGGGAAACATCACTCAGGTTCGCCAGCTTGCCGGTATGCGTGGTCTGGTCTCGAATCCCAAAGGTGAGATCATTCCCAGGCCCATCAAGGCCAACTACAGGGAGGGCCTCTCGGTTCTCGAGTACTTCATTTCGACACACGGCGCCCGCAAGGGTCTCGCGGATACCGCCCTGCGCACAGCTGACTCGGGTTATCTGACCCGCCGACTCGTCGACGTATCTCAGGAAGTGATTGTTCGGGAGGTCGACTGCAACACGAGCCGCGGGATCGTGCTCGAGACCTACTCAGAGCGTCCCGAGATGCGGATCTTCGGCCGAACTCTCGCCGAAGACGTCGTCGATCCAAAGGACAAGAAGAACGTCATCAAGGCCGGGACCGACATTGACAAGGCGGTCATGGCCCAGATCCTCGAGATGGCAGATCTCCGGGAAGAGCGTGGCAGCCAAGTTGCTCGCGGTCTCCAGCAGATCACAGTGCGCTCGGTGGTTACTTGTGACTCGCGATACGGGGTTTGCGCATCCTGCTACGGAAGGTCGCTTGCAACTGGCGAGCCCGTGAACCTCGGCGAAGCCGTCGGGATCATGGCGGCCCAATCAATCGGTGAGCCGGGCACCCAGCTCACCATGCGTACATTCCATACCGGAGGCGTCCACCATGCCGCCGGTGACATCACTCACGGCCTTCCGAGAGTAGTTGAGCTCTTCGAGGCGAGAACCCCGAAGGGTAAGGCGACGATTTCGCGTTATGCCGGGAAGATCAAGATCGAGAAGGATGACGAGGGTGGGCAGATCGTCAAGGTGATACCCGAACTCAAAGACGATCCCGAAGAGGAGTATCCGGTGACGCGCCGTCAGGCCCTTGTCGTCAAGGACGGTGACACCATCGCGGCCGGCGATCAAATCACCGAAGGCTCGCGCGACCCCAAAGAGATCCTCGAGATCCAGGGTCAGCGCAAGGTCGAGGAATTCCTCGTCGAAGAGGTGCAGAAGGTCTATCGGAGCCAGGGCGTTCCGATTCACGACAAGCACATTGAGCTGATCGTCAGGCAGATGCTTCGCAAAGTCGTCATCCAGGAGTCTGGCGATACCGACTTCTTGCCGGGTGACAGGATCGATTCGAAGGCCTTCCGCGACGAAAACCGGCGCGTCATCGAAGATGGCGGCGAGCCGGCAGTTGGCCGTGCTGACCTTATGGGAATCACCAAGGCAAGTTTGGCGACTGACTCCTGGCTCTCGGCGGCCTCGTTCCAGGAAACCACTAGGGTCCTGACCGAGGCGGCGATCACCGGGCGAACGGACAAGCTGATCGGACTCAAGGAAAACGTGATCATCGGTAAGCTGATTCCCGCAGGTACTGGCACCAACCGCTACCGCGCCGTCAAGGTTCTCGCGCCAGAGGCTCCCGTAATTACGAGTGCTCCGTTCTATTCGATGGAAGAGGAATCAGAGGATGGCATCGGCTTCGATGCCGCCGAATGGCTCGCGAAGATCGGTGGCGAGGAAGACCTTGAGCCAGGTGAGGGCGATGAGATTTCCGATGAGCCCAGCTCAGGTGAACTTACCGGGATTGCCGTCATCGAAGAGAGCGCACCCGAGGAATCCGTAGAGGACGAAGCCGGCTAATTCGCCGGCCTTGGCTTTGACATGCTCATTGTGAGCATGTAACCTGCTAGACCGCGAATTTCCCGGCCTTGAGGCTTCCCGGATTTCACTCCGGTAGTGGTCTCGGGTGTGAACGAAACGGCGACTGCGTCCCGAGCAACCGGTACGAGCGCCGATTCTCGCGTCAGGGGCAGGAAATGCTGCGGGCAGCTGAGAGCGATCCGGCTGTCATGTCGAAACAAGCAAGGCTATTCGAGTATCCCGTCGGGATCACGAAACGCGTGTTACCCCGCCGGCGGGATTTGTACGAACCGATACGGCAACAGCCTGAGCGCGCCGCGCGTAGGGCAAAACGAGAGGAATCTGGCTTGCCAACGATCCAGCAGCTGGTCCGCAAGGGACGCAAGCGCAAGATCGAGAAGACTTCGACCCCGGCGTTGAAGGGTTCGCCCCAACGCAGGGGTGTGTGTGTCCGCGTGGCCACTCAGACACCGAAAAAGCCGAATTCTGCTATGCGAAAGGTTGCACGTGTTCGCCTAACGACCGGGATCGAGGTCGGCGCATACATTGCGGGCGAGGGGCACAATCTTCAGGAGCACTCGATGGTACTGGTGCGAGGCGGGCGAGTTCGCGACCTTCCTGGTTATCGCTACAAGGTGATTCGTGGTGCCCTTGACGCAGCAGGCGTCAGTGGCCGCAAGCAGGCGCGCTCTCGCTATGGCGCAAAGCGCGGGGAGGACTAGGGATGCCCCGCAAAGGCCCGGCACCACGCAGGGATCTAAGCCCCGACCCGCTGTACCAAAGCATCTTGGTGACTCAGATCGTCAACAAGGTGCTCCAGCGTGGAAAGCGAACTCTTGCGGAGAGCATCGTTTACGACGCTCTCGATGTGGTCGGAAAGCGAACCGCTGACGATCCAATTGCGGTTCTGAAGCGGGCGATTGACAACATCCGTCCGCAACTCGAAGTTCGAGGAAGGCGAGTTGGCGGGGCCACTTATCAGGTGCCGGTCGAGGTTCGTCCACGGCGAGCAACGACCTTGGCCGTGAGGTGGCTTGTCGGTTACGCGCGCCAGCGCAAGGAGCGCACGATGGCTGAGCGGCTCTCGGCAGAGATCTTGGACGCCGCCAACGGGCTCGGTGCGTCAGTCAAGCGTCGCGAGGACCTCCACAAGATGGCGGAGTCGAATAAAGCTTTCGCCCACTATCGCTGGTGAGCGCAGCACGAAGGCCTGACCCCAACCGGTCGGCCTGAACAAGGACTTACGGCACAGCGCCCATAGGCGCGGGTGTCTTGACAGCAAGGAACCTTAGGAAAGAAATGGCCGAGGCCGCACGAATGGTTACAGATCGGGCAAGCCACCTCCGTGAAGTGAAGGGGGGCGGCTTGGCGATACGCGAGTACCCGCTATCACTCACCCGCAACATCGGGATCATGGCTCACATAGACGCGGGCAAGACAACGACCACCGAGCGCATTCTTTATTACACCGGACGGACCTACAAGATGGGCGAGGTCCACGACGGGTCTGCTGTCATGGACTGGATGGCCCAAGAGCAAGAGCGCGGCATCACCATTACCTCCGCTGCGACTACATGCGTCTGGAAGGGCTACTGGGTCAATATCATCGACACGCCCGGCCACGTTGACTTCACAGTCGAAGTCGAGCGAAGCCTCAGGGTCCTTGACGGCGCCGTGGCCGTGTTTGACGCAGTCGCCGGCGTAGAGCCCCAGACCGAAACCGTATGGCGCCAGGGCGATCGCTACGGAGTACCGAGGATCTGCTTCGTCAATAAGATGGACCGGGTCGGCGCGGATTTCGACAGGACCGTTCAGATGATCGTTGACCGCCTGGAGGCAGCTCCCGCGGTCGTGCAGCTCCCTATCGGTGCCGAGGCGCACTTCGAAGGCGTGATCGATCTCATCGCAATGCGGGCGCATGTATGGGAAGACGACAAGGGAGACGAGTGGACCGACAGGGACCTCACTGAAGCTGAGACGGACTTGGCGGCCGCGGCTCGCGACCAGCTCATCGAGCGGGTGGCCGAAAATGACGAGCAGATCCTCGAGGTTTACCTCAATGGCGATGCGGTGTCCGATGCCGATCTCAAGGCCGGGATCCGTCGGGCGACACTAACCGGCTCAATCACGCCCGTCCTTTGCGGCAGCGCATTCAAGAACAAGGGCGTTCAGCTGCTTCTCGATGCTGTCATCGACTACCTGCCGAGCCCGGTTGACGTTCCGCCCGTCACCGGAACCAACCCTCGGGGTGACGAGGTTCTCGAGCGTAAGCCCGACGACACCGAGCCATTCGCTGCGCTCGCCTTCAAGATCATGTCCGACCCTCACGTTGGAAAGCTCACCTATCTCCGTGTCTACGCCGGTCAGGTCTCCAAAGGCGACAAGGTCCTCAATGTGCTCACTGGCAAACTCGAGCGGGTTGGGCGAATCCTGCAAATGCACGCGAACCATCGAGAAGATCGCGAGACGGCTTTCACGGGTGACATCGTGGCATGTGTGGGATTCAAGCAGGTCTCAACTGGGGACACACTTGCCAGCAAGGACAAGCCGATCCAGCTCGAGTCGATGGAGTTCGCCGCTCCGGTGATCTCAGTGGCGATCGAGCCCAAGACCAAGGCCGATCAGGACAAGCTCGGTAAGGCGCTCGCAGCCCTTTCAGACGAGGATCCGACGTTCGTCGTAAGGACCGACGAGGAGACCGGCCAGACGATCATCTCGGGCATGGGCGAGCTTCATCTCGAAGTGCTCGTAGACCGCATGATTCGCGAATTCAACGTTGACGCCAACATCGGCAAGCCCCAGGTCGCCTATCGCGAGACGATTCGAAAGGCAGTCACAGGCACCGAAGGGCGATATGTTCGTCAGACGGGTGGCCGCGGCCAATATGGCCACGTCATCATCGACCTTGAGCCCACAGGTGATGGCGGTGGATTCGAGTTCATCGACAAGGTCGTCGGTGGCGACGTGCCTCGCGAATACATCTCTTCGGTTGATGCGGGCGTGCAGGAGGCCCTCGACGTCGGAGTGCTGGCGGGCTACCCGATTGTTGACGTCCGGGTGACGCTTACCGGTGGATCATCACACGACGTCGATTCGTCGGAGATGGCGTTTAAGATTGCGGGCTCGATGGCACTGAAAGACGCCGTCAGGAAGGCCAATCCGGTCTTGCTCGAGCCGATCATGTCCGTTGAAGCGGTCACGCCTGAGGAGTACCTCGGAGACGTGATCGGAGATCTCTCGTCACGCAGGGGGCGGGTCGAGGGAACGGAATCGCGCGGCAACTCCTCAGTTGTCAATGCGCAGGTGCCGCTAGCCGAGATGTTCGGCTATGCTACCGATCTTCGGTCGCGGACGCAGGGGCGCGCGACCTTCACGATGCAATTCCACTCCTACCAGGAGACACCGGAGTCGATCTCGGCTGAAATCGTCGCAAGAGTCCGCGGCGAGTAACTGGCTGGCAGGTAAGAAAAGGAGCGCCGCGAGCGATGGCAAAGAAGAAGTTCGAGAGAACAAAGCCACATCTGAATATCGGTACCATTGGTCACATCGACCACGGTAAGACCACGCTTACCGCGGCGATTACCAAGGTTCTCCACGAGAACAACCCCGATGTCGAGTACACCCCATTCGAGGAGATCGACAAGGCTCCGGAAGAGCGCGAGCGCGGTATCACAATCGCCATTGCGCACGTCGAGTACGAGACCGAGAACCGGCACTACGCGCATGTGGACTGCCCGGGGCACGCCGACTATGTCAAGAACATGATTACGGGTGCTGCTCAGATGGACGGGGCAATCCTCGTGGTCTCGGCGGCTGACGGCCCGATGCCTCAGACACGCGAGCACGTTCTCCTCGCACGCCAGGTCGGAGTCCCCTACATTGTCGTCTTCCTCAACAAGGCAGACATGGTCGACGATCCAGAGCTGCTCGACCTCGTTGAGCTTGAGGTTCGTGAGCTTCTCAGCTCCTATGAGTTCCCCGGCGATGACGTTCCCGTCGTAGTTGGCTCGGCGCTCAAGGCACTTGAAGGCGACGCTGAGTACGAGCAGAAGATTCGCGACCTCATGGAGGCCTGCGACAGCTACATCCCCGAGCCCGAGCGTGATGTCGATAAGCCCTTCCTCATGGCGATCGAAGACGTATTCACGATCCAGGGCCGCGGCACCGTGGTTACCGGAAGGGTCGAGAGGGGTACCCTCGAGAAGATGTCGGAGATCGAGCTCGTCGGCCTGAGAGATACGCAGAAGACGACCGCCACCGACCTTGAGATGTTCCGCAAACTCCTTGATGAAATCCACGCAGGTGACAACGCGGGCGTGCTCCTGCGCGGCATCAAGAAGGAGGAAGTGGAGCGCGGCATGGTGCTCGCGGCGCCGGGTTCGGTGACGCCGCACACGGACTTCACGGCTCAGGTCTACATCCTTACAAAGGATGAAGGCGGCAGGCACACCCCGTTCTTCAACGGATACCGGCCCCAGTTCTACTTCCGCACGACTGACGTGACGGGTGCAGTCGAATTGCCTGGTGGTGTCGAGATGGTCATGCCCGGTGACAACACCGAGATGAAGGTTCAGCTTGGTCAGCCGATCGCGATGGAGGAAGGTCTCCAGTTCGCGATTCGGGAAGGCGGTCGTACCGTTGGTGCCGGCCGCGTGGTGACGATCGAGAAGTAATAGAAAGCGTGGCCGTGGTGGCGATTGAGCCTTCGGGCTCGGTGCCGCCGGGGTACGCGTCTAGATGACAGGAGATGCGAGTGGCCGAGGCCACTGCGGAGCAGAAGATACGGATACGCCTCAAGGCCTACGACCACGAAATCGTGGACCAGTCGGCGCGCAAGATCGTCGAGACAGTGATCCGTACGAACGCGACGGTTTGCGGTCCGGTTCCTCTCCCAACGGAGAAGCACCGATATTGCGTGATTCGCTCTCCCCACAAGGACAAGGACAGCCGGGAGCACTTCGAGATGCGCATCCACAAGCGCCTCATAGACATCCTCGGCCCCACTCCCAAGACAGTCGATTCGCTTCAGCGCCTCGATCTGCCGGCGGGGGTGGACATCGAAATCAAGATTCAAGGGCGCTAGCAGTAGTCACTGCGGCGGTACCTGACATAGCTCTGAAAGGCGAAGTTGGTGGCGACCAGAAAAGGGATTCTCGGAGAGAAGCTGGGCATGACCCAGATCTTCGATGCCGAGACCGCGCGCGCAGTGCCGGTGACGGTTCTGCGCACGTCGCCGTGCCGCGTAGCTCAAGTCAGGTCGCCCGAAACAGACGGCTATTCAGCAGTTCAGCTGGCATTTGGAGAGGTGCGGCCCGGGCGCATCAATAAGCCGGAGCAAGGCCACCTCGATGCGGCCGGCGTTCAGTCGGCTCGCACCCTCGCAGAAGTTCGCACAGACGACGCAGCCGAATACAGCCTTGGCCAGGAGATTACCTGCAGCATCTTTGGGCCGGGCGACCGAGTCGACGTCACGGCCACTTCAAAGGGTAAGGGCTTTTCCGGGGCCATGAAGCGTCACAACTTCAAAGGACTATCGGCGAGCCACGGCACCCATCGCGTTCACAGGTCACCCGGCGCAATTGGCGCGTGCGCCACGCCAGCTCGTGTGTTCAAGGGCACGCGCATGGCGGGGCAATACGGGAATGCGCGAGTCACGACGCTGAACCTAGAAGTTGTCGAAGCTGACGCCGAGCGAGGTCTGCTGATGGTCAAGGGCGCGGTCCCCGGACCAGCCGGTGGTGTCGTACTCGTTCGATCGGGAGTCAAGTCCCGGAAGCAGGCGGGTGCGGCCAATGGCTGACGTTGCCCTGAAGTCACAAGTCGGCGAGGCAAAGGGCACTGTGAACGTGCCCGACGAGGTCTTTGGCATAGAGCCGAACGTCGCGGTGATGCATCAGGTTGTCGTCGCCCAGCTCGCAGCTGCTCGCTCAGGTACTCATTCGACTAAGACGCGAGCCGAGGTCCGTGGCGGCGGAGCAAAGCCCTGGCGCCAAAAGGGTACGGGCAGAGCACGGGCTGGCTCGATTCGCTCTCCGCTTTGGGTCGGGGGTGGCCGGAGTCACGGCCCGAAGCCCCGGGATTACGGCCAGCGGACGCCGAAGAAAATGAAGACCCTCGCTCTTCGCTCAGCGCTTTCAGATCGCGTTGCTACGAAGGGCTTGATAGTTGTCGATGAGTGGCAATTCGATAGCCCCAAGACGCGCGAAGCCGTGGAGGCATTGGAGAGTCTTGGTCTTGACGGCAAGTCCGTTCTGCTGGTCGCAGCTGACGCCGAGGCCGCCGTCGCGAAATCGTTCCGCAATCTTCCCGAGGTCTCGGTGATCGTCCCCGGCGAGCTGAACACTTACGACATTCTCCGCTGCGAGTTTCTCCTAGTCAGTCTGGAGACCCTGAAGTTGTTTGCTGGCGGTGAGGCAAGTGTGAGCGAGGCGAAGCAGTCCTCGAAGGCCAAGACCGCACCCAAGAAGGACTCGGGCAAGAAGGCGGCGGCCGAAGATGACTCCGAGGAGAAAGAGGGGGGTGATTCCGAGTGAGCAGTACAAAGAGGAATGCCCGCGACGTAATCATCAGGCCAATCATTTCGGAGAAGTCCTACTCGTTGCTTGACGAGAACCGCTACACATTTGTCGTGCATCCCGAGGCGACGAAGCCGGAGATAAGAGATGCGGTCGAGGAGATCTTCAACGTGCGCGTGACTCGGGTTAACACGCTCAATCGCAAGGGCAAGAGAAAGCGTTCCGGCCGAACAGCGACTTTCGGCACCAGGGCGAACCGCAAGCGCGCGGTCGTCACACTGGTTGAGGGCGACAAGATCGAAATGTTCGAGGGCTAGTAGTGGCGATCAAGAAGCGGAAGCCAACCTCACCAGGTCGCCGGTTCCAGACCGGCTCCGACTTCGCCGACATCACGCGTTCGAAGCCGGAGAAGTCACTGGTCAAGCCAGTACACAAGACCGGTGGGCGGAACTCATATGGCCGAATGACGGCGCGCCATAGAGGCGGTGGCCACAAGCGGCGGTATCGGGTCATTGACTTCCGTCGTGAGAAGGACGGTGTCCCAGCGAAGGTCGCGGCAATTGAGTACGATCCGAATCGCAACGCTCGAATCGCGCTTCTGCACTACCTCGACGGCGAGAAGCGATACATCATTTGCCCAGCGCGCCTGGGAGTTGGCGACATGGTGGAGTCCGGTGAGGGCGTAGATGTCAAGCCGGGCAACGCTTTGCCATTGCGCAATATCCCGGTCGGCACGGTGCTTCACAACGTTGAACTCAAGCCTGGCGGGGGCGCCAAGATTGCCAGATCAGCGGGTTCGTCCGTGCAGCTCATGGCCAAAGAGGCTGGAATGGCCCAACTACGCATGCCTTCTTCGGAGTATCGGCTGGTGCAGCTCGACTGCAAGGCCACGGTTGGGCAGGTCGGCAACGCCGAGATCGAGCTGGTAAGCATCGGCAAGGCCGGTCGGAACCGTTGGAAGGGTAAGCGTCCACACACTCGCGGTGTCGCAATGAACCCCGTTGATCATCCCCTTGGTGGTGGTGAAGGAAAGAGTTCGGGTGGACGTCACCCGGTCAGCCCGTGGGGACAAAAAGAGGGGCGTACCCGAAAGAAGGGCAAGGCCTCTGACAAGTACATCGTCAGACGCAGACGCACCGGCAAGCGCCGTCGATAGGGAGATCAGGCATGCCACGGAGTTTGAAAAAGGGCCCTTGGGTTGATGAGCACCTCGCAAAGAAGATCGAGGAACTCACCAAGCGCAACGAGAAGAAGATGATCCAGACATGGTCACGCAGGTCGATGGTGACGCCCGAGATGGTCGGATTCACGATCGCGGTCCACGACGGGCGCAAGCACGTTCCCGTCTACATCACAGAGGCAATGGTTGGCCACAAGCTTGGCGAGTTCGCACCGACTCGCCAGTTCCGAGGGCATGCCGGATCAGAGAAGTCAACAAGGCGATAACCAAAATGGCATTGAAGGCAACAGAGCGAGAAGCGATTGCGCGGGGAACCTATGTCCGCGTCTCGGCTTCAAAGGCGCGCGCTGTGATTGACCTCATTCGCAATCAGGACGTGGTTGAGGCAGGCCGCATATTGAAGTTTTCCAACCGTGCAGTGGCCGCAGACATCTCGAAGATCCTCAACTCAGCCGTCGCAAACGCCGAGCAGAAGCTTGGTCTTACGCCCGAAGAGCTGGTCATAAGCCGCGCGTTCGCTGATGAAGGTCCGACGATGAAGCGCTGGCGCCCGCGGGCCCGAGGGAGAGCTACGCGTATCCGTAAACGAACATGTCACATCACCATTGCCGTCAGTGGCGTGGACGAAGACGAGTTGTAGGGATTGGAGGAAGACTGATGGGTCAGAAAGTCAATCCGTACGGCTTGCGCCTCGGCATTGTCACCGATTGGAAGTCCAGGTGGTATAGCGACAAGGACTTCAAGAAGTACTTGCTCGAAGACATCAAGATCAGAGATTACCTGCGTAAGGAACTTCCGCATGCAGGCATCAATCGGATAGAGGTCGAGCGTAAGACAGGCGAGCAGCTGAAAGTTGACGTTCATACCGCCCGGCCTGGAATCGTCATTGGCCGTGGCGGCATGGTGGCCGATCGCCTTCGCACCGAGCTCGACAAGATGACGCAGCGCCAAGTTCAGCTCAACATCCTCGAGGTCAAGAGCGCCGAGCAAGATGCAAACCTGATCGCCCAGTCCATAGCCGACCAGTTGACCGGGCGGGTGAGTTTCCGCCGCGCAATGAAGCGTGCGGTGGCGTCTGCCATGAAGGCCCCCGGCGTTCTCGGCGTCAAAGTCCAGTGTTCAGGGCGCCTAGGCGGTGCCGAGATGGCCAGGCGTGAGTGGTACAGAGAGGGGCGTGTTCCGCTCCATACGCTGAGGGCTGACATCGACTACGGCATGGCCGAAAGCCGGACCACTGCGGGGCGCATCGGTGTCAAGGTCTGGATCTACAAGGGGGATGTGGTCGAAGGGCGCTCTAGTGCTGCTGATCGCGAGAAGATCCAGGCAGAGGCCGCAATGGCAGCAGGTGAAGCCACGCACCGCGCATCCCCGAAGGCACGCGCCGAGAGTGCGGCGGGCGTTCATGCACCGACCACTCTAGGCGGGGACGCACCGGCGGAATCCGCAGGCGATACGACTCGCGGGCGCCGCTTGGTTGAGGCTCATACGCGCGAAGTCGAGTCGTACGGCGATGACTCCTCCGACGACGCTACGGGCGTCGTGGAGGCCGACGCGGCCGCACCCGACGACATCTCCGCAGCCTCCGCAGACAGCAACGAACCGGGAGCCGAGGCGGACCCAGACGAGTCCGGGGCGGAGGGCTGAGCTTTGCTGTCACCGAAGAGAGTTCGCCATCGCAAGGTCCAGAGGGGGCGCACCAAAGGGCGCACCAAGGGCGGCGCGGCTGTCAACTGGGGTGATTTCGGGTTGCAGGCGCTTGAACCCGCTTGGATCACCAACCGCCAGATTGAAGCTGCCCGTATCGCTATGACCCGTCACATAAAGCGAGGCGGGAAAGTCTGGATCACCATCTTTCCGGACAAGCCGGTAACTCAGAAGCCGGCTGAGACTCGCATGGGATCCGGCAAGGGAAATCCGGAGCAGTGGGTGGCCGTCGTCAAGCCAGGGCGGGTCATGTTTGAGCTATCCGGTGTTAGTGAGCCAGTCGCGCGTGAGGCCATGCGCCTTGCAGCGCACAAGCTTCCGGTGAAGTGTCGCTTCGTGTTGCGGGAGGCCGACTAGTGAGGACTGCCGAACTGAGGGAGATGAGCGGCGAGGACCTCGCTGTCCACCTGGCGGAGGCGCGCGAGGAGCTCTTCAATCTGCGATTCCAAAATGCGACAGGTCGACTGGACAACTACAAGCGCCTTCGCACTCTTCGCAGGGAAGTTGCGCGCATTGAGACGATTATCCGTGAGGCCGAACTCGGAATTGAGCGCGCAACTCCAGAGGAGACCGAGGTGGCAGAGCGCCCGCGGCGCCGCCTATTCCGCCGGAATCCGGTCGAGCAGACCGAAGCAGCTGATGATTCTGAGGATGCCGACGCCGAAGCCGACGAAGCCGACGAAGCCGACGCTGTAGACGATGTCGATGCCGATGCCGCCGAGAGCGGGGAAGAGGCCAACAAAGAAGTTGAGCCCGATGACGAGGAGCAGGAGTAGCGCCGGCGACCGCCGGAGACCAACGCATGACTGAATCCAGCCAAGAAGCTAAGAACCAGAGATCTGCACGCAAGCGGCGGATCGGCGTTGTCGTGAGCGACAAAATGGACAAGACGGCGGTTGTGGCCGTTTCCGATGCCGTTCGACATCCGCTCTACAAGAAGATCGTCCGCAGGACTCGCAAGTACTACGCGCACGATGAGGCCAATGAGGCCAGGGCGGGAGACCGCGTGGCAATCATCGAGACCCGCCCGATGTCGAAGTCAAAGCGCTGGCGGATCGGCGAGATCATCGAGAGGGCAAGGTAAGACGTGATTCAGCAGGAGTCCCGGCTTCGGGTCGCAGACAACACAGGCGCCAAGGAAGTCCTGTGTATTCGCGTCCTTGGCGGGTCGAAACGGCGGTACGCCGCAATCGGAGACATCTTCGTGGGCACCGTTAAAGATGCGATTCCGGGCTCGGCCGTGCGCAAGGGTGACGTCGTGCGGTGCGTCGTGGTGAGGACCAAGAAGGAACGCCGCCGCCCAGACGGCAGCTACATCAGGTTTGACGAAAATGCTTGCGTGCTCATAAACGAGGCGAAGCAGCCACGCGGCACGAGAATTTTCGGCCCGGTTGGCAGAGAACTGAGAGACAAGGCCTTCATGAGGATCGTCTCTTTGGCCCCGGAGGTGCTCTAGCCGAAGTGGTCGGCGGAGGAGCCAAGAGGAAAGCTATGAAAATACGCAAAGGCGACAAGGTGAGAGTGGTCACCGGCAAGGACAGGGGTGCTGAGGGGCATGTCATGCGCGCCCTGCCGCGTGAGAACAAGGTCATCGTTGAGGGCGTAAACATGGCGAAGAAGCATCAGCGGCCAACCCGGACGACCATGCAGGGCGGAGTCATTGACAAGGACATGCCGATTCACGTCTCGAACGTCATGATCCTCTGTTCGAATTGCGGACCAGTTCGGATCGGATATCAGATGACAGATGTCGGCAAGATCCGGGTGTGCCGGAAGTGCGGTGATGAGATATGACAGAAGCACATCCGATACCCCGCATGAAGGTCATCTACAAAGAAGAGATAGTCCCGCGCCTTCAAGAGGAATTGCGCTTGGCCAACGTCATGCAGGTTCCCAAGCTTGAGAAGATCGTGGTCAACATGGGTGTAGGCGAGGCAGTCGCGGAGGCGAAGCGTCTCGATGCCGCAGTTGAGGACCTGGCTGTGATCACGGGGCAAAAGCCAAAGATCACTCGCGCAAAGAAGTCAATCGCCGGATTCAAGCTCCGTGAGGGCATGGCAGTCGGTGCCTGTGTGACCTTGAGAGGCGACCGCATGTGGGAGTTCTTCGACAGAACCGTGAGCCTTGCCATCCCCCGCGTCAGGGACTTTCGTGGCCTCTCTCCGAAATCCTTCGACGGAAACGGCAACTATTCGTTTGGCTTCACCGAGCAGCTTGTCTTCACCGAAATCGACTACGACAAGATCGACAAGGTCCGCGGCATGGACATCACGATTTGTACGACAGCAAAGACAGACGACGAGGGGCGGGCGCTGCTGACAGCGCTCGGCTTCCCATTCCGCCGGGCTGCCGGCTGAAGACCGGGGCGCGACAGGAAGGTATTTGAATGGCGAAGAAGTCACTTGTGGCGAAGGCGGAGCGCACGCCGAAATTCGGCGTCCGCGCATACACGCGCTGCCAGCGTTGCGGGCGACCGCGCGCTGTCTACCGCAAATTTGGTCTGTGCCGCATTTGCTTCCGCGAGTTGGCCCACGCCGGTGAGATTCCAGGCGTGACAAAGGCGAGTTGGTAAGGAGAAATCATGAGCATGACTGATCCACTCGCCGACATGCTGACGCGGATCCGCAACGCGAACAGCGTTCAGAAGACACCGGTCAGCATGCCTTCGTCAAAGCTGAAGGTTCAGCTCGCCGACTTGCTTTTCAAAGAGGGATACATCGAGAGCTACGAAGTCGAGGCGGCTTCCGACGGGTTCGGAACGAATCTTCTGGTTCACTTGAAGTTTGACGAAAACAGAACTCCGAGCATCTCAGGACTTGAGCGGGTTTCCAAGCCGGGGTGCCGCGTATACGTAAAGGCCGACAAGGTTCCGAGTGTCGTTGGCGGCCTCGGTGTGGCAGTGATCTCCACCGCGAAATGCGGACTCGTTTCAGATCGCAAGGCCCGTAAGGAGCGCATTGGGGGCGAGGTGCTCTGCTATGTGTGGTGACTTCAGGAGCGCGAGAGAAGGAACATGTCAAGAGTAGGCAAGGCGCCGATTCCAATTCCGCCTGGTGTCGAGGTCAAGATCAACGACCAGCAGGTGACTGTCAAGGGCCCCAAGGGCACGCTTGAGCGCGTCGTCCACACCAAGATCAAGGTCGAGCAGGTCGAGCAGGAGCTGATCGTGACGCGCGAAAACGACGAGCGTGCGACGAGGGCGCTGCACGGGCTGACTCGGAGCCTGGTCAACAACATGGTTGTTGGAGTGGCCGATGGATACTCCAAGGCTCTCGAAATCGTCGGTGTCGGATATCGGGCCGCGCCGAAGGGCCGCTCAATCGAGCTTTCCCTCGGTTTCTCGCACCCCGTAATCTACGACCCACCCGAGGGCATTGAGATCGAGGTGCCCAACCCCACATATCTGGTCGTTCGCGGCATTGACAAGGAAGTCGTGGGGCAAGTTGCGGCAGAGATCCGAAAGTTTCGTCCACCGGAGCCTTACAAGGGCAAGGGCGTCCGCTATGAGGGCGAGAGAATTATTCGTAAGGCCGGTAAGGCCGGTGCCGCGGCCGGCTGATATGTCGCGGCTGTGAGTTAGCGCTGTCGCTCAGCGGTATCGCAAGTGAGATTGGAAGGAGCATAGGTTGCAGACGAGAACCCGCCAGGGTGCTAGAGCTCGGCGGCACACGCGAGTGCGGAAGAAGGTCGTTGGCACGGCCTCGCGGCCGCGTCTCGCGGTTTTCAGGTCTGCGCGCCACATCTATGCACAACTGATCGACGACACGATGGCAACGACGCTTGCTTCAGCTTCCAGCATGGATCCGGAGATTCGAGGCAAGAAGGACCTCGGCGACAAGACTGCTGTTGGGACCGCAGTCGGCAGGCTTCTTGCTGAACGAGCGAAGCAAGCCGGAGTCGAAGTCGTGGTATTCGATCGCGGCGGTTACAAGTACCACGGGAGGGTCGCTGCACTCGCGGATGGCGCCCGCGAAGGTGGATTGAGGTTCTGATGTCACTCGAGAACTCCGGCAGCAGGACCAGCATGGTCCCTACCAATGAAGCAACCGGATCCAGCCGGATCGCAGAGGAGAGCTAATGGCTGAGCCAAGACGCAGCCGCCCAAGAGAAGAAGAACGCAATCCCCTCGAGGAGCGGGTTGTGGCCATCAATCGCGTCGCGAAAGTTGTCAAGGGTGGTCGGCGTTTCAGCTTCACGGCACTTGTTGTCGTCGGAGATGCCAAAGGCCGCGTCGGTGTTGGCTATGGCAAGGCCAAGGAAGTGCCGATTGCCATTCAGAAGGGGGTCGAGGAAGCCAAGCGCAACTTCTTCGACGTCCCAATGGCCGGCAGCACCATCACTCACGAAGTTCTCGGACGCGCGGGTGCCGGGAGAGTGCTGCTCAAGCCCGCATCGCTTGGTACCGGAGTTATTGCCGGTGGAGCGGTTAGGGCGATTCTTGAATGTGCAGGAGTGCGAGACGTTCTTGGCAAGTCGCTCGGTACACCAAACGCAATCAACGTCGCGCACGCGACCGTTGCAGCGTTGAAGTCGCTTCGCCGCCCCGACGAGATCGCGCGATTGCGGGGCAAAGACGTTGAAGATGTAACCCCTCCAAGGCTCCTCGGCGCATACCAGGAGACTGAGCGCGAACGGGTTCGATCACGAAAAGCTGAGGCGACTCCGCCCGAGGGTTCGGGAGGCGAAGTAAGCGCTGGCGATCCCGAAAAAGACGAAGCCGCAAAGTCAGGCAAGAAGTCCGATGAGCCGGCGTCTGCCGGGGCAGGGAAGCAGACGTGATGGCTGCACTGAAAGTCACTCAAATAAAGAGCACGATTGGTGCGAAGCCCGCTCAGCGACGGACCATAAAGGCATTGGGCCTAAGGAAGATTAGGCACTCGGTTTCCCATGAGGACAGGCCTGAGATTAGGGGCATGATTGCCCGAGTAAGGCACCTAGTTGAGGTAGAGGAAGTCAAGTGAGGGTACATCACCTCAAGCCGGCTGAAGGTTCGAGGAAGAAGAAGATTCGCGCCGCCCGAGGTGAAGGCGGAAAGCGGGGAAAGACGGCCGGTCGTGGAACCAAAGGTCAGAAGGCGCGCAACACTACCCGCGTCGGGTTCGAAGGTGGGCAGACGCCACTGCACCGCAGACTTCCCAAGATGCGTGGATTCAAGAACCCATTCAGAGTCGAATTCGATATCGTCAATATCGAGCGCCTTGAAAAGGAGTTCGAGGCTGGCGACGAGATATCCCCCGAGACGCTAAGGGGTAAGGGGCTCATTCCCAAAGGACAGCGGCCGGTGAAGATACTGGGCCAGGGCGAGATTTCAAAGGCCGTGACCGTCAAGGTCGACGCGGCATCGGCGTCGGCGGCCGAGAAGATCCGGGCGGCGGGGGGAACCGTTGAGACGAGCATCGAAGCGGCGCGTCAAGCTCGTGATGAGCTGAGGACCAAGCGGCGCAAGCGGCCAAAGGCGAAGACAGCCGAGGCACCGGGTGCCGACTGATTCGCTGCTGAAGGCGTAGGAGAGAGCCCGGTGCTTTCATCCTTCAAGAACATGTTTCGGATTCCGGATCTCCGGAAGAAGATTCTGTTCACGATATTCATCGTTGCTGCCTACCGCTTTGGGGCACACATCCCCGTTCCAGGTGTCAGCATCGAAGCGCTCAAGCAGATCCAGGCGCAGCGCTCAGATCAAGGGGTAGTGGCGCTCCTAGATCTGTTCTCTGGTGGTGCGCTCACGAACTTCTCGCTCTTTGCTCTGGGGATCATGCCGTACATCACCTCGAGCATCATCATGCAGCTGCTCGGGGTTGTGATTCCGAAGTTGGAGCAGTGGCGTGAAGAGGGTGAGACCGGTCAAAAGAAGATCACTCAGTGGACTCGCTATCTGACCGTCGCACTTGCTGTCATGCAGTCGGCTGGGATTTCGTACCTGGCCCACACTGGGCAGCTCTTTGGGCAGCTTGGTACTGCTGGCGGCGCGGATATCAAGCTGATACCCGTCTGGACCGCGCCGCGAATCGCCATCGTCGTACTTACATTGACAGCGGGTACCGCAATGGTCATGTGGCTAGGCGAGCTGATCACTCAACGCGGCATCGGCAACGGGATGTCCATCTTGATCTTCGCGAGCATCATCAGCCGCCTGCCGTACCAGGGAGCGGCTGTGTATCGGGCCGGCATGCCCAAGTTCATAACAATCCTTGCCTTGCTCGTCGGCATGGTGGTCGCGATCATCTTTGTGGATCAGGGCCAGCGGCGGATACCAGTCCAGTTCGCCAAACGGGTCGTAGGCCGGAAGATGATGGGCGGGAACACGACTTACATCCCGCTGAAGGTGAACTCGGCGGGCGTGATTCCAATCATCTTCGCGAGCTCGATTCTCTATTTCCCAACTCTGATTGCCACGACGCTTCCCTGGGAGGGTTTTCGCGATTGGGTCAACCGGTACCTCGCTAATCAGGGTTCTGTCGTCTACATGGGACTGTATTTCTCGCTGATCATCTTCTTTGCCTACTTCTACACTGCGATTCAATTTGATCCGGTTCGGCAGGCCGAAATGATCAAGAAGCAGGGCGGGTTTATTCCAGGAATCCGGCCTGGCAAGTCAACGGCTGAATACTTCGATCACATTCTTACGAGAATCACGCTCCCAGGTTCGATCTACCTCGGTGTGATCGCGCTAA
Organism: Acidobacteriota bacterium; assembly: GCA_003577105.1. GTDB lineage: Bacteria > Actinomycetota > Acidimicrobiia > ATN3 > ATN3 > ATN3. Next base: position 74,677 of record QEUQ01000001.1, on the reverse strand, counting down.
TTCCCTCCATCGTCTTTGCTGTTTGGAAGATCAGCAACATTCCGTTTGGTGGCGCCTCAATGCTGATTGTGGTTGGTGTCGCACTCGAGACAATGAAGCAGATTGAGAGCCAGCTAATGATGCGCAACTACGAGGGATTCTTGAGTTGACGCGTCGAATAGTTCTTCTCGGTCCCCCCGGCGCCGGCAAGGGAACGCAGGCCGCGCGAGTTTCTACGGATTTCGCAATCCCACACATCTCGACAGGCGACTTGTTCAGGGTCGAGATTGCCGCGGGATCTGAGCTAGGCATGAAGGCCAAGGGCTTCATGGATGCCGGCGATCTCGTGCCCGACGAAATAGTCCTCGACATGCTGTCCGCGCGGATTTCCGAGCCGGACGTAGCCAGCGGATTCCTTCTGGACGGTTTTCCGAGAACGGCCGCGCAGGCCGAAGCACTTGAGAGCCGCTTTGAAGGCGGCGCGATTGACCTGGCGGTCCTCCTTGAAGTTGAGGAAGAAGAGCTCGTCACGCGCCTCTCCGGGCGATGGGTTTGCTCGAATCCGAAGTGCAGCGGCGTCTTTCACGTCGTTTACAGCCCGCCGATAGTGGAGGGCATATGCGATGCATGCGGTGCGGCCCTGGTCCAGCGCAATGACGACAAGCCGGAGGCAATCCGGCGCCGACTTGAGGAGTACGCGAGCAAGACCTCTGCGGTGATTGATTTCTATGAAGCCCGAGGAGAGCTGGTCCGCGTCGACAGCTCCGGGAGCGTCGAAGACGTTGCCGGTCGCATTGAGAGCGCGATCGACAACGCAATTCCGGCGTGAGGGTCGAGGTTCGCAGCTCAGAAGAGGTTCAGCTCATGAAGCGCGCAGGCCTGGTCGTCTATGACGTCCTCTCGCGCATAACAGACGCTGTGAGGCCGGGAATCTCAACCAGACGCCTTGACCAGATCGCGGATGACTGCATTCGCAAGGCCGGAGCCATCCCGAGTTTCAAAGGCTATCGAGGCTATCCGGCGAGCGTTTGCACATCCCCAAATGAAGTAGTTGTCCACGGGATTCCCGACGACTACCGGCTTCGTGACGGAGACATAATCGGTGTTGACTGCGGGGCAATTCTGGACGGATGGCACGGAGACGCGGCCGTTACCTTGCCAGTGGGGGATGTGTCGGACGAGGCCGCGGAGCTGATCTCTGTGACCAGGCATTCACTAGCGGCCGGCATACGCCAGGCAATCGAGGGCAACCGGCTAGGTGATATCGGTTTCGCGGTTCAAGAAGTCGCGGAGTCATGCGGATTCTCCGTGGTCAGGGAATATGTCGGGCATGGAATTGGCCGCGAAATGCATGAGGCACCGCAAATTCCGAACTACGGACCGCCCGATTCGGGCAAGCGGATCAAGAACGGCAATGTGTTTGCACTCGAACCGATGATCAACGCGGGTGACTTCGCAACGAAAGTTCTTGATGATGGATGGACCGTCGTCACCAGAGACGGATCGCTCTCGGCGCACTTCGAGCACACAGTTGCAGTGACCCCTGATGGCCCCGAAATCCTTACCGTGGTGGGTGAGACGGAAGCCGAGTTAGTTCGGCTGGCCGCAAACTGATATCCTTGTCTTTCTGCTTCGCGCCCGAATGAGTTCATTGAACCGCCGGCCGCGGAGAACCGGAAGCGGGCAGGTCCGCTCTTTGTCAGAACCCAATGACTGAGCAGGTCTTGCGCGCGCCCGGCAGCTTCGCCTAGCAATGGAGGAATTACTTGGCGAAGAAAGAAGAGGCAATCGAGATTGAGGGCACAGTTATCGAGCCCCTGCCGAATGCCATGTTCAGAGTCGAGCTGGCCAATGGCCACAAGGTTCTGGCAACTATTTCAGGAAAGATGCGGATGAACTACATCCGGATCCTTCCAGGTGACCGAGTGCTGGTAGCGCTGACGCCATATGACTTGTCTCGAGGGCGAATCGTCTACCGGTACAAGTGAGGGCCCCAAGAGCAAGGGGGCCGGTCATAGCTGCAGGAGATTTCCTGCGCTGAGAGGAAGCGAAATTGAAGGTTAGGCCTTCAGTCAAGAAGATGTGTGACAAGTGCCGGGTGATCCGTCGCCGTGGTCGCGTCATGATTATTTGTTCGAATCCGCGCCACAAGCAGCGACAGGGGTAGTCGATGGCACGAATCGCAGGGGTAGATCTTCCGAGGGACAAGCGTATCGAGGTCGCGCTTACTTACATCTTTGGAATCGGTTCCACGAGGGCCTGGGAGACCTGCTACGGATCCGACGTTGACCCAGACATTCGGGTTCGTGACTTGACGGACCGAGACGTCTCGAAACTCCGTCAGTGGATCGACGAGAACTACAAGGTCGAAGGTGACTTGCGCCGGGAGATCGCTCAGGACATCAAGCGCAAGATGGAGATCGGCTGCTATCAGGGTCTGCGGCACCGTCGCGGACTTCCTGTACATGGTCAGCGGACCCATACGAACGCGAGGACACGCAAGGGTCCAAAGAAGACAGTCGCCGGCAAGAAGCAAGTCGGCAAGAAGTAACGACAGGAGTCATCCCTTGGCAAAGGGCAAGCCAGGACAGAGGCGAACGCGCAAGCGTGAACGCAAGAACATCGCTTATGCGATTGCTCACATCAAGTCATCCTTCAACAACACGATCATCACGATCACTGACCCCGAAGGAAACACGATCGCGTGGGCCTCGGCGGGGAATTCCGGCTACAAAGGAAGTCGCAAGTCCACTCCTTTCGCTGCTCAGCTCGCTGCCGAGCAGGTCGCAAAGAAGGCCCAGGATCACGGGGTGCGCAAGGTTGACGTCTTGGTGAAGGGCCCGGGTGCCGGCCGCGAAACCGCCGCGAGAGCGTTGCAGGCGGCAGGGCTTCAAGTCGGTTCGGTGAGAGACGTTACGCCTATTCCTTACAACGGTTGCCGTCCACCGAAGCGGCGGAGGGTCTGAGGCATGGGTAGATATCTTGGACCAGTTTGCAAGCTGTGCAGGCGAGAGAAGCAGAAGCTCTTTCTGAAGGGGCAGAAGTGCATGTCGCCGTCGTGCCCTGTAGATCGCCGTCCGTATCCGCCAGGTGAGCATGGCAGGGGACGCGCCAAGGACAGCGAATACATGCTTCAGCTGCGGGAGAAGCAGAAAGCTCGCAGGATTTATGGCGTATTCGAGAAGCAGTTCCGCAACTACTACCAGTCTGCAAGTCAGGCAAAGGGCGTAACCGGCGATAACTTGCTGCGAATGTTGGAGCTGCGCCTCGATAACGTGGTCTTCCGAAGCGGTTTTGCTGAGAGCAGATCGCAGGCCCGGCAGCTAGTCCGGCATGGTCACTTCACCGTCAACGGCAGGAAGGTAACCATTCCGAGTTACTCGTTGAAGATGGGCGATGAGGTTGCTCTGCGTGAGAAGAGCAAAGAGAGCATTGTTGTCAGGCATTCGATCGAGACCTTGGGGGAGCGCTTGGTTCCCGCTTGGCTCGAGGTCGACAACGATGCCAGGAAGTTTCGGGTACTCCGGGCTCCCGAGAGGAGTCAGATCGAGATACCCGTTGAAGAGCAGTTGATCGTGGAGCTCTACTCCAAGTAGCGCTTGTCGGGGAGGCCAGACCCCGTCGATCAGCCGATATGGACAGTTTGCTGCAGAGATGAGTGGGCGACTGCTGGCTACGCCGAGCTCGAGTCTGCGACGGACAACAGAGGTGACAAATTGCTGACCATTCAGCGCCCACGCATTTCGATTCCCGAAGAGCTGAATCTCGATCTACCTGAGAACAGGCGAAAGGTGGTGGTAGAGGGGCTCCTTCCGGGCTTCGGATACACCATCGGCAACTCGCTACGGCGAACTCTCTTGTCCTCAATTCCCGGCGCCGCAATCACGCGCATCCAAATTCAAGGGACTCCGCATGAGTTCGACACTATCGACGGGGTAAAGGAAGACGTCACCGAGATCATTCTGAATCTCAAAGAGGTCATCTTCACTTCCGAGGCCGATGAGCCTGTTGAAGCGCGGATCGACAAGAAAGGCCCGGGCGACATCGTTGCCGGAGATATCGAGTGTCCAGCTGGCATCGAGGTTGTCAACAAGGACCACCACATCGCGACTCTCTCCAAGAGCGCTCGTCTTGAAGCCGCTCTGACTGTTGAGCGCGGGCATGGCTACGTCTCTGCTGACCGCAACAAGGTTGCAGGAGCCCCAATTGGAGTCATTCCGATCGACTCCCTCTTCTCTCCTGTGAGGAAGGTGAGCTTCAAGGTCGAGCAGGGTGGCCAGAAGGACAAGCTTCTCCTCGATGTCGAGACAAACGGAGCGATCTTGCCGGCGGATGCGATTTCGTCAGCCGGCCAGACTTTGAGGGATTTGGTCGCTCTATTTGCCGACGTTGCAGAAGGGCCAGGCCTCGAGATCTCCGAGGCGCTTCCGGAGCGGAGTACCAGCCCCGATCTTGAGCGGCCAATCGAGGCCCTTGATCTGTCGGAGCGCCCGCGCAATTGCCTCAAGCGGGCTCAAGTCAACACGGTCGGCGAGCTCGTCGAGAAGACCGAAGACGACCTGCTACACATCACCAACTTCGGACAGAAGTCGCTTGACGAAGTCATAGTCAAGCTCGATGAACTTGGCCTTTCCCTGGCGACGTCGTCACAACGGATGGAGGAGTAACAGTGCCAGCTCCACGCAAGGGACCTCGCCTTGCGAGTTCCCCGGCTCACGAGAAGGCGATGCTTGCAAACATCGCGCGTTCGCTCTTTGTTGACGACGCGCGACATGCAGGTGGCAAGCCCGGCCGTGTCAAGACGACAGAAGCGAGAGCCAAGGCCGCGAGAGCTATCGCTGAACGGATGATCACCAAGGCCAAGAGCGGAACGGTTCACGACAGGCGCCAGGTTCTCAAGCAGATCGAAGACCGCGATGTTGTCCACTGGCTCTTTTCCAATGTCGCGACCCGTTACGAGGACCGAGATGGCGGATATACCCGCGTAGTCAAGATCGGCCCTCGCAAGGGTGACGGGGCTCCCATGGCATATCTGGAGCTTGTCTGACCAAGTTCGAGGAGCCGGTCGGCGATGGTCGCCGGGCGATCCGAATCGATCTTGCATATGACGGTTCGGAGTTCTCGGGTTATGCGAAACAGCCGGGCCGGCGGACTGTCCAGGAGGAGCTTGAGTCCGTCTTGGGTCAAGTACTCGGCGCTGCGTTCGAGACGGCGGTAGCGGGTCGCACCGACGCCGGAGTGCACGCGCTCAGTCAGGTTGTCTCAGTGCACACCGAATCTGATCGAGCATGCGAGAAGCTGCACAAGTCCTTGATCAAGATGCTTCCGCCCGACATTGCGGTCGCGTCGGTGAAAGATGCGCACGTCGGTTTCCACGCAAGGCATTCCGCTATCTCGCGCCGTTATCGGTATCGCATTGGAGCGTCAGAGATTCCCGACCCAACGATGCGCCACAACACTTGGTGGACGGGGCCAATCAAGACCGAGGATCTCAATCGCGCTGCTGAGCTTCTTGTTGGAACGCATGACTTCCGAGCCTTCTGCAAGAGCCCGGCTCCGGGTGAGTCGACCGTCAGAGATGTGATCGAGGCTCAATGGTTCGCTCCAGACAGCCCATTGGTTGGCGACGAGATCTGCTTCGAGATCGAGGCGAACGCCTTCTGTCACCAAATGGTCAGACGCATCGTCGGACGTTGCGTAGCTGTAGCTCGGGGCAAGTGCGATGTCTTAGCGCCGGAAGAGGTCGATGTTCTCGGATGTGCACCCGCACCCCCCCAGGGTCTCTATCTCGTGGCCGTGAAGTACTGATCGACTACCAGCGGAACCTGAGCCAGTACTCCTCGAATGCAACTTTGCCGATGTGCCAGTGGTATCCCTCGCGTCGCATTCTCACTTCGGGTCCAGATTCACCGTAGAAGTTGCCCTTCGCGTATCCGGCTTTGCCGTTTCCGAGTTCAAGGAAGCACGAGCCACTCCCGTCAAAGACCCTGGACGGCGACCGGCCCGCGAGCTCGTCTGCGATGCGCGACGCGACAACATCAGCTTGCGAGTGTGCGAATACGCCGGCCTTGGGCAGGAACTTGCCGTCAGCAAGGCCGATAGACGCGACATCACCTATCGCGTAGACGCCATCTGCCGTCGTCTCAAGTGTTGCCTTGTCCACCGGCACGAAGCCTGTCGGTCCAGCGAGATCGCAGGAGCTGACCGCGTCAGGGGCGCGGTGTGGCGGAATTCCGAGTATGAGGTCGTATTCGGCGTCTGATCCGTCTTCGAACTTCAGGCGCCTGTTTGCCGGATCAATTCGTTGGAGTTGTGTATTCGGGTGGAAGCCGATTTTGCGAGCCGCGAGCATGGACGCGACTGCGTGACCGATCGCCGGTCCTGTTGTCGGCATCGGCAGCGGTTCGGGGGTATACACATCGACGCTTGTCCGAGACCTCGCGTCAGTCTTGCGAAGTAGCGCGTCGGCAATGAATGCGAACTCGTACGGTGCTGCCGGGCACTTGTAGGGCAGGCGTGAGACGACAACCGCGACCCGGCCACCTTTCAATGTGCGCAGCTCGTCACGTGCGATCGCTGCGCCGTCGGGTGTGAAGACATTGATGGCTGACTCCTCAAATCCCGGCATGGCTTCGGGGTCCAGTTGTGCTCCGAGCGCGATGACCAGATAGTCGTAGTCGTGCTTCTCGCCACCGGCGAGCACAGTTTGGCTGCTGATATCTATCGCTGTGACATCCGCCTGAACGACATCGACTCCTAGCTTCGCGATGCCGGCTACCGGCCGTTCAATCGCTGCAGGATCTCGTCTGCCGCTCAAGACAAAGGGGAGCGACGGCTGAAACGCGTGCTCTCTATCTCGCTCGATCAGCAACACACGATCACGGGATGGAAGCTCCTTGCGCAGCCGGCGGGCCGCGAGGAACCCGCCGATACCTCCGCCCAGGACTGCAATGGTCTTACCTGTCATTGATGCTCCAGTCGATAGCTCGGTCTTAGATGAGATGGATCGGTCCCGTTGTGGGATGCGCGAAGTAAGCGGAGGTACTCACGGCTACCCTGGAGTTCAAGGCGCCGAAAGGGGACCGGGTTCGCCTGAAGCTGGCTTGCATGACAGTTCATCGCCTCAATCTGCTTGTTTCTGTCAACCGTAAGCTCCAGCTCCGTCGCCTCGCTCGGAATACCTTGAAATGAGGTATTCAGCTCGGAATTGAGGCGTCGCGCCACATCGGAGTTCAGGCACCATGCAAAAACCGTGAGATCGCGTCGAGTTGCAGCGTCAAGGGCGGCGGCGGCTTGCTCGAGTTCTCGGCAGCGCAGACGGCCGATATCTTCGGCGCTTCCCAGCGTCGTAGCTTCGCCATGGGTGAGGCAGGTGAGAGTTACTTCGGTGCCACCTTCAACAAGCGCGCTAATAACCCCTCCTAGTCCAAACGATTCGTCGTCGGGATGCGCGGTGATGGCTGCAATGCGTTTCATCGCCATGAAGGTCGAGCGATTCATTGACGCACCATCGCGATCACCTGGAAGGCACCCCGCTTCGGGACTAATCGTCTGCCAGCTGACTCAATCAGCCGGGTGAGTGACCACGGCAGTGCCGTGCCCGGGGAGAAGAGACCCGAGGTGAGAGATGTGGTTCCGTAGGTGCCAACTTTAGAGCGAAGCGTTTGAGCATCAACGAAGACGGCGTCGCTCCACGGTGGGCGCTTCAGCCGTTTTCGCCTGAGCCACCCCCAGGGACTGTTTCGATTCAACAACCCGATGACAACTCGGCCACCAGGGCGCGTTACCCGTGCAAGCTCGTCGACAACTCCGCCGGGATCGCCGGAGAACTCGCATAGCGTCACGGCGAGCGTCGCGTCGAACACCCCGCTCTCAAATGGAAGACGGTGGGCATCGGCCAACGCAACGCCTCGGCTTCTTGCCTTGGCTAGCTCGAGCATGTTCGGATCGTGGTCGACGCCGATTACGGTTGCGCCATATTCGCCGAGGCGCTCGGAGAATCGACCAGTCCCGCACCCCGCGTCGAGAATCCGCTCAAGCGGTTCTGGCTTGAGGGCCCGGAGAACCAGTGAGTATTCGACTTCTGCCGCGTACCTGCCCCAGCTCGTATCGAACCACGAGTCGTACCGAGCAGCGTCTGAGACGAGCGTTGTCATGCTGAGTTCGGAACGGTTGTATCAATCGGCAAGCCTGCGGCTCGCCACTGCGGCAGACCGGTCTCGAGCCGCCTCACGCTGTCGTGACCGGCATTTCTGATCGCTTCGACGGCCTGCGGGGCAAGGACGCAATAGGGACCTCGGCAGTATGCGACGATCTCTGCGCCACGCGGCAGCTCATGGAGGCGAGTGACAAGGTCGTCAATCGGCATCGAAATCGCGCCGGCGATGTGACCGGCCAAGTACTCCTTTGCCGGGCGAACATCTATGACGATCACGTTGGGGTCCTCGAGGCGAGCGGCAAGGTCTTGCTGTCTGATCGGCGCGAGGGCGTCTGAGTCGAATGCATCCCGCAGGAGTTCGCCGACTTCGGCCAGCCGATTTCGAGCAGTTTCCTGGAGCGCCTCGACGAGTCTGGCGACAGCCTCGTCTGCGAGGGAATAGATCACCTGCCGCCCACTGCGCCGCGCCTGGACCAGACGACCTTGGCGCAGCACTTGGAGTTGAGCTGACGCCGATGTGACTGTGACGCCTGTGAGCCCTGCGATCTCGTCGACGCTTCGCTCGCTTTGGCGCAGCAAGTCGAGAATCTCCAAACGTTTGGGGTGCGAAATGACCTTGCCGATCCTGGCGAATTGTTCGTAGAGATCGTCTTTGGCTTGACGCGGATTCAACTTCGCGAGCCCCAATCACTCTGTCCGGCATTAGTCGTACATTCCTAAGAATGTTAGAATAATAACATCAACTTGCAGATCTACCTAAGTCAACGGGCGAAAGGGGCCGTAGTGAAGTACTTGTTCATACTCAACGATGCCGGATACGGGAGCGAGCGGAGCTACAACGGAATTCGCCTAGCCATCAACTTGGCCAAACGGGACTCCGCAGAAATCCGAATCTTCTTGCTTGGCGACGCCGTCAGCTGCGCGCTCGACAACCAGCAAACTCCCGATGGCTACTACAACCTCGGCCGGATGCTTCGCGCTGCCAGCCGAAAGGGCGAGATTGCCTGTTGCGGAACGTGCATGGATGCCAGGGGAATAAGTGACGAGATGCTTATCAGCCCTGCCCGGCGGTCAACTCTCGATGAGTTGACAGATTGGACCGAATGGGCCGGCAAGGTGCTCGTCTTCTAGGACCTAAGGGACCTCGATCACATCCCCGGTGAGTCTGAAGCCGCCGTCGAGCCTGATATCAGCGGAGGAGGCACCGACCATCACCTTGAAATCTCCAGGCTCGACGATGCGCCGACCGTCGATTCCGGTGAAGCGCAATTGCCGAGGGCCGAGTGAAAAGTTCACCTCGGCCGACTCGCCTGGGGCCAGGTGGATTCGCGTGAAACCCTTGAGTTCGATTACCGGGCGAGTCACGCTGGCGTATTCATCTTTCACATAGAGCTGTACGACCTCGTCGCTCGCTCGCCCTCCTGTATTCGTGACAGTGCAGCTGATGCCAACTGTCTCTCCGGCGTCGGCCTCGGGCGATGAGATCGTCAGGTTCGAGTACTCAAAGGTCGTGTAAGAAAGCCCGTGACCGAAGGGGAACACCGGCCGGAAGTCATCTTGGCGAGGGAAGCCTGGAGCTAGGTACTTATGGTTGTAGTACATGGGCTCGACGCCTGCCTTTGGGGCGAAAGTCACCGGCGTGCGCCCGGCGGGCGAGGCGACCCCGAAGATCGCCTCCGCAATGGCCAATCCGCCGCCTTGGCCCGGAAACCATGCCTCAATGATGGCTGCCGCATCTCGAGCGATCCCGCCGAGGGCAAATGGCCTGCCATTTAGGAGAACCACAACAGTTGGAGTGCGGGTCTCGATCACCCGCCTTACAAGCTCACCCTGAACCCCGGGCAGATCGATGTCGGCGCGGTCGGTTCCTTCGCCTACTGTGCCGAGCTTGAAGTGCCCGGCTTTGTCGCCGACGACGACTATTGCCACTTCGGCGTCCGAGGCCGCCGCTACGGCTTCTTCGATGTTCGAGGTATCCGTGCCCATGACATCGCAGCCCTTTGCATAGACGATGCGCTCCTCACCTGCGAGGGTGGCAAGTGCATTCCTTACGGTTGGCGCATCAATCTCACTTGCTGCTTCGGGGAAGTGAGTGGAGACCACATGGTTCTCGTAGGAGTAGTTACCGAAGAGCGCCATGACATCGTCAGCATTGGGCCCGATGACAGCGATTTTGCCTAGCGAGTTGCCGCTTGCATCAAGGGGGAGGAGGCCATCATTGGTCAGTAGCGTTACCGATTTTGTGGCAATTTCCGAAGCGAGTTCTTGATCAGTCGCGCTGTCCAAATCGATCCGCTCCGCATCGACGTACGGGTTTTCAAAAAGCCCGAGCTTCAGCTTGGCGATCAACACCCGCGTTACCGACCGGTCAACGTCATCCATGCTCAGCAAGCCCCGGCCCAGCGCATCAGGAATCCCCGTTGGGTACTCAGCTGGGCTGGGTAGCTCGAGGTCGAGACCCGCCCGGATTGCCATTGCCGCGGCCTCGGTGCCGTCGCGGGCGACCCTGTGCATCAGGTGAAGGAATGAGACTGCTCCGTAGTCGGCTACGACAAATCCCTCGAAGCCCCATGCATCCCTTAGTACCTCGGTGAGAAGCCAGCGTGAGGCTGCTGGTGCTTCGCCATCGATCTCTTGGTAGGCATTCATTACCGAATATGCACCGCCATCACGCACTGCCATCTCAAACGGGAGCAGGAATACGTCGGCAAGTTCCCGCCGTCCAACGTGTGCTGGAGCGAAATTTCGACCGCCCTCGCTAAACGAATAGCCACAGAAGTGTTTGAGTGTCGCTATTACACCGCTCTCAAGCGAGTCTCCCTGCAAGCCCCTGACATATGCGGTGACCATCGATCCGACAAGATAGGGATCTTCTCCGAGCGTCTCTTCAATCCGCCCCCATCGGGGGTCGCGGGCCACGTCTGCAACGGGGGCGAGGCCCTGGTGAACTCCAACGGAGCGCATCTGGCGCCCAATGGCACGGCTGGCCCTCTCGACAAGTTCAGGATCCCACGTAGACGCGAAGTTCAGCGGTGAGGGAAACGATGTCGCGCCCTGAGCCATCAAGCCGCTGAGGCATTCCTCGTGACAAATGGCAGGGATACCGAGGCGCGTTCCCTCCACAAGGCGGCGCTGGAGGTCGTTGATCATTTCGACGCCTTGGGCCGGATCGATCGGCTTGGAGCCGAGCGGGCGGGTTATCTGGCCGATGCCGTGGGCCATGATCGCTTCCGGGTCAGTCCCCTGAGCGAAGGGGCCGGCCATTGTGTTGGGAGCGAAGTCGCCGCTGTCAGGATCGAAGCTGAGCCAAACAGATGTCAGCTGTGCCGCCTTTTCATCGATGGTCATCTCGCCGAGTAGCGCGGCAGCCCTCTCTTCGAACGAAAGTGTCCGATCCAGGTGCTTCAATTACGCCTGCCGCCCATCACCCCGTCGAGGAGCTCCTCGAGTGAGTGCGCAAATTCACCGGGCACCTCGGGTTCCTTGCTACCTTCAGGGATCTTTCCGAGCTCAATCAGGACGCCGCTTGTCGACTTTGGATGCAAGAACGCCTCGCTCCACCCTGTCGGATCAAGATGCGCGTTCACCACGTCATATCCGGCTGCTTCGGCCTCGGCAATCGACGCCTCCATGTCATCGACGTAAAACAGCACGTGATGCATCCCCGGCCCGCGAGTATCCAAGAACCTCTGCAAGAAGCCATCATCGGAAAGAGGCTCCATCAGTTCGATCTTGAAGGGTCCCGGGTAGAGAAACTGGATCCACCGGTAACCCTGATCGAGATGATCGCCACCGTAGATGTATTGGCCGCCAAGCAAGTCTTGATATAGCGGCAGTACGTCGCGAATGCGAGGTACGGCAACCGCGACGTGGTCAAGCTTTCCAATATTGAGCATCAGGTCCTCGGTCTTAGCATTGGCCGATTTCGAAGTAAGTTCGGGAGCCTAGTCCTCGACGCCTACGTATATGAAGCCGTAGCCCTCATCACGAAAGCTAATGCCCTCGTCGCGCAGGATCTTTCCCCAGTTCCCCGTGACTTCTGGATTTGACTCCTCCATGCCGTGATCTGCAAACAGGAAGAACGCGGTTTCTTCAAAGGCCCCCGCCTTTTCAATCGAGGCGATGATTTCCCCGATCCTTCCGTCGGTATCTCGAAGGCTCGCCTCTGATATGTCTGAGTGCGGCCCTCCTCGATGCATTGCCGAGTCCGTCAGGGTGAAGTTGACCCACATGAACTTCGGAAGCGGATAGTCATCGCCCTTGAAATGGCCACTCCAAATCCCCGTGGCCTGCTCGAGCCCCATGTGATCGACGGCCGTCGACCATTCGTAGTCCTTGAAGGGCCTTACGAACTGCGCGCTGGCGTGGGGGAGTTCGTGCGGGCTCTCGGGGAAACCGGTGCCCCTGCCCTTCCTGAACATCCCGAAGGTCGAGTAGTCAGCCCCACCGTCGGCCGGTTCATCGATCGAAGCCGTGAACTCGCCCGGGAAGGATCGGTGGATGGCGTCGTGGATCGTCTCAACTTCACTGGATACCCACTGGCTCCAGAGGTGCCATGTTGCCGGGTGGTTGGTGTCGATCCGCTTTTTTTCGCTTCTGTCCCAGAAGGAGTTATGCAGCACGTTGTGATGCCCCGGATGCGTACCCGTAGCGATAGCGGTGTGGTTAGCAAGTGTCACCGTAGGAAAGCTCGATGCTGCCCCATGAGAGAAGGTGGTGCCCATCTCCATGAGGCGCGCGATGTTGGGAATCTCACCTCGCGCAGCCATGTCGTGAAGCACGTTGTTGTTGCATCCGTCGAGGAGGAATGTGACTGCCCGCTCTGGTCTGTCGCCCTCGTCGACGATGTCGGTGGCGGCCACGCCGTCTTGGCGCTTCAGGAGCGTAGGTCCGGCCACCTCTCCCGTTGCCGACCTACCACCGTCAGTCGCCTTCGCTCCGAGCGCATGGAGGATTGTGGGGGCGATGTCAATCAAGCGGATGCCTCTGTTGACCTCGCCAAGGGCTGCGATTCCCTTTCCCGCTGCGATAAATGGTGCCCGAGCCTGAATTACGTCAAGTGACCCGTGCTCTCCTCGGTGCCCGCCCTCATCTTCCCAGTTGTGTGCGGCGGTGTGGACGGCTGCCATGTCGGGTGCGTTCGGATCGTCGAAAATCTGTGCGATCGATTCGTAGGCATGTGGGTAGTGGTTCTCCGATGCGGTTGGAAAAAGGCTGGATCGCTCATCGTGGACTGGGCTGAACGCACCTTGGTCCTGCTTCTCAAGGAAATTCTCCCCCTCGACGTCGATGACCTCAAAGCGATGAGTGCCGTCCTCTTCATGCCTTGCGTAGCGCACAGTCCCAATCGAATTAGCGACCACGTAGGCGGGCGTCCCGTTGAGATCGTCTCGCCAGAAGACCATTTCGCAAATGGGCGCAAGCTCGTCAGAGGAGAGGATCTCCCTGGCCTGCTCTATTTGCACCGTGATGTCGTTGTCTCCTGGCATTCCCGTCTCCTCGTCTTGGCCGGTTGGGATTGGCCAGCCCAACGCTCAGATTGTATGTGGATGCGCGATTCGGGTTGAACGCGCTTGAACTAGAAACTGACTCTGAACGTACGCTTGCACTCGCCGCCGTGGAACATCGTGCAGTGGTCGACTTGGGGCGAGACCTCGTATTCGACTCCGAGCGCTTCGAGCCAACCATAGATCCGCTCGTAGATGCCACATTCGTATTCGCCGGCAACACCGAGTTTGCTTACGCCGTCGAACGCGAAACACTTGGTGATCTCAAAATCGAACGAGCTCGCGTGCCATTCCCAAGTGAAGTCGATGAAGTCACCGATGACCAGCTCGCGCGCAGTTTCGAAGAAGTCCCTGAGAGTGGAGATGTCGCCGACCGAGTCAACGCCCATGAGCTTTCGAATTCGCTTGGCTTCGACCCCGGCCATCATTCGCACCGAGCTTCGGTTCATCGAATTCGCGGTCTCGATACCCATGGTTCCGACTGCGTTCATGAACCACATGGCGTCGTGCGTCATCCAGTTCTTGACGAGGAGTTCCTTCAGCGCTTTGCGATCGACTTGTTCTAGCGTGACTCTCAATTGACTTCTGAATCTTTCAGTGTTCGAAATTCAGTCCGGGCACCAGCCGCCCTTTGACTGGCCTGTGCTGGGCCGATATCCTTGCAGGTCCTGCATGCGCTATCCACTTACCGAGGGCCGCATGCGCAGTCACCGTTTGCTACGCCGAGACGAGAAAGCGCGCCTTGAAGACTTACTCCCCGAGCGCCAAGGGAATACAGCGAGATTGGCATCTGATCGATGCCGAGGGGGCCATTCTCGGGCGCCTTGCATCTGAGGTGGCCGTCTTGCTTCGCGGCAAGCACAAAGCGAGCTACGCACCCCACATAGACATGGGCGACCACGTCGTGGTCGTGAACGCATCAAAGATTGCGGTCACCTCGGACAAGGCCGCCAAGAAGCGTTACTACCGCCACACGGGATATCCGGGATCTCTACGTGAGAAGTCACTTTCAGATTTGCTAGCCGATGACCCTACTGAGGCGGTCATGGCTGCGGTGAAGGGCATGCTTCCCAAGAACCGCCTTGGGCGCCAAATGATCAAGAAGCTTCACGTCTATGCAGAGTCAGAGCACAAGAACGACGCGCAGGCCCCTAAGCCATTTGAGCTCGATCGCCGTGCTCGCGCCAGGACCGAGGAAGGCGACTGATGCCTGAAATCGCGCAGATATTCACTGGTCGAAGAAAAGAGGCCGTTGCACGTGTACGGATGCGTCCGGGAATAGGGCGAATCACGGTCAATGGACGTGCACTCGAGGATTTTTTCCCGAGCCAGACCCACCGAATGGTCGTCACCTCCCCGCTGCGCCTAACCGAGACAGCTGATCGATACGACGTTGATGCCAACGTCAGGGGTGGAGGCATAACGGGACAGGCCGGCGCCGTCCGTCTGGGGATCGCCCGGGCGTTGTGCGGCGAAGACGATGAGTTTCGTCCGAAGCTCAAGAAGGCCGGCATGCTCACGAGGGATGCGCGCGAGAAAGAACGAAAGAAGTACGGCCTCAAGAAGGCGCGCAAGGCACCTCAGTACTCCAAGCGCTGATTCGACTCGCCTCGTGGCTCGGCACAAGTAGTCGGGAGAGAAAGGCGTGAAGCGCCGCCTATTTGGCACTGATGGAGTTCGTGGATCCGCCAACGATGCTCTGACGCCAGGGCTTTCGGTGGCGCTGGGGCGAGCCGCTGGATCGGTCCTCGTTCGCAGGTCGTCACGGGATGCAAGCGAGCGAAGCAAGGTCCTCATCGGTCGCGACACTCGTCGCTCCGGAACGATGATCTCCGCAGCCCTTAGCGCGGGCTTGTGCTCAGCTGGTGCAGATGTGATAGATGTCGGAGTTGTGCCGACTCCGGGTGTCGCCTTCCTCACGGTCGAGCAAGGCGCTGCGGCGGGCGCCGTCGTTTCGGCTTCGCACAACCCTGCCTCCGATAACGGCATCAAGTTCTTCGGTCCTGACGGCTACAAGCTCACCGACGAGGTCGAGGCAAGGATCGAATCTCTCGTCGATGATTCCAGTGAGGCCAGCGTGGCCCGCGCCGACGAAATCGGGACCGTCATCTCCGCGCCGGTCCTCGCTGCAATCTACGAAGCCCACCTTGTCTCGACCGTCGGCGAAGGAGCCCTTTGCGGCCTAAAGGTGATCCTTGATTGCGCCAACGGAGCCGCGTTTGAGTCAGCGCCGCACGCCTTCGCAGCGGCCGGTGCAACGGTCGACTCACTGTTTGACGCGCCCGACGGAGACAACATCAACGCAGGATGTGGTTCGACCGACACCACGCAACTGCAGAGTGCCGTGGTTGAGGCGGGTGCGGACCTCGGTCTTGCCTTTGACGGTGATGCCGACCGTGTTCTCGCAGTTGATGCAGCGGGTTCAGTCGTCGATGGCGATCAGATTCTCGCAATCGCCGCGACAGGAGGACTAGGGACAGACCGCGCGACATCGAGGGTCGTCGCGACTGTCATGGCGAATCTCGGTTTTCGCAAGGCGATGGAAGCAAGCGGAATCGAAGTACTCGAGTGCCCCGTCGGTGATCGATACGTGATCGAAACCATGAGGCGAGAATCAGTAGCCCTCGGCGGCGAGCAGTCGGGGCACATAATTTTCGCCGATAGCTCGACTACAGGTGACGGCCTGCTGACAGGTTTGAAGCTCATGGAAATCATGGCCAAGACCGGTCGTAGCCTCAAGGAGCTTGCATCGGTGATGACCCGCTTTCCCCAGGTACTGATCAATGTCAAAGTTCGCGACAAGTCACTCCTGGGCGAGGCCGAGTCGGTTTGGTCCGCGGTAGCTGAAGCCGAGAAGAGCTTGGGTGACCAAGGCAGAATTCTCCTTCGACCATCGGGGACGGAACCGTTGGTCAGGGTGATGGTCGAAGCAGGTGATGAAGAAACAGCCCACCAGCAAGCTGACCGTGTTGCCCGCGTTGTGGCATCGGAAATCGGCTAGGCATCATCGCCCATCCCTCCTCGGGCACATCCCCGAAAAGGGAGCACACGCGAGTGCGGCCACACGCCCCACCAACATGATCCTCGGGCTGTGCGATACCCTCAGCAAAGTACCGCTTCAATCGAGCGCTCGCGCGGCATCGAGTCGGAAACTGTAAGGGAGAGATCCGGTGATCTCACCGGTCACATCGCATCCGGATACGGCGACGCTTCTTGGCTGGATAGAAGAGATCGTGTCGTGGGGAGTGAGAAGACCGTGTACGCCCGCCGACGAGACCGCCATTGAGTGGATAGCGGCAAAGTTCGAGAGCTTCGGCCTTCAGGATGTGCACCTCGAGCCCCTCGACGTTCTGCTCTGGTCCTGTGAATCCGCAGGCCTGGAACTGAGGCGGAGCGACGATCCCGCAACCACGCAGTTCATCGAGGGATTCGCACTTCCATATTGCAGTCCGACTCGCGGAGTCACGGCATCAATTGCGCAACTCGACAGGCAACCCGTTGACGGGGCCATAGCGTGGGAGGAAGTCGATCTCATTACGCTGCCTGGCCCGGTGATGCGAGCGCTGGCAAGTGAAGCGGTTGATCCCGATGAATCGTTTGATGTGCTCACCCAGACTTATCCGTTCAGCTCCAGAGCGATTGACCTCCTCGGTCCAATTGCAGAGCAAGGCGCGGTTGGCTTCGTCGGGATTCTCAACGATGGCTTCTGGGATACGAACCAGTACTACGTGCCATATGACGCTGTGCCAAGGCAGATCCCGGGAATCTGGATCAGCCCATCTGACGGGGCGAGGTTCTTGGAGATGGCCCACTCGGGTGCGGTGACTGCCAAGCTGACTGTCGAGGCGGGCATGACAATGGGGGAGTCGGCAAATGTAGTGGGAATTCTGCCCGGGGCTTCGGATGATTGGATCGTCATCGGCACCCACCACGATGCGCCCTGGGCCTCAGCCGTCGAAGACGCGTCGGGCATCGCCATGTTGCTCGCTCAGGCAGCTGCCTGGGCTGCCGTTCCTCAAGATGCGCGCCCGCACAATCTCCTTTTTGTAGCAACCGCGGCTCACATGGCGGGCGGTGCCGGCACGGCGGCCTTCATAGGCGAGCATCGAGACCAATTGCAGTCGGTCGTTTGCGAGGTTCATCTTGAGCACGTTGCGAAGGCATCGAGGGTGGAGGAGGGGCGGCTCATCCCACTTGATCCGCCCGAGGTCAGATGGTGGTTCACCTCACCAAACCCTGCGCTCCAAGGATTAGTCGTCGACTCTCTGAAGGCCGAGAAGATCGACCGGTCGCTCCTCATGCATCCGGAGATCTTCGGCACTCACCCCACAACCGACGGCGGCTACTTCCATCTCGAGGGAGTGCCCCTCGTCAACTTGCTTTCCGCGCCCCGGTACCTCTTCGATCCGGGGGATACGATCGAGATGATTCACACCGAGAGCCTTGCTCCGCTGACCAGAGCGGTCTCCAGAATCATCCAAGGTCTCGGCGCCCATACGCCCGATTCGATGAGAGCCGGCATCGACCCTTCCCCGCCGCCTCGACTCCCGGTCAAGTTCGGCCGCTAGGCGGGCTCGAACTTGTAGCCCACACCTCTAACTGTTGTGATCCGCGCGGGCTCAGCGGGGTTCTTCTCGATCTTGGCTCGGAGCCGCTTTATGTGGACGTCAAGAGTCTTGGTGTCTCCCACATAGTCATATCCCCATACCCGGTCAATCAGACCTTGGCGCGTCATGACTCTCCCAGCGTTTTCGACCAGCGCGCATAGGAGATCGAATTCCTTGCGAGGCAGCTGCACTGCTTCCCCGCTCACCGTCACCTTGTGCGCGGCAGTATCGACGATCACGTCGCCAGATCCCATTACCTCGTGAGCTTCAGCAACGGCACCCGTCGGAGCTCGGCGAAGTACGGCCCGAATTCGCGCGATCAATTCACGCATTCCAAAGGGCTTTCGCACGAAATCATCAGCGCCGATCTCTAGCAATACCACGCTGTCAACCTCGGAGCCTCGAGCGGTCACAACGATTATCGGGACATCTGAATCGCGTCGAATCTCGCGGCATACGTCGATTCCGGACATTCGGCCTGGGAGCATCAGGTCCAGGAGGACCATGTCGGGTCGGCAGCTCTTGAAGGCCGCGAGCGCCTCAGATCCATTGACCGCGGTCACCACGGAGTATCCCTCACGCTGAAGGCCGAGCGAGATCGCATCCGAGAAGGCGGGTTCGTCCTCGACGAGCAGGATCGTTCTCATGGATTCGCGAGTTTACGGGGGACTTGAGGCATCGCGCCCCCATGGTATGCCCCCGAATGCAACTTCTCAGGCAGTCGCCTGCCCCTCGGGCTCGCCCATCTCCAGCTCTGCTGAGCCCTTGACCAACTGTGGTCCGGGAGGCATCTCCGCGCGTTCTGAAAACTTCACTGTGAAGCGACTTCCATGCCCTTCTCGACTCACGACTTCGACGTTTGCTCCGTGGCTTTGGGCGACGTGTCTTACTATTGCCAGTCCGAGTCCTGTACCGCCGCTCTCTCTGCCACGTCCGCGATCAACCCGGTAGAAGCGCTCAAAAATCCTTTCCAGATCGGGCTCGGGTATACCGATCCCTTCGTCGGCAACCCACAAGTCCACCCCTGATACAGACGGGGCGGCGCCGATTTCGACGACGCTCCCCTCAGGCGAGTAGTGGACGGCGTTTTCGAGCAAATTCTGGGCCGCTGAGACCAGGTGCCGCCGGTCGCCGTAGACGGCAACGGGCTCCGGCTCCCATGCTGTGACACGAACCGATCTGTGTTCAGCCGAACCCTTGACTCGCTCAATTGCCTCGGCCATGACGAGGCCGAGAGAAACCGGTTCGCGCGGAGGCAGGAAGCCCGCTTCGAGCCTTGATAGATCGAGGAGATCTTCGATCACCCGCGCAAGCCTGGTTGACTCATCTCGGATGCGCGCGGCCAGCCGCCGGGCGACGGCCGGATCGCTCTCGTCAGCGAGGATTTCCGCCGAAAGGGCCACAGCGCCTACGGGGGTCTTGAGTTCATGGCTGACGTTGGCAACGAAGTCCTGACGCATCACTTCCATGCGCCTAACTTCGGTTATGTCTTCGATTACTATCGCTGCTCCGATGTGACGCCTGCCGTCATCTAGGGGCCATGCCCGAAGTCGAAGGTTCTTCCTTGGAGGGCCAAGCAGCTCGACCTCGCCTGAGGCGTGACCGCCTCGGAGCGCGGAATCAAGTAGCTCCTGAATCTTGCTGTAGGCCTTCGCATTGTCAGCTCGTGCTTCGACGTACTCACGAGCTGGTGCGTTGACAACGACGAGGTCGCTGTTTTCATCGACAATCATCAGCCCGAGGGTGAGGTGTTCGAGACCCTGGGAGATCCGTTCGATATCGGATCGTCCGACATCGCCGCCTATGGTCATCGACTCAATTGCACTCTCAAGATGCTCGAGTGCATCTCGGATCGGAAGCTTGCGCTCGATAGCCGCGCCGGCCTCAGCCGAATCCAGCCGAGTGACAAGTGCCGCGATCTTGCGGCGGACTTCTCGCCGAGCGCGCGCGGACCGCCAAGCGATCAAGATTGAAGTGAACAGCCCTGCCCCGAGCCCCGCTGCCCCTATACCAATGGCAACGGTTGTATTCATGGGAAATGAGTTTAGCGTGTGACTCCTTGATGTGTGCGCAGCCTCGGGCGTTAGCGGAACCTCGACACAGGTTGTATCTTGCAGAGATGAACGAGATACGCCGCAGCTATCACGAAGAACTCGAGGCGCTCCAAGGCGAACTGGTCCGCATGGCCGGACTGGTGACCGAAAACATCCTCAGGGGAACGGCGGCATTCCTCGATGAAGACTTGAAGGCCATTGAGGATCTCATTGAGTCCGACAGGGAAATCGACGCGATTTGTCATGACATCGAGGAGCGAACTTACGCGCTCATGGCCATGCAGCAGCCCATGGCGGGGGACCTCAGAACACTCGTATCGATGCTCAGAATCATTCACGAGATTGAGCGCTCCGGTGACCTGATGGTCAACATCGCAAAGATGGGGCGCAAGCTGTACTCGCAACAGATCGATCCAAAACTGCGCGGAATCATCCGTGACATGGGCAATCAGGCGCACCGGACTTTTGCCTCGGCGGTTGAGGCCCTCGTCAGTAGGGACACCGACAAGGCGAAGGCCCTCGAGGAAATGGATGATGTGATCGACGACTATCAGCGTGATCTACTCCGCCAGATTCTCTCGGCTGGCGAGGAGCACCTTGAGGTGTCGATCCGGGTCGCGCTGGTCGGTCGCTTCTATGAGCGCATCGCGGATCACGCCGTAAACATCGGTGAGAGGGTGATCTACACGGTCACGGGCGAGATCCCCGGTCTCACTTCAGCGGGCGATAGCTGAGCCTCCGACGGGTCCGCACGGGCAGTCAACCTAGATGCAGAGAACGTTTACCTCTTGTTAACCCGGTGGCAACGCCCACGTTGACTGGCGTGTGTAGGTTGAAGATATTTAGCGACTGACTCTGGTGATCGGGCGGACTCTTCGCTGTTGGCAGTCAATTCGGGGAAGCGTGGAGGGAGTCTTGTGACACGCGTTCGATTGGTGACGCCGCTCCTGATGGTCGTCGTGTTGTTGATGGCCGCCTGCGGCCAGATTGACGGCTTATCAGATGGAAGCCAGACCGGAATCGAGGCGGGCGAGGGCCAGATTTGTGGCTTGAACTCGTCGCCAAGCTTTGCTCCTTCAGGCATAGAGAAGCTCGATGGCGGCTCCAATTCGCTGAGCGGTGCAGGAGCGACTTTCCCCGCCCCCATTTATTCGCTTTGGGCAAGTGAATACAAGAAGGCGACTGGAGTTGAGGTCGCGTACCAGAGCATTGGTTCAGGCGGCGGCGTGAAGCAGATCAGCGAGCAAACTGTTGATTTCGGCGCCAGCGACGCGCCGATGAAAGACACCGAGCTGAGCAAGGCCAAGGGCGGCCCTGTTCTTCACATTCCGACTGTTCTCGGCGCGGTGGTGCCGACCTACAAACTGAAGGGGCATGGGTCTGGCTTGAAGTTCACCGGCGAGGTTCTTGGCAAGATTTTTGCGGGTCAGATCACCCGCTGGGATGACAAGGAAATCGTGGACCTCAACCCAGACGCGATTCTCCCATCCCTGCCAATTGCAGTTGTACACAGGTCAGACGGCTCCGGTACGACCGATATCTGGACCAACTACCTGACGGCCGCCAGTCCGAGTTGGGTGGCGGCCCTTGGGGGCAATGACAAGTCCGCCGGCAAGGAGGTCGCTTGGCCTGTCGGAATTGGAGGCAAGGGCAACGAGGGCGTGTCCGCCGCAGTCGGGCAGACCGAAGGAGCTATCGGATACGTCGAACTGAGTTTCGCAATCGAGCAACGGCTTTCTGTCGGATGGGTGAAGAACCGTGCCGGGAAGTTCGTTCAGCCATGCATTGCAACTGTCACGGCTGCGGCTCAGGGCGCCAAGATCCCCGACGACCTTCGGTTCAGCATTGTCGATGCAGATGGACCGGACGCGTATCCAGTGAGTGGCGCAACCTGGCTGCTCGTGTATGAGAATCAGACCGACGAAGCGAAGGCCAAGACCCTTGTGAACTTCCTTGCGTGGATCATGGATGAGGGCGAGATGACGGCTTCCACCTTGAACTATGCGCCAATTTCGACGGCTCTCAGAGACAAGGCTGTCGCGAAGATCAAGGGAATCAAGCTCAACGGCGCGCCAGTAGCGGCTTGAGTCTCGACCCGGCTCCCCCGCCCCGCCGCCGGAGTTTGCCACAGCACTCCGGTAGCGGAGGCGCGTTCACAAATTCGTCGCGACTTTGTGTAGCCTCTGCGACGCACATGTAGTTGGGTATCGGGAAGATGACCATGCCCAAAGGGAAGGCGAAGGAAGTGGCGCGGGCGGAGACGTCTTCACTAGCGCTGCAGCTGTCGAAGAAGCGTCGCATTACTGGTGATGCGATCTTTGCGAATCTGAATCGGGCATCGGGTATTGCGGTGATAGCGCTGCTAATCGCGATGATCTGGTTTGTCCTGAGCGAAGCGACCCCCTCGCTTCGACACTACGGGATCTTCAGCTTCTTCCACACTAGATGGGCGCCGAGTGAGGCGAGTCTCGCGTCGTCCTCACCGAATCCATACGGAATTGTCCAGTTCATCTACGGAACGGCCATCGTCTCAATCATTGCCATGGTCATTTCGGTGCCTGTTGGCGTCGGGGTGGCGCTCTTCATTTCCGAAGTGTGCCCAAAGAAGCTCAAGAAGACTCTGACCACACTTACCGAATTGCTGGCTGCGGTTCCGAGCGTTGTTTACGGGTTCTGGGGAATTGCCGTTCTGGTTCCTGCGCTCCGGCCGGCGGCTGGATTCATGGAGAACACACTCGCAAAGATTCCTGGAGTAGGTGGATTCTTCGAGGGACCGTTCTTCGGCTTCAGTATCTTGGCCGCATCGGTTGTCCTTTCAATCATGGTTCTGCCGACGGTGATTGCGATTAGCCGCGAGGTCTTTTCGACGGTACCGCGGGATCATCGAGAGGCAGCAATTGCGCTTGGGGGCACCCGATGGGAGGTCATTCGCACCGCAGTGCTGCCCTATTCCCGAAGCGGGGTTGTCGGCGCATCCTTTCTAGGGCTGGGGAGAGCGTTGGGCGAGACGATTGCGGTGACCATGGTGATCGGCAACAGCGTCTTGGGGATCAGTTGGTCGATTCTCGGGCAGGGAGCGACTCTGGCCAGCGTTATCGCCAACGAATTCACCGAAGCGAATCAGCCATTTCACATTGAAAGCCTCTTCGTCGCCGGGTTCGCGCTGATGATCCTGACGCTTGTTGTCAACGTGATTGCCAGAGTCATCGTCGCTCGGATGGGCGCCGCGACAGGAAGGGCGTCATGACATCGCCGACGCCGAGCGGATCAGCGGTAGTGGCGGAGTGGGCGGCTGACTCTAACTACCGAGCCCGCCGGATCAAGAATGCCGTCATGACCGCCCTCATGCTGGCGGCGCTAGCAGTGACCATAGGCGCGCTGGCGTGGGTGCTCATTTACGTCGCTTTGCAGGGATTCAAGTACCTGAACGTCGGATTCCTCATTAAGACGCCCCCTGGGAGCCCGGCTAAGGGCGGAGGTGGCTTTTACAACGGAATCATCGGCACGGTCATCATCGTGGGGATCGCTTTCGTAGTTGCAGCTCCCGTCGGAGTCTTGGTGGCGGTCTACTTGGTTGAGTATGGCCGCGGCCGCACTGCGGCAACCGTTCGGTTCCTAGCCGACGTGCTGGTGGGAGTTCCCAGCATCGTCGTCGGTGCATTCATATACGCAACCTGGGTCCTGAATTTCGGCTTCTCGGGACTCGCCGGAGCCCTTTCGCTGTCGATCGTGATGCTGCCGCTGATCATCCGCTCCGCCGAGGAGGTGATCCTTCTTGTGCCTCGGGATCTGAGGGAGGCCAGCTATGCCCTCGGAGTCCCGAAATGGAAGACGACGCTCCGGATCACGCTCCCGACTGCCCGCAACGGAATTCTCACGGGAATGATGCTTGCTGTCGCCCGTGCCGCCGGAGAGACAGCGCCGCTGATACTCACGGCTCTCGGCAATGACCTTTTCACCGAGTACAACCCGCTTCACCGCATGTCGACGCTCTCATTGTTGATATTTCACAACGCGACGACGGGGTTCAAGCCGGCTCAGGCTCGAGCGTGGGCGGGTGCCCTAGTGCTGATAATCATGATTTTGAGCTTGACGCTGGTCTCGAGGTGGCTCTCCGGCCGGCGCGAACGCACAATGGGGGGAGCGGTCAAGTGAAGCTCATCGAAGGATTCATCATGCGCCCCGAACATCAGGGAATCGAGTAGTGAAAAGGGTTTCAGTTGACGCCGTGAGTGCGTACTTTGGCGCTCACAAGGCCGTTGAAGACGTCTCAATGGTGATCGAGCCTGCCCGGGTAACAGCACTCATCGGGCCGTCAGGGTGTGGAAAGTCGACCCTCATTCGCACGATCAACCGCTTACATGAGGTGGTACCGGGTGCGCGAATTGAAGGCACAGTCCACCTTGACGAAATTGACATATACGGAGAAAGCATCGATCCGGTATTGGTGCGCCGACAGATAGGAATGGTCTTCCAGAGGCCGAACCCGTTCCCGACGATGTCGATCTATGACAACGTCGCTTCGGGCCTCAGGCTCAATCGGGTCAAGAACAAGGACACCTTGGATTCCGCAGTCGAGCGGTCCCTGAAGCTTGCCGGACTGTGGGATGAAGTCAGCAGCCGGTTGAACAACCCGGGTGGTGGCCTCTCAGGTGGACAGCAGCAGCGGCTTTGTATCGCCCGAGCTATTGCAGTGGAGCCTGCTGTATTGCTCATGGATGAGCCGTGCTCAGCGCTCGATCCGATATCGACCCTGAAGATCGAGGACTTGATCCATGAGCTGAAGGAGCGCTACACGATCGTGATCGTGACCCACAACATGCAACAAGCAGCGCGTGTAAGTGATGTGACAGCATTCTTCACGATCGCAGGGGCCGGGGAGCCTGGGCGCTTGATCGAGATGGATGAGACGTCCAAGATTTTCACCAATCCCGGCGATGAGCGTACTGAAGCCTATGTGACGGGAAGATTCGGCTGATTTGCCTTACCGGGGGATCAGGTGGCAGAGATACTCGTAATCGAAGATGAGCCGGAAGTTCGGGAGCTTGTTCGACTTAGTCTTGAGCGCGATGGGCACTCAATTCGCGAGGTTGGTTCCGCAACCGGTGTCATCGACGCGTTAGGCGGAGTTGAGGTTGTAATACTCGACTTGGTCCTACCCGAGTTCGACGGCATGGACCTCCTCAGGGAGATCCGCGCACATGATCCGGAGGTCCCGATCGTTGTGCTCTCTGCTCTCGTCACGTCGCGGGACAAGGTCGAGGCGCTTGATTCGGGGGCCTTTGATTACGTCACGAAGCCGTTTGAGGCAGAGGAATTGCAGGCTCGAGTAAGGGCCGCAGCCCGTGTCCATGAGGCTCAGGTGCTGAACCGAGCGCTAGTCGAAGAATTGGAGGCCGAGAGGGCTCTCGATCCGGCAACCGGTTTGCCGAATCGGCGAGCCATGGAGATCCGCCTCGCCGAGGAGTGCTTTAGAAACCAGCGCGGGCTCGGGCCATCGTCGCTCGTGTTCGTGGACATAGACGATCTCGGGGAGCTGAACGCTGAGGTCGGAATAGACGCCGGCGATCGTGCGATTGCTGAAATCGCGCGCCTCTTGAAGGCGGCTTGTCGAAGGAGCGACGTCGTCTTTCGCTACGGCGGTGAGGAATTCGTTCTGCTGCTCGCGGGAACAACTGCAGAAGGCGGCCTGATCGCCGCCGAGCGGATAGTCACGGCAGTGCGTCGGAGTCCGGTTGCCGGCGAAAGGCGTGTAAGCGTTTCCGCCGGCGTCGCTGAGTTCCGGTCAGACGACACCCCAGAGTCGCTGCTTACGCGCGCACGCTCTGCCCTAGATCTCGCGCGATCGAGCGGGCGTGGGGAGGTGGCCTTGGCCCCCTAGCCTCCTGCGCTCACGGAGTCAGGATCCGTGGTCGTGAGCGTTGGGGTCGTAGCCACCAGCCGAACCCGATGGCGGGGCATAGCCACCCGTTGGACCCTGCTGGGCCTCCGGCTGGCCGCTGCCGTGTCCCCACTCCCCACCCGAATGGCCCTCGCCGGAGTAGTCGTGGTCGTAGCCTGCACCCTCGTAGTGCTCGTCGTAGTAGTAGTCATGTCCTGAGTCGCCACCCTCCCAGGCGGGACTCTTCTTGCGACGAAGCATCATTACCGCTGCACCGATGATGAGTGCGAGGACCACTCCACCGCCGACAAAAGCTGCCGGGGGGATCTTCAGTCCCGAGCTCTCCTTCTTCTGGCCCTTCGATGCGTCGACCCTCGTCGGAGCGGTGAGATTCTTCACCCGTCCCTCGATGTCCTCAACCTTGAGTGTCCACTGATAGTTTCCCGGCTCCTTTGGATTCCTGATGACCGTTGCACCACCGGGTGTCGGTGGATTGACGTTGGAGTTCGGCTTGGTGACGCTGAACAGGTTGACGATCAGCTGAAGGGGAGTGTCGAGCTGCTGACCAACAACGTCTCGGGGGAGTGAGAAATCAAAACCGTATTGGCCGTCGGGAAACTTCTTGATCGTGAGCGTCAGGTTCAGCAAGCCCGTGCACGAGCCTGGGTCCCCTCCTCCAATCTGGACTGCAATGTCGATGGTCGCATGTGCCCCCGGCGAGTTCGGAGCGTGATTGGCCGCGCAAAGACCAACGTTCATGGCTCCGAGGGCACCGACCTTCAGCGCCAGAGTGCCGTCGCCAATCACGTCTCCGTTGGGAATGTCGTCGCTGTTGGGAATCTGGTATGCGGCGGGAATGCGAAACGAGGCGCTCTTTATGAACGAATGCCCTTCCGGAAGCTCGAAGAGAATTTGGATCTGCACTGGCGCATCGGCCGAAGGGGTCGCTGGGTTCACCTCGAAGATCGGCTCAAACGGCTTCTCAGCAGCGCCCGCCGGGCTGGCAATGAGGATTGCCGCGCTCAGCGCGAGTGTGAGCTGGGCTGCCTTATTGATGAGTCGTCGCATTTGTTGGGAAGTCCTTGGTGTGGCCATTGATGAATTGAGGGTGGCTGGTGGTGTCGGCACCTCTCTCCGGAGGCCGCACATTGTCTCAGCCTTGTGTGCGCAAGCGCACATCGTAGCCGCGCAATGACAACCCTTTCGATTCTGCCAAGCCCAATGTCTTGGTAGTTGGGCCCCGCAACTATGATTGGCATCATGACGGTCGTGGCGGCGCCGGAGACGGCGGCTGAAGAGCAAACAGTACCGGCGTTTCCCGCACATCCCCCTGAAGAAAAGGGCGATTGGCGGTCTCGTATTCCGGCAATTACGGCTTGGCTAGCAGCCGTGGCGGGCGTGATCACGCTTGTTTCGGCGGCAACAAGGCCATTTAGAGGCCGCCTGACGATAATCGAGACAATCGTTCCGCTCGACGCCAGGCTCGGCGCAAGATTCGTTGCCGCCTTGATTGGCTTGTTGCTGTTGATGCTTGCAAGACAGCTACATCGCCGGAAGCACCGCGCTTGGCTGGCTGCAACTGTCGCATCGGCGATCTTGGTCGGTGCTCACACCCTCAAAGGATTTGACCTTGAGGAGGCGGCAGCTCACCTCGCGCTCCTGATACTGCTGGTTGTCGGACGCCGTCAGTTCGACGCTAAGAGCGACCCCCCGTCAATTGCTCAGTTCGTTCGGTTTGTACCTGTGTACGCGGTTGGGGTCTTTGCCCTTGGTGTCTTGGAACTCATGCTGAACCGCCGCTCTCTCGATGCAGAGGCGAGCACAGCGGACGTTGTGGCGACCGTATTCAGAGCGATGGTCGGCCTGCCAGGCCCACTCGAGGTCAGCAACGCGATATACCAGCGGTTTTTCTTGGTATCGATGAGTACGCTCACGCTGATAGGCGTGATAGCTGCGGCATATCTGTTCTTTCGCCCGGTACTCGAAGGCTATTCGAGCCACGCGCAGGAGCGCGAGCGGGTCAGGTCCCTCGTTAGGGAGTGGGGGAGTGACAGCTTGGCGTATTTCACTCTCAGGGATGACAAGAACTACTTCTTTTCGCGCGGTGGCGAAGCCGTCGTCGCCTATCGCTATCTAAATGGCATTGCGTGCATTTCAGGCGATCCGGTGGGCGATCCTGATGCCATTCCAGAGCTATTGCGTGATTTTCGCCGAGTTGCGCACGAACGTGGATGGAAGGTGGCTGTTCTCGCGGGGCGAGAAGATCATCGCTCTCTGTATGAGCCCCTTGGCATGAAGTGTCAGTACCTGGGGGATGAGGCAATCGTCAATCTCGACACATTCACACTTGAAGGGCGAAAGATACGCAAGGTCAGACAGTCGTGCCACAGACTCAACAAGGCCGGATACTGCATCGAGATGCTGAGGGGAAAGGAAGTCACTCCCGAGCTGCGAGGCGACATGGAGCGGATTACGCGCAGGTGGCGAGGGAAGGCTCCCGAGCGTGGCTTCTCCATGGCACTTGGGAGGCCTCTTGCAATAGGCGACGAGGACTGCATAGTCCTCGTCGCCCGCGATGCGGAAGGGCGAGCGCGAGGGTACCTCCGCATGGTTCCCTTCTATGGGAGTTTTCCGGGCTATTCGCTCGACGAGATGAGGCGGGAGCCAGACACCCCAAATGGCCTCACCGAATTCATGGTCGTCATGGCGTGCCAAGGGCTGCGGGATCTCGGCTATCGCCGTTTCAGTCTGAACTTCGCGGCGTTTGCCAGACTCATGTCGGGGGAGATGAAGCTGACGCTCTGGGAGAAGGTTCAGCGTTGGATCGTGCGGCGAGCCAATCCCTACTTCCAGATTGAGTCACTCCTCAATTTCAACTCCAAGTTCTTTCCGGACTGGGTAGCGCGCTGTATCTATTACGAAGAAGGTGTGAACCTCGTACGGGTGGCACTGGCGTATCTTGAGATCGAAGCATTTCTGCGCCTCGGCCTGATTCGCCGTGGCCTGATACCGCATTTGGATCTTGCAGATAGATAGGACTGACACAACAGTGGCTCAGAGATTTCGGTCCCGGCGAATCTCGGCCTTTCACGTAGCCGTTATTGGATTGGCGCTATGCCTGCTCGCGGCGTGCGGCACTGCTCGTGGGCGCCAAGAAGCAGTTGCTGCCGCGGCGACCAAGGCCCCGCGGCTCAACACATTCAGCTTTGAAATGACCCAGGAGGTCATCTATCCGGATTTCCTGCCGGTCACATACGAGATGACCGGCAAGTACGTCTATCCCGACAGGGTCTGGACTGACATCACGACTCATGTGGGCCCAGATGTGCGCACGAGTTTCACCGTGATCAGATTCGGAAAGGGGTACTACCTGAGAATCCCAGATGAGGTCAGAATTCTGCTGCCGGGGACCCGCGAGTGGCTCGCAGGCAAGGTGGACGAGCTGGAGCGCAGCAGATTTCTGGGGCTGTTTCCGCGTGAAGCACAGGACATCACACAGACGCTGTCACTTCTTCACGATGCCTCGGAGAGCATCAACAGGCCAGATCACACCGCTATTGAGAAGAAGGCCCTGAACTACGTATCGCACTATAAGTTTCAGTTCGATGGCGAGAAGCTCACAGACTCGGCCGCGATGGGTCGCCATGGGAACTTCGAGGCGGGAGGGGGCGAGATTTGGGTAGGCGTAGACGACTTGGTGCGCCAGCTGCATTTCGTTCTGTTTGGACCGGCTCGTTTTGGCGGCGCTGTGAGGGTTGACATCAAGGCGAACATTACGGACCACAACGCCGACCTCACCTTTCGCGTTCCGCGTCAGGAAAAGGTCACCTCGTTCGAGGAGTTCAAGGAGGCCTACCCTAAGGCCGCTACGGGTGTGCCTCTCTAGGCGAAGAAGGCAGCGACGCTACTCGTAGTCATCGGGCGGCTCGGATTCGCGGGAAACCGAAGCCTTGGCCTTCTTCTCTTTCTTGGATTTCGGCTGATCCTCGTCGTCTTCGTCCTCGACGCCTTCGAGGCCCTTGCGGAATTCCTTTGCGGACTGCCCAACTGACCTGGCGAGCTTGGGAAGCCGGCTGGCCCCGAAAAGCAGGGCGATTACAACGAGAATTATCATGAGCTCGGGAAAGCCCAAACTTGGCACGTCGACCAACTCCTTAGTGGGGCGGGGTGGTTCTTGAACCGCGGCTCTCAATTGTAGCCGCACGCGCTCTGTGGCCATAGTTGGCGTTGGGCGGCCGGCAGAGCGTTGCCCGGCGATACTCAATCGCCGTTCATTGGTTCACGAGCGGATTACCAGGTCAGCGAAGGCCTCCACTTCGTCCTCGCTCGCCACACTGAAGGGCACCGGGCCAAATGAGCAGATGATTTCTTCAACGCCAAGTGCCTCAAACTGCCCGATCTTCTCTACGACTTCAGCTCGAGTCCCGACGAGGCGCTCGCGTCTGAGCTCGCCAAGTGAGAGGGGCTTCACCGGAGCTGCGTCGGCGAAGCGCTCATAGTGCCGGTTCAGTTCGTGCTCGCTTGCCGCAACGAGGGATGTGAGGCCGACGGTTATCTCAACTGAACTGGGATCTCTGTCAGCGGCGTCGCATGCATCGCGCAGTCGAGCGAGAAGCTCTCGAAGGCGCTCTGGTGTCACAGCCCACGAGATATTCCACTTCTCCGCGATCTGGGCAACTGCGTCTAGCAGCTTTGGTCCCCCTTTACCTCCAATGGTCACGGCCGGGCGTCTGGGACCAAGCTCGGACTCTGGAGCGTTATTGCCGGTTGAGAGCTCCATGAGGGCAACGATTTCCCGGGCGCCATCAATGAGCCGACCAATTCGCGATGACGGAGTGCCAAACGGGACACCGGCAAGTTCGAAGTCGGGCTGATACCAGCCCGCGCCAAGACCGAGTTCAAATCGTGAATCGGTCAGATTGTGAAGAGTGATCGCGCTTCGCGCAACGACAAGTGGCGGACGTATTGGCAGGCAAACAACCAGAACTCCGAGGCGGGCCGCCCGAACCTCAGATGACAGAGCACCGAGGAGCGTGGACCATTCGAAGCACTCGCGCATGGTTGAGTCGAAGCCGTACTTCGCGAGGTCGAATCTGAGGTGGTCACTCACCCAGACCGATTCGAAGCCAAGGTCCTCAGCCCGCGAGGCAATGTCTCTAATCGCCTCAAATGTGAGCGGGGTCTTGCCTGGAAGTGAGAAGTCGTAGTGGGGGAGGGCAAGACCGAACTTCACTGGCCACCGACTGAGCCGTCAACTTGACGTTTGCTGCCAAATGCCATTGCCCCGTCGATTGACTCCAGGAATCGCGCGAGGCGACTCCTTCCTACAAACCAAAGCCCGGCCGTCTCCGATTCGAGCTCCATTGCCGCTTTCGGCATTGCCGCTTCGGAAAGGCAGATCCCATCAGTAGCTCCCGACTTGAGGAAGTCGTCAGCAAAGCGCTCCACACTGCGTCGCCCGACGGTGGAGAAGGTGCCATCCCATGGAAGCACGCGGAGGACGAGTCGGTCGTCGCCCCTTGTTGCGATCAAGTCGCCTCTTTCAGGACGGACGTTGTACCCGGTCTCCTCGAGCACCTCCACGAGGAGGGTCTCGAGATCGAGATAACCCGCATCTGAAATGTGGCGGTCGAAACGAGAAGGGAGGGCAAACGCCTCTGCGATTGGCAGCATTGTCTCGTCGGAAGTCAGGAGCCTTTCATCTTCACGGCCGAGCGCATGGATCAACTCGGGTATTCCGCGATGGGCCTCAATGTGGCGAATCCGGCCCTTTCGATGCACCGCTTCGCCCGAGGAAGGGGCGGGGGCCCCTTCCTCGTGGGCACCTGTTGGTTCTGGCCCTGGCTGCGCGATTGGGGCCCCGGAAGCGATTGGCCCCGCGGGAGCTTCGAAGGGCAAGGCGCGGCTGCTGGGGTGTGACTCGCGAGCCCGAACCTTGCGGGAATGCAGCTGTCCTGCCAGGGCCAGGAAGCCGAGAGTCACAAGTGCCGTCGAGACGACTCCTAGTGCGAAGCTAGTTGAGATCAGATTCCTCCCGCGGGTGTCCGCATACCGGATAGCCTCGCGAATTATGAAGCTCATTGAGGCAGTACCCAACATCTCCGAAGGTGCGCGGGGCGAGGTGATCGACGGAGCGGCAGCTGCGGTCAGTAGCGCTCCCGCCTCTCCGGGCCTGCTCGATGTGCACCGCGATGCAGATCACAATAGGTCCGTATTCACCCTGGCAGGCTCTAGCGACGAAATCCGGAATGCGGTTCTGAGCCTCGGAGGCTACTGCGCCGACTCCATTGACCTCAACGCTCACGTCGGCGTGCATCCACGAATGGGAGCACTTGACGTGGTGCCCTTCGTGCCGCTCGGACAGTCGTCGATGGCCGAGGCAGTTGCCTGTGCTCGTGAATCGGGAGCGGCCCTCTGGGAGCGGTTTGGGGTACCGGTATATCTCTACGGTGATGCGTCAATGCGAATGAGCGGATCGGAGTTGCCGGCGATCCGAGTCCCGTTCGAGAAGCTCGGACGACATATGGCCGAGTACCCGCCCGATTTCGGCGATCCGCGACCGCATCCAACGGCAGGAGCTGTGGCGGTCGGAGCTAGACCGTCGATGGTCGCGTTCAACGTTTGGATAGAGGATTCAGCAGGCGAGCGCGATCACGATGAACTGGCGAGGATTGTGTCAGAAGTCGCCGCGGAGGTTCGGGAGCGAGGTGGCGGGCTTCCTGGAGTTCGAGCGCTTGGGCTATTTCTTCCCTCGCGTTCATTGGCTCAGGTATCGATGAACCTTACGGAGCCGGAACGAGCAGGGGTCGGGGAGGCTTTCGAGGCGGTGCAGCGCGCTGCGGTACGGCGCGGCGTGGGCGTCCGGGGCGGGGAGCTCGTCGGGCTGGCTCCGGCGATCGCCTTGGCCGGATGCAGCGAAGAGGTCCTTGAGGCGTGCGGGATCGGTGGGGAACAAGTTCTCGAGAACCGGATCGCGTAAGCGCCTCAGCTGTCTTCAAGTTGAATCCCGCCCTTGGTGCCGGCTCAGACAGCCCGTTGGGCACGCGCCTGTTGCTGGCGAAGGCGCCTAATCCTGCGGCGCTCCCTTTCGCTCATTCCGCCCCAGATGCCGAACTTCTCCGCATTGCCGAGCGCGTACTCGAGACATTCGACTCGGACGGTGCACACAGCGCAGACCGCCTTAGCTTCTCGCGTGGACGCGCCCCTTTCGGGGAAGAAGAGATCTGGGTCCACACCCAAGCAGTTGGCGTGCTCCTGCCAGCCGGCAACTTCTTCTTCGATCCAGACATGTGCCGTTGATTGCATCAGCCCCACCCTTTGGGTCTGCGGCTTCCCCATAATCGCCCGAGTCCCCGGAAAAGCCATCCGTGTAATTACGATTGTGTAATTTTACGGATTCGGCCGTGAGATGCAAGTGGGACTTGACCGGACGGGCGCAATTTGAGTGTCTGCCGCTGATTTCGGCACTAGACTTGATCAGTTGCGGAATGCAGCACGAAGGCGTCTTGGACTCGATTGATTCAATTTCTGATCGGGTCCGGGCGATGCAAAATCGAATATCGAAGCGCCTGGCCCTTGACCCCCGGCGGCTATGCCGGCGGGGCCCCCGGTTCTGGAATCCCGGGGGACGTCAAGGGTGACGAGGTAGGGGTTTGAATCGGCGCTCTGCATATTCCAGCAGAGGGTGACTTGAATTGAAGCGAGTCCAACACCGGTTATCGAAACACTCGGCGGGTACCCCTCGGCGACCACAGTCGTGACAGTTGTGAAGAAAACCCGGCGGAAACGCCGGCGACAGAGGCACAGCTGGAGTGGACAATTCCGGCGACGCCGGAATCTGTTGAACGCGCGAGATTGCCGCATTCCGCATTTCCGTATTCCCTGATCCGGAGGGACTTAGATGTGTGGAATTGTGGGTTACGTCGGCTCCGAGGCTGCCCTTGGTGTTCTAGTTGATGGACTGCACCGACTCGAATATCGAGGTTATGACTCGGCCGGCGTTGCAGTTGTCGGTGATGGTGCGATCGAGATCGAGAAGTGCGCAGGCAAGGTCGGGGATCTCGCTTCGAGGGTCGATGATTCGGGAATCGCGGCCAGGGCTGCGACGCTCGGCATTGGTCACACCAGATGGGCTACGCACGGAGCACCTACAGGTATCAACGCTCATCCTCACTCTGACTGCACGGGCCGAATCGCGATCGTGCACAACGGAATCATCGAAAACCACCGCTCACTCGCTGCTGCACTAAGAGAGCGAGGCCATGATCTCAAGTCCGCTACCGACTCTGAACTCCTAGCCCACCTTCTCGAAGAAGGGCTTTCTGAGGGTAGGTCGCTGTCTGAAGCTGCTCTTGAAGTGCTCGGGGAGGTGGAAGGGTCCGTGGCGATGGTGACAATCGACAGAGACGATCCCGGCCGCCTTGTCGCAGTCAGGCGCGATTCGCCCTTGCTAGTCGGTATAGGGAGCGACTCGGCCGTTGTGGCATCGGACATTCCTGCAATCCTTGAGCACACGCGGCGAGTCGTGGTCATGTCCGATGGGCAAGTGGCAGAGGTTGGTCCAGGTGAGATCACGGTCTTCGCATCCGACGGGGCCAAAGTCGCGGTCGAGCCCAAGGAGATCAACTGGGATCTGCAGTCGCCGGAGAAGGCCGGCTATCCGGACTTCATGCTCAAGGAAATTCACGAGCAGCCGAGCGCGATCAGAGACACGATCCGGGGCCGATTCGAAGATGGAAAGCTCCGTCTCGATGAGGTCCACGGCGACGAGG
Organism: Acidobacteriota bacterium; assembly: GCA_003577105.1. Classification (GTDB taxonomy): domain Bacteria; phylum Actinomycetota; class Acidimicrobiia; order ATN3; family ATN3; genus ATN3. The sequence continues at coordinate 39,720 of QEUQ01000001.1, read as the reverse complement.
GTTTTCTCAGAAACATCAACAAGATCGTCGTTGTCGCATGCGGAACGTCATTTCATGCGGGAATGGTGGCCAAATACGCCATCGAGCATTGGGCGCGGATTCCGGTCGAGATCGATCTGGCCTCAGAGTTTCGATACCGCGATCCAGTTCTCGATGACAAGGCACTGGTCGTAGCCGTGTCGCAGTCGGGCGAGACCGCAGATACGGTGGCTGCCTGTAGGTATGCAAAGAGCCTTGGAGCGAGGGTCGTGGCAGTCTGCAACGTCGTCGATTCGTCGATGGCGCGCGAGGCAGACGCCGTGCTTTACACGCGTGCCGGACCCGAGGTTGGTGTCGCAGCGACTAAGACCTTTACGGCTCAGATGGCTGCCATGGAGCTGCTCGCCTTATATCTGGCTCAGGTGAGGGAGTCGCTCTCGTCACACGAGATTGGCGAGATCGCAACCGAGTTGGGTCGAATTCCCGGCCTCGTCGATGCCAACCTCGAGAGCTGGAGCGAGCAGGCGAAACGGGCGTCGCAGTCGGTAGGCAGATCGAAAGACTTCTTCTTTCTGGGGCGAGGGGTCGGGTATCCCGTAGCAATGGAGGGCGCTCTGAAGCTCAAGGAGATCTCGTACCTCCACGCCGAGGGGTATGCCGCCGGTGAGATGAAGCATGGCCCAATAGCGCTCGTCGAGCCGGGCGTGGTCGTGGTTGTCATTGCTACCTCGGGGCATGTGAAGGCAAAAGTGCTCTCGAACATGCAGGAGATGAAGGCGCGAGGAGCAACGGTGCTCGTGATTGCAAATGATGGCGATGACGCGGCAATTGAGGAGGCCGATTTCGCATTCACTGTGCCTGAAGTGAGCGAGATGCTGAGCCCGCTTATTGATGTCGTTCCTTGCCAACTGTTCGCGTATGAAATTGCTCTCAGCCGCGGGCTCGACGTGGATAAGCCGAGGAATCTCGCGAAGACGGTGACCGTCGAATGACGCAGACAGACACGATCCTCGGTGACTCCAGCGGTCCTTCGTCAGTGATCGGACTCGGGATTGATGCAATTGAGATCGAAAGGATTGGCGCCGCGATTGCGAAGAGACCTCGATTTGTCGAGCGTGTCTTCGCACCGGAGGAGCGCCAATACTGCGAGGCAAGAGTCAATACGGCGAAGCACTTTGCAGTTCGTTTTGCCGCGAAAGAGGCTGTGATGAAGGCGATGGGAATTGGGCTGGGGCAAGTTGCCTGGAGGGAGATTTGCGTGACCGGCGACGGAAAACCCGGTGTGCTTCTGACCGGTAGCGCGGCCCGACGAGCACAAGTTCTCGGGATTGCGCGCATCGAGATCTCACTCACGCACTCTCGTGAACTTGCCCTCGCCGTAGCGGCCGCGCTTTCTCCGTGAGTCAGCGTTAGCATCAGGCCTATGTTGGAAGTCTTGACCCCGCAGCAGATGGCCGAGTGCGACCGTCGCGCAATTGCCGGAGGTACTCCAGGGATTGTCCTCATGGAGCGTGCCGGTTCGGCTGTAGCGGTCCATGCTCAACGCATGCTTGGTGGAGCGTATGGAAAGCGAGTCACAGTCCTCGCCGGGAGCGGCAACAACGGCGGCGACGGACTTGTCGTCGCTCGAAAGCTGCAGAGGGCTGGGGCTCTCGTCAAGGTCGCGCTGCTGACGCCAGCTGGAGATCTCAGCGGTGACCCGCTTGCCATGTACGAGAGGTTGGTTCCGTTGCGAGTCGCGGTCGGAAGTCCTGCGGCGTCGCTCTTGGTTGACGCATGCGGCGAATCTGACTTAATCGTCGACGCGCTCTTTGGAACCGGCTTTCACGGCAGTCTCAGCGGCGCCGCTGCCGAATGGGTGAGAGCTGTTGGGACCTCAGGGCGGCCGGTGATTTCAATCGACGTGCCTTCAGGCGTCAACGGGAGTTCAGGTGAGGTCTCAGGCCCCGCAATCCGAGCTGATCTGACGGTCGCGATCGAGGCGGTGAAGACGGGTCTAATCGCAGGAGCGGGGCCGGTTTATGCCGGGCGTATCGAGATTGCGCCAATAGGCATATCGACGGAGGGTCTTGAGCCATCGGCTGTTGTGTTTGAGTACGAGGACATCAACCGCATACTTCCGAGGCGTTCGGTCGTAGCGCACAAGTGGAGCGCAGGCTCCGTTCTGATCGTTGCAGGATCTCGCGGGATGTCGGGGGCTGCAATCATGGCTGCACGTTCCGCCTTGATCAGCGGGGCTGGAATCGTCACAGCCTGCGTACCCAAATCGATCCAGCCCGCTTTAGCAGCAACGTCGCCGGAGATCATGACGTTGGGTCTGCCTGAGACAGCGGATGGCACCATCGATGAAGAGGCACTTGAGCAAGTCGTTGCCAATTCAGATCGCTTCGGAGTCGTTGCAATTGGACCAGGGTTAGGCAGAGATCCGTCAACGGGCAAGTTCGTAACCGGCGTCTTGAGGGGAGTCGAAAAGCCCATCGTGGTCGATGCCGACGGGCTCAACTTGCTAGGCACTACCGCTGCTTCGGTTATCGGGAGGCGAAGCGCGCCAACCGTCATCACGCCACATCCGGGCGAATTAGCTCGGATGCTCGGAGCGACGACATCAGACGTCGAGGCGGAGAGGCTCGATTTGGCGGCGACCGTAGCGGGGAAGTGGGGATGTGTTGTCGTGCTCAAAGGTTCGCGCACACTTATTGCGGCGCCAGACGTTCCCATCGCCGTGAATCCGACCGGGGGCCCAGAACTCGCCACGGCCGGCTCAGGCGACGTGTTGACGGGGATCGTCGCCGGACTTGTTGCGCAGTCGGTGCCTCCAAACCAAGCAGGAGCTGCAGCTGCATTTGTGCATGGCCTTGCGGGGAGCATTGCGGGCAGTCGATCAGGCGGAGCTGGCGTGACCGCGCTCGCGGTGGCTGGGGCGGTGCCTGACGCGATCGACGCGATTCGCCAAGGCGGCCTGACTGATTGAGCGCTCCGCTATAGGGTTCAGCACAACAACGGTCAGTCGTCGCACTCGCTCTGACGGCTGCGGCGCGGTGGAACTGCGCATCCCGATTCAGAAGACAGGAGCCCGTCTTGCCTCGTGAACTGCCCGTCACAGAAATCATGTCGAAGCCCGTTGTGTCAGTTAGCTCGGACATGACGATCGAGGACGCGGCGAGAGTCTTCATTGAGCGAGATATCAGTGGCGCGCCGGTCGTGGATGCCGATGGCAAGCTCCTTGGATTGATTGAGGACGACGATCTTGTAATTGAGGATGCGCGGGTCCACTTTCCGACCTACATCCAGATCTTCGGTGGTGCGATTCCAATTCCCGGCTCGGTCAGGCGCTTCGAAGACGAGATTCGCGCCTCGGCGGGATTGACCACTGTCGGAGAAATCATGGATGACAAGCCATACATGGTTGATGCCTCGGCGACCCTCGAAGACGTGGCAACTCTGATCAAGGATCACCACTTGAGCAGGGTTCCGGTGGTTGACGGCGATCGCGTGATTGGAATCGTCTCGCGTCACGACGTTGTCGCAGCCCTCGCACGGGACTCAGATTGACGGTATCGGCGAAGGAGACTCCGCCACGGCCGGGCTCTCGTCCGTGCTGGGTCGAGGTCGATCTCACCGCGATCGCCGCCAACATCAAGGCTCTCAACGAGTTCTGTGGAGTTCCGATTGCCGCCGTCGTAAAGGCCGACGGCTACGGCCATGGATCAGTGGAGGTCGCCCGCGCCGCTATCGAGGGCGGTGCGGCTTGGCTCGCAGTTGCCCTGCTCGAAGAGGGGCGCACGCTGCGTGATGCAGGTATCGGCGTACCGATACTTCTCCTCGCAGAGCCTCCCCCGGAGTCGGCCCCCGAGATCGTCGCGGCCGGACTGACGCCGGCCATCTATACCGAGACCATGCTCGCCGCACTTTCGAAGGCGGCTGGAGATGCCGGTATCTCGGTCCACCTGAAAGTCGATACCGGCATGCACCGGCTTGGGGCAAGCCCGGAGCGGGCACTGGAATTGGCCGAGAAGATAGCGGCGACTCGCAACGTCGAGCTCAGCGGTGTTTGGACCCACCTCGCAGCGTCGGATGAAGTCGAGAACCCCTACACAATTGACCAGGTGCATGGCTTCGAGCGCGTGCTCAACGCGATCAACGCGCCATCGGCGCTTCGCCACGCCGCGAACTCGGCCGGGGCGATTTACCATGCCGACGCTCGCTACTCCTTGGTCCGCGTCGGCATCTCGATATATGGGGTACCGCCATCGCCCGGGAGGCGATTGCCTGCAGGGCTGACGCTCCAACCGGCGCTCGCTTGGAAGGCCAAGGTCGCCTATGCCAAGCAGCTTCCTGCGGGGGCGCCGGTTGGATACGGCCTCACCTACCGCATGCCGGCAAGTGGGCGCGTTGCCACAATCCCAGTAGGTTACGCCGACGGATATTTCAGATCGCTGGGCAATCGCGCGGAGGTGCTGATTGGCGGGAAGCGCTTCCCTGTAGCCGGTGCCGTATCGATGGACAACATCACCGTTGATCTTGGCGAGGCGCATGTCGATCCAGGAGACGAGGTCGTGCTTCTCGGCAGGCAGGGCAATGAAGAGATCACCGCGACGGAACTCGCCGAGAGGGCGGGCACCATTTCCTATGAGGTGCTTGCTCGCATCGGCAAGCGCGTACCTCGGGTGTACATGTGACGGAATTGACGAGCGGGGACGAGCTTGCCCGGCTCGCTGCCGAGGCATCGGGATGCACCGCCTGCGGCCTCGCCGAGACTCGAACTCAGGTGGTCTTTGGCTCGGGTAACCCACATTCGAGAGTGATGTTCGTCGGTGAGGCACCGGGTATGCACGAAGACGAGCAAGGCGTACCTTTCGTTGGCCGAGCGGGAAAGCTCCTCGATACCTTGCTCGGTGAGGTCGGACTTGCCCGCCAAGACGTCTACATTGCCAATGTCCTCAAGTGCCGACCCCCTAACAACCGCGACCCGCGTCCCGACGAAATCGAATCGTGCGGTCATTTTCTGCGCGGCCAAATCGATGTGATTGAGCCCCGAGTCATTTGTACTTTGGGGAATTTCGCGACCCAGTTGCTTCTCAAGAGGCAGGTGGGGATAACTCGCCTCAGAGGGCAGCAGTTTCCGTTCAGGGGGGGCAGTGTTCTCATTCCCACCTATCACCCCGCGGCGTTACTGCGAGGCGGTCGGACAAATCTGATGGCCGAATCACGATCGGACTTCGCCCTCATCGCTGAAATAGCCGCATCCGCCATGGAAGGTGATTCCACCGACAACGACGAGTCTGCAACGCAGATGGAGCTCTTCTAGCCTGAGATGGATGAGCAGGACTCGCCGACGAGTGGGAACCAAACTGTCTTGGCAGCAAGGCTCAGCTCAGCCGACTCGATGCGAGCATTCGGCTGGCGACTAGCCGCCTTGCTGAGGCCTGGAGATGTAATCCTCCTCTCGGGCAAGCTCGGAGCAGGAAAGACAACCTTGGCTCAGGGGATTGCCGCCGGGCTCGGCGTTGAGGAACAGGTGACGAGTCCGACTTTTGTGCTTCTTCAGGAATACGAAGGTCGCATACCGTTGCGCCACGCCGATCTCTATCGCCTTGAATCTACGAGGGAGATTGCCGAGCTTGGCATTGAGGAGCTCTTCGACCAGCATTGGGTGACCTTGATTGAGTGGGGCCTGCCGGCAATAGAGATGGTTGCGGCGTGTTTGAGCATTGAGATCGATTACGGAGCCGGCATGACCGGGCGCGAAATCCGCCTCCGCGCGTTCGGGGGAGAATGGAAAGAACGGCGGGGGGCATTGGAAGCGATCTTGGTGCAATACGCGCAACCTCTCAATACGACCATCGGAGACGACACTGCTAATTCTCGGGATTGAAACTTCGACCCAGCGCGCCGGAGTCGCGCTGAGCCGAGATGGCCGGCTTCTTGCATCCGCAGCTCTCGGAGTTGGGCGGGGCCACGCGGAGTTCACATCGCCGGCGATTGACTTTCTTCTTGATCAAGTTCAGATCGAGGTCTCCGAACTTGATGCAATTGCAGTCGGGATTGGGCCGGGCCTCTTCACTGGGATGAGAGTTGGAGTCATTACGGGTGAACTCATGGCGTACGCGTTGGAGATCCCAGTCGTTGGTGTCTCGAGTCTGGATCTGATTGCACGCCAGGCAGGCGTCGCACCCGATCCGGTTGTGGCTGTTGTTGACGCCCGACGCAATGAGGTCTTCTGGGCGTGCTACCAAGTTGACGAGTCGGGCCCTGCGCGGCTGGGGGAGATGTCTCTGTCGAGCCCGGCGGAGTGCGCGCGGAGAGCCAGAGAACTCGTGGATTCACCCATCTTTGCTGGCAACGGTGCAATCGAGCACAGAGATGAATTCGTTGCGGAAGGTGTTAGCCGATTCGCCCCGCCGGCGACGGCATTCCCGATGGCGGAGACGCTCACCGAGGAGGCTGCGACGATTCTCGAGGGGGGGAGGCAAGCGCCGGCCAAGCCCATCTACTTGCGTGAGCCAGATGCCGAGATCAACTGGATTCGTGCGGAGCGAATCGGAGCGGTGACCGAGGCAGCGTCATGACGGTTGAGCCGGCAAACGATCAGAGGCAGTTGATTAGGATCGAGCCGATGCTTCGTACGCATCTCGACAGGGTGATCGAGATTGAGTGTGCTTGCTTTCCGAGGCCATGGAGCAAGTCTCTCTTCTTGAGTGAGTTGGCGATGCCTGCCACGCGCGCCTACTTCGTAGCCAACCTGGGCTCGGAGATCGTTGGTTTCGGCGGCATGATGATGGCGGGCGATGAGTGCCACATAACCAATATCTCGGTGGATCCGCTTTGGCAGGGGAGAGGCATAGCCAAACACATTGTTCTGGCCGTCATTGATGAGGCGATTACTAGAGGAGCGCGGTCGATAACCCTCGAGGTGAGGGAGGGCAACGTGGCTGGTCAGCGACTATATGAGCGATTCGGTTTTGAGGCAGTGGGCGTTCGGAAGAACTACTACGTCGAGACGCGAGAAGACGCGTTGGTGATGTGGGTTCGCAAGGTCAACCGGCCGGCTTACAGGGAGTTGCTTGAGACCATCAGGAGCGAGATTGGCGACCTATCGGCAGGCATCAATTGACGGCGACGGTGGCGAAGTCTCCCGAGTTCTTCGACGGGCTTGTTCTCGGGGTGGAGACCTCCTGCGACGAGACCTCTGCTGCTGTCGTGAGAAACGGCCTCGATCTTCTTTCGGTCGTCGTCTCATCACAGATCGATGAGCACGCTCGTTTTGGCGGGGTAGTTCCCGAGATAGCCAGCAGGGCCCATCTAGAGAATCTCCAGCCAGTGATTCGCGGCGCACTTGGCCAAGCCGGGATAGAAATGCGCGATGTCGATGCAGTCGCAGTTACTAATGGACCGGGGCTCGCCGGAGCGCTGCTCGTAGGCATAGCCGGGGCCAAGGCGCTCGCTCTGGCGATTGACGTCCCGATGGTGGCCGTGAATCATCTGGAGGGCCACCTCTTTGCATCTCTGCTCAGCGGCCAAGAGGTCGAGCTGCCCGCGATCGCACTTCTGGTCTCCGGCGGTCACACGATGCTGGTCGTAATAAGGGACTGGGGCGACTATTTGGTAGTCGGCTCCACACTCGACGACGCGGCGGGAGAGGCGTTTGACAAGGTAGGGCGCTATCTGGATCTGGGATTTCCGGGAGGGCCCGCCATGGAGAAGGCAGCTTGCGACGGTAACCCTGCTGCATATGACCTTCCGAGAGCGATGCTGCGAGACGGCTACGACTTCAGCTTTTCGGGCCTGAAGACCGCGGTAGTCAATGCGGTCGAAGCACAAAACTCGTCGGGCGACGCTCTCTCGGTGCCGGACATGGCGGCGTCGTTCCAAGAGGCTGTGATCGAGGTTCTAGCTGTGAAGGCAATCAAGGCTGCGGTGGATTTTGGATCGACCAACGTTCTTGTCGGCGGCGGTGTTGCGGCAAACGGCCGGCTGCGAAGCCGATTGACGGAGGCAGGCGAGGAAGCGGGGGTTCGCATCTTGGTATCTCCGCGGGAGCTGTGTACTGACAACGCAGCCATGATTGCGTCGGCAGGGGCATTCCGCCTGGCGAAAAGCGGCGCATCGCCTCTCTCGACTGGAGCAGCCCCAAGTCTCAGAGCCCCCTTCGTCCTTGCGCAGGAGTCACGGGCTGCTCGCGGATCTCGCGAATAAGGAACCAGCAGGCGGAGCGGTGCCGGCTGGACGTCGCCAAGTCTCTGCGCACCACTTCGCCTGCCGGCTCACACCTAGCCTTGAGCCTTCTCCGAATTCATGTCGCGATGCGCATCGGATTTCGCTCGTTGCTCCGTTTGCTCTTGCTCGAGGGAAATCCTCGCGAGCGTGTCGCGAACGCCGGCTCGATAATCGCCGGGTGAGTCAAAAAGAAAGGCGCGGCGATCGAGCTCGGTGAGGACGTCGTCGCGCTGTGAAACTGTGGGGACCGTCTCACGTCGCATTTGCCGCCTCCTGGTACCGGCTGGACCGCTCATTCGCATTGAAGAGATGCGAATGACTGGCAGGGTGCTTACAGAGTTGTCGCGCCTTTTTGGGACGATGTCAACGGACCCCGCGGCACCTGCTAAAACCGGGATCGACGAGGCCTTAGGGGGGCGGCGGCGCCGATGCCAAGGCGACTCCGTTTGACAGCAGAGATTGCGCTACCTACTATCGGGGTTAGCACTCGCTGAGTTCGAGTGCTAAATCCCACCAATCAGTGAAGTCTGTCCCGGACACGCGCCAAGAGGCGCTATTTCCATAAGTGGACGGCTCGAGTTACCGGAGGACGTACATGAACCTTCAGCCCCTTGAGGATCGGGTTGTCGTGCGCCCGAGCGAGGCAGAGGAGACAACAGTTTCAGGTCTCGTAATTCCCGACACCGCAAAGGAAAAGCCCCAAGAGGGCGAGGTCCTTGCAGTTGGGCCTGGCGCCTATCAGGACGGGCAGCGCGTACCTCTCGATGTTGCGGTAGGCGACACGGTCGTCTACTCGAAGTATGGCGGCACCGAGATCAAGGTTGACGGCGAGGAGCTTCTCATCCTCACCGCACGCGACATCTTGGCCAAGGTCCAGAAGTAGCAGACAGGCAGAGACAAGCTTAAGGAGCTTTTCAAAATGGCCAAGTTGATCAAGTTTGACGAGGAGGCACGACGAGGCCTCGAGGCGGGAGTCAACCGCCTGGCGGATGCCGTGAAGGTGACGCTAGGTCCCCGCGGTCGGAACGTCGTGCTCGACAAGAAGTTCGGCGCCCCGACAATTACAAACGACGGCGTGACGATCGCACGCGACATTGAGCTCGAGGATCCATGGGAGAACATGGGTGCGCAGCTCGCTAAGGAAGTCGCGACCAAGACCAACGACGTCGCCGGAGATGGCACCACCACTGCGACGGTGCTCGCTCAAGCGATGGTTAGAGATGGCTTGCGCAACGTTGCGGCCGGCGCAAATCCGATGTCGCTCAAGCGCGGTATCGAGAAGGCTGTGACCAAGGCTGTGGAGCAGATCCAGGGTTCCTCCAAGGACGTGGACGCTTCATCTGAGATCCAGCAGGTAGCCACGATTTCAGCTAACAACGATCCCGCCATCGGCGAGAAGATCGCCGAAGCGATGGACAAGGTCGGCAAAGACGGCGTGATCACCGTCGAGGAGTCGAACACCTTCGGCATGGAACTCGACTTCGTAGAGGGAATGCAGTTCGACAAGGGGTACATCTCGCCCTACTTCGTAACCGATCCCGAGCGCATGGAAGCAGTGCTGGAGGATCCTTACATCCTCATTGCGAACCAGAAGATCGCAGCAGTTCATGAGCTTCTGCCGGTGCTCGAGAAGGTGATGCAGACCGGCCGCCCGCTCATCGTCATCGCTGAAGATGTCGAGGGCGAGGCGCTCGCGACCATTGTTGTCAACAAGATCCGCGGAACCTTTGCATCAGTTGCAATCAAGGCTCCCGGCTTTGGCGACCGGCGCAAGGCCATGCTCCAAGACATTGCAATCCTCACTGGCGGTCAGGTGATATCCGAAGAGGTCGGATTGAAGCTCGAAAACGCTTCGCTTGATCTTCTCGGTAAGGCGCGCAAGATCGTCGTCACCAAGGACACCACGACGATTGTCGAGGGTTCTGGCGAGCAGGCCCAGATTGACGGGCGAATTGCCCAGATCAAGGGCGAGATCGACAACACCGACTCCGACTGGGACCGCGAGAAGCTTCAGGAGCGTCTCGCAAAACTCTCGGGCGGTGTAGCTGTCATCAAGGTAGGCGCTGCCACAGAGGTGGAGCTCAAAGAAAAGAAGCACCGCATTGAAGACGCGCTTTCGGCAACGCGTGCAGCCGTTGAAGAGGGCGTTGTGCCCGGAGGCGGAGTTGCACTCCTGAGGGCCCAGGCGGCACTCGATGACCTCGGCCTTGATGGCGATGAGGCGACTGGAGCTTCCATCGTTCGCTCTGCACTTGAGGAGCCGCTCAAGCAGATAGCTTCAAACGCAGGCTACGAGGGCGCAGTCGTTGTCGAGAAGGTACGTGAACAGACCGGCGCAAACGGACTGAACGCTGCGACAGGCGACTACGAGGACCTCATGGTTGCCGGAGTGATCGATCCGGCCAAGGTGACGCGATCCGCGCTGCAAAACGCCGCATCGATCGCCGCGCTCTTGCTCACGACCGAGGCACTGATTGCCGAGAAGCCCGATGACTCGGACATGGCGGCGGCCGCGGCTGCTGCCGGCATGGGTGGTGGCATGGGTGGCATGGGCATGATGTAGCCCATCAGTCATACCGTCTCGAAGCTTGAAGCGGGGCTACGGCCCCGCTTCGGCATTTAATCGGCACCCCGAGAAGTAAATCGCCAATTTTCCGTCAAGTTGGCCTTGGCGATGTCGATAGCTAGGGGACGATTGCGAGTATTCAAGTTGATGAGTCGCGAACGATTGGCCGGTTCCGCTGGGGAGAACCGGCCTTTTCATTTGCTAGCCTCGCAGTCATGCCTCTTCAAAACGGTGAGCATCCGATTGTCATCCCGCGCCCTAGTGGAGCGAGACCCGGAGGACCCGCGCCTTGGGAGCTGAGTGCGGCACCATCGGCGATCGACGAGCTGACGGCGGCACTTGACGCATATGTGCCGGTCCCCCCTGACGCCTCGCTGATCGGTCCGCACATGCGAGAGGCGGCTGTTCTGGTTCCGTTTGTTGAGAGGGACTCGGGCCCCGAGATTCTCATTACCAAGAGGCCAGGTCACATGCCGAGCCACAGGGGGGAGTTGGCCTTTCCTGGCGGCGGGCGCGATGACACTGATGTTGACCTGTGGGCGACAGCGAGGCGCGAGGCCCGAGAGGAAATCGGTCTTGCCGAGGATATGGTCGGACTCCTTTCAGAGCTGGATACGCTCGTAACAGTTGGCAGTCGTTTCGTGCTCACGCCTTTCGCGGGGGTTGTCGATCCGCAAGCTCGCATTGCGTCTTCGAGTGACGAGGTTGATCGGGTGCTTTCGATCTCCATAGCTCGGCTACTGGAGCCGGGAGTCTTTACGGAAGAGATTTGGCCTTGGCCCGATGGAGAGGAGCGGGAGATCTATTTCTTTACTCTCGATGAAGACGACATCATCTGGGGTGCGACGGCGCGCATTCTGTATCGGCTTCTTGAAATAGTCCTCATCCGCTGACGGTGCCGATTCGGGAGTTCTCCTCCTCGACCAGCTCGTCGTCGACCCTCGCGAAGAGGGGTTTGACTCCGGCTATTGACCTGCCAGCCGGGATCTGGCCCGGTGCCCAGCTAGCGGGCACCTCAGCTTCTCCATAGAAGGTTCCGAGTTCCTGTGAAGAGAACGGCAAGATCGGCCAGAAGAGCCGGCGCAGCGATTCAATGACCTGAATCGCGGTCCAAATGGTCGTGGCAGCTGCCGCCCGGTCCTCCTTTAGCTGGTTCCAGGGCGCTCGCTCATTTAGGTACCCGTTTGCTTGTTGGCAGAGCTTAAGAGCGGCCTTGAGCGCTGCTCGAAAGCGGCACCGTTCGATTTCCGAACCGACTTCCTCGAATGCCGGCTGAAGCTGATCGAGGAGCTCGCGCTCGAGGTCGCCGAGTTCGCCCGGCTCGGGGACCGCACCATTGAAATTCTTGGCCGCGAAGGTCAGTACTCGATGCACAAGGTTTCCGTAGGTTGCGACCAGTTCGGTATTGATTCGCTGCTGATATGTCTCCCATGAGAAGTCATTGTCTTGCGTCTCTGGCATCTCCGAGCAAAGGACGAAGCGGAGCGGATCAGCCCGATGCCGGTCAAGGTAGTCGGGGAGCCAAACCGCCCAGTTGCGACCCCGGCTGAACTGCTCACCTTTGAAGTTCAGGTATTCGGTCGCCGGAATGTCATAAGGGAGGCGCAGACCGCCTCGGCCCATCAGGATTGCCGGCCAAATGATGGTGTGAAACGGAATGTTGTCCTTGCCCAGGAAGTAGAAAGGCTTCGAATCACCGTCGGAGTCCCACCATCGCCGCCATGCCTCGGGGTCGCCTGTCGATGCGGCCCATTCGATTGACGCGGAGAGGTATCCGCAAACGGCCTCGAACCAAACGTAGATCCGCTTCTCGTCATATCCGTCAAGTGGGATCGGTACTCCCCAGCTGATATCTCTAGTTATCGGGCGTGATCGAAGTCCCTCATCGAGGAGACCGAGGGTGAAATTGCGGACGTTGGGCCGCCAGTTCGTTCGGCTCTCAACCCATTCGCGGAGCTGTTCCTCGAAGTCCTGCAGCCTGAGGAAGAAGTGTTCGGATGCGCGCACTACCGGGGTCGCTCCGCACAGGCGGCACACCGGATTGGCGAGTTCGAGAGCGTCGAGCGGTCTTCCGCAGTTGTCGCATTGGTCGCCGCGCGCCTTATCAAATCCACAGTTGGGGCAAATTCCTTCGACATACCGATCGGGGAGAAACCGCTCATCGGTCTCGCAAAAGAGATGGTCTGTCGTCGCAGATTCGATGTACCCCTTTTCGAAGAGGTCGGCGAACATCTCCTGCGCGACTTCTCTGTGGTTTGGGGTTCCCGTTCTCGTATACAGATCCCAGCTGATGCCGAGCCGTTCCCAGCATGAGACGAGGACCTCGTGGTACCGGTCGGCGATCTCCTGGGGGGTGACGCCCTCCTGATCAGCTCGCACGGTAATCGGAGTTCCGTGTTCGTCCGAGCCTGAGACCATTAGTACGCGGTTGCCCTTCAGCCTGTGGTACCTCGCGAAGATGTCCGCGGGGAGATAGACACCGGCGACGTGGCCGAGGTGGGGCCATCCGGACGCGTATGGCCAAGCCACTGCTACAAGGATTGTCTCTTGCACCTAGTCACCGCTTTCTCGACTTGGCAACTAATTCCGGGATGGCTCGCAGGTGCAGCCTGAGGGCATCCGGCCATGTTTCGGGGTCACGATCCTAGCGATCACGATCAGGTGAGACCGATTGATTTCGCGAGGTGCGGCAGATGTCATATGGGCGCGATAGAGTCAGGGAAAGCCGGCTTCGATGCCGCGATGCTGCATGATCGAAGCAGTATCTCGAAGCAGTATCTGAGTTCAAGGTTCCAATGCAGGGTCGAACGGCGAGATACTAGGGCGAGGTTTCAGAGCAGGGTCTCAATGACGGTCTCAAAGAAGGGTTACTAGGTGGAGATCGAGATTGGAATAGGCAAGTCTGGCAGGAGGGCCTACGGCTTCGACGACGTCGCAGTCGTGCCCAGTCGCCGAACGCGCGATCCCGATGACATCGACATCTCCTGGGAGATTGACGCCTTCAAGTTCGAGCTCCCCTTGATCGCGTCTGCAATGGACGGCGTTGTCAGTCCCGCCTCGGCGGTTGAGCTGGGAAGGCTCGGAGGAGCGGGCTGTCTGAACCTCGAGGGACTGTGGACTCGCTACGAAGACCCCGAACCTGTTCTCGACGAGATTGCGGCACTTCCCAGTGAGACGGCTACGCGCCGCCTTCAGGAGATCTACCTCGAGCCGGTAAAGGAAGACCTGATCTTCAAGCGAATCCAAGAGGTCAAGGGTGGAGGCGTAACAGCGGTCGCTTCACTGACGCCGCAGCGGGTTCAGCAATTCGCGAAGACAGTTCTCGACGCCGAACTCGACATCCTAGTCATCCAGGGGACAGTCGTCTCGGCCGAGCATGTCTCCACTCAGGCAGAGCCGCTCAACCTCAAGGAATTCATCAGGAAATTTGAGATTCCGGTGATCGTGGGTGGGTGCGCCTCGTATTCCACAGCTCTTCATCTCATGCGCACTGGCGCGGTTGGAGTTCTGGTCGGTGTCGGCCCGGGGCACGCATGTACAACGCGTGGTGTGCTCGGCATCGGTGTACCCCAGGCAACCGCGATTGCCGACGCCGCCGGCGCGCGAATTCGCCATCTCGACGAGACCGGTCGGTACGTGCACGTCATCGCGGATGGCGGCATGCGAACGGGCGGCGACGTGGCGAAGGCGATTGCCTGCGGCGCAGACGCGGTCATGCTTGGCTCGCCCCTTGCCGCGGCTTCGGGAGCACCCGGCAGGGGTTATCACTGGGGCATGGCTACATTTCACCCGACTCTACCGAGAGGGACCAGGGTCGCGGCAGGCGCTCGAGGAACGCTCGAGGAGATCCTGGTCGGCCCTGCTCACGAAAACGATGGCACCCTCAATTTGTTTGGAGCTCTACGCACCTCGATGGCCACATGTGGCTATCAAAACCTCAAGGAGTTCCAGAAGGCTGAGATCATGGTGGCGCCAGCTCTTCAGACCGAAGGCAAGTCGCTGCAGCGTTCACAGGGCGTCGGGATGGGCTGATGCCCACCTCAGCAATCGAGTCGCAGCCGTTCGGGTCCGGCCAAACTCCTGGTGCGACAGATGACGCGCCTCTGGCCTCGGGCAAGGCCATGGGCAAGCGACTGCGGATTCCCCGGAGGGAGCGCCCCACCCGCGGCCGGGTAATCGAGGTGCTTCTGATCGGTGTCCTCACTCAGATCGGTATTGCGATGCTCTGGTTGACATCCGATTACCTAGATCGCATGTTGCGACCCCTCTACAGTGCCGCGTTCGCGTTGGGAATTGCGTTCGCAGCCGCTCTTGCACAGCGGCGACTCGAGGGCATGGCGCGCCTCTTCTGGTCGGTCGCTGGGGCCTTCTGGGCGAGCCTGGCGTTTTGGGTCGTCGCGGTACCGCTGACGCTTCGGTCAAACCCGGGGTTTCAGCGGATCAGCTACCCAATGTTTATGGCCCGTGATGGCTGGTACTCGGCATCGGACCTCCTGCCGATTGTTCTCACGGCATTGACTATCGGTGTTGTGGTCGGAGTCGCCGGCTGGATTGGCTGGAGCTGGAAGGCATCTCGGGAGCTGCAAGTTGACATTTATGCGATTTCGACAGGTCCGGACGATTCGCAATCTGATAGCGCCAGGCTGGCTGCTCCATCGTTGCCGTTGAACCGGACTTATTCGGACCAACCTGAATATGGAATGTCGCCACAGCACTCAAGCGATTCAAGCGATCTGCGCGACCAATGGGGCCCGCCGTCCGGCGCGAATTCCCCCGAGTTGACCCCGCTCAAGGGGCAATTCGCGGACTAGTCCTTTAGGACCTTTTTCATGGTACTTCGGTACCGTGTGCCCGCGAAATCCCAGCTCACGGTATTACCCATCAGTTTGGGTACGTCCAGATCTACCGGTACCAGGGAATCTGTACTTAAGTGCCGGTGTTCGGAGTCGATGGAACCATGAAGTTTTCAGCACATTTCTGTGCGATGCCGGGCAGTTACAACAAGGGGTAGCGAGCGAGTGCCACAAGCAGCGAGCGATTTAGAGCTGAGACGATCAGCTGTGGCAGGGGACCGGCGCCGAACATATGCGTTGACACTTAGTCTCCGCCAGGCTTTGGTCGTGCGCGAGGCGAGAGCCGTCGCGGCTCTGCTCGCTGTGACGATCCTTCTACTCGGCTTGTGGCCGACCGTTGCCAACGCCGCCGTGAGCATCCCCGTCGGGGTGGCACCAGAAGGAGTCGCGGCAAACCCTAACACCCGATACGCCCTCGCGGCGAATAGCGGCGAGACTTCCGCGTCGGTGATTGACATTCAGACACACACGGTAGTGGCCACGATTGCGCTGCCGGCGGCTCCGGCTTCTGTCGCCGTCAACACCGTGACCAACAAGTACTACATCGCACTCCGATCGATGGATTCATTGGCGGTGGTTGATGGCGATACCTGGACCGTTTCGAAGACTTTCGAAGTTGGCAAGCAGCCCTGGGGGGTGGCGGTCGATGAGTCGAGAAATAAGATCTACACGGCCAATTTTCAGTCGGACAACGTGGGTGTAATCGACGGCGCCACCGACACGCTGATTGCTTCGATCACCGCGGGGCGGCGACCCCGCGGCATCGGGGTGAATTCGGCGACCGGACGGGTCTACGCGTCGAGCCACCAGCAGAACCAAGTCACGGTCATCGACGGGGACACGTACGCGACATTGGCTACCGTAGTCGTGGGATCGAATCCGCGAGGTGTCGCAGCCGACATGGTTGCGAATCGGATCTACGTAGCCAACGTGGCAAGTAACACGGTCTCGGTGATCGATGGGGTCACGAACGCGGTGGTTGCCACGATCCCAGTCGGCACGAGCCCGGCGGGGGTAGCAGTGAACTCGCTCACCGGGTACGCGTACGTCACGAATTCGGGCTCAAACAACGTGACCGTGATAGATGGTGCCACGCTTACGGTCTCGAGCACCGTTGCCGTCGAGAACTCACCTTGGGGAGTGAGCATCGACACTCTTCTCAATCGTGTCTATGTGGCGAATACGGGATCGAACACGGTTTCGACGCTCGATGGCTCAGGCGCGGCCAATCCAACATATTCGGTTGGCGAATTCCCAATTGCAGTCAACGTGAACAACGCGCTGGGCAAGATGTATGTCGGAAGGTGGGGCTTCCCCGGTCTCCCAACACCGACGTTGCCGATAGTGAGCCTTTCGACAGGTGTGAAGGTCGCGGACCATGCAGTCGGCAAGACATTCCCTTGGGGAATTGCCTCCAATGAGACAACTGGGCGTGTCTACGCGTCGCAATTTGAGGAGAGCAAGATCAGCGTCATCGACGCGGCAAGCAACGCCATGATCACCCAGATAGATCTCGGCTTTGCCCTCCCAAGAGGGCTTGACGTGAATCGGAACACCAACCGGGTTTACTTCGCGAAGACCTTTGGCGGAAGTCTGGGGGTAATCGACGGGGTAACAAATGCCGTCATCGGGGAATACCCAGTCGGGTGGGCGCCGGCCGACGTAACCGTTGACGAGGCAAACAATTTGGTCTATATCACTGACGAGAACCAGGATCAGGTGGTTGTCTTTGACGGAGCCACCAATTCGGTGGTCAACACGATTTCGGTTGGGCAGAGCCCACTCGAGGTTGCCGTACACCCCGGAACGGGCCGTCTATACACATCCAACCTCGAATCCGGAGATCTCTCAGTTGTGGATCTCGCCACGTCAAGCTTGATCGCAAGCGTGCCAATCGGAAGAGAGGTCGTTTCGGTCAAAGTCAGCAACGATGGCTCGAAGATCTATGTCTCATCTCACCAAGATGGAGCAGTCTTCGTCTACGAGACAACTGGCTTCACCCAGGTCGGATCAATTGCCGGACTACTGCCGGTAGAAGTCGGCGTGAATCGTGCCTCCGGCATGGTCTATCCGGCATTCCTGCTCGACACCGCCGTGACTGGATACCCGGGCTAGCCCGCTGCATTGAAACCCAAGACGCGCTAGAGAGTAGTCTTGGTCATAGTCCGAGGTTGACCCGAATCCGATCCGGATCATCCGATTCGGGCGGCAGATGTTGCGGTAGGGAAGGCGTGCTCTGTGGCCAAGTCCGCTGAATTCGACACCATTCTCGTTGTCGATTTCGGTGCGCAGTACGCACAGCTGATTGCCAGGCGCGTGCGAGAGGCCAAGGTCTACTCCGAGATCGTTCCTCGCGAAGGCCTTGCGGAGCGGATCCGCGCAGTCAGGCCCAAGGGAGTCATCTTCTCCGGAGGTCCCAAGTCCGTTCATGTCGAGGGGGCTCCGTCGGTTGACAATGCTGTATTTGACACAGGTGTGCCGATCTTGGGAATTTGCTATGGCGCACAGCTGATGGCCAGAGATCTTGGTGGATCCGTTTCTCGAACAGGTACAGGAGAATACGGGCGCACCGAGATCGATGTGACGTCGAGCTCCCCTCTCTTTCGTGAGCTTCCGGGCCAACAGGTTGTTTGGATGAGCCACGGAGATTCGATAGTCGAGGTGCCACCAGGTTTCGATGTAACTGCCACGACCGCGGCAGTACCGGTGGCAGCGTTCGAAGATCGCGAGCGTGGCTTTTTCGGCGTTCAATTTCACCCCGAGGTTGCGCACTCCGAACGAGGGCAAGAGATCCTCAAGCGATTTCTGTTTGATGTATGCGGAGCCCAGCCCACTTGGACGATGGTATCGGTGATCGAGCAGTCCATCGCCGAAATTCGAGCTCGTGTTGGCGGGGACAGGATCATCTGCGGACTATCGGGCGGGGTCGATTCCGCCGTCGCGGCCGCGCTTGTGCACAAGGCAGTCGGCGAGCAGCTGACCTGCGTCTTTGTCGACCACGGTCTGATGCGCCGAGACGAACCTGAGAAGGTCGTTGACACATTCCGAAATCGGATGGGCTTCAACCTTGTCGAAGCGAAGTCCGCAGACCGGTTTCTCGAGAGACTCGCGGGCGTGACCGATCCCGAAGCCAAGCGCAAGATCATCGGCGAGACCTTCATCAGAGTCTTTGAAGAAGTAGCACACGACGCATCACTCGGCCCTGATGGAGAAGCGCTCGACACAGCGCCATTTCTCGTACAGGGCACCCTGTATCCAGACATCATCGAGTCTGGTACGAAGGACGCCGCAAAGATCAAGAGCCACCACAACGTTGGGGGGCTTCCCGACGATATGAAATTCGAGTTGGTCGAGCCGCTGCGAGACCTCTTCAAAGATGAGGTGCGGGTCGTGGGCGAGGAGCTCGGCCTTCCAGAGGAAATCGTCTGGCGCCAGCCATTTCCCGGCCCCGGACTAGCGGTGAGAATCATCGGCGACGTGACCCATGAGCGGCTCGAAATTCTCAGGCACGCCGACGCGGTCTTGCTCGAGGAGGTGAGGACCGCGGGGCTATACCGGGAGCTTTGGCAGAGCTTTGCCGTACTCCCGGCGATCAAGTCGGTTGGGGTCATGGGAGACGAGCGCACTTACGCCTATCCGATCATCATCAGGGCTGTAACCAGTGATGACGCGATGACGGCGGACTGGGCCAGGCTCCCGTATGAGCTGCTGGAGAAGGTCTCATCGCGAATAATCAACGAAGTGCCGGGTGTGAACCGCGTGGCCTACGACATAAGCTCAAAGCCGCCAGCGACTATTGAGTGGGAATGAAGATTGTGACTCTCAACAGCCCGCTCTCGCGGGCCGATACTAGGTAGGTCTGTCAGCAGTGTCAGGGGAGATCTCAGAAGAAATGCCATCAGGCTTCGTCGTCTTCAAACTCGGGGGTGAGCGATATGGCATTTCTCTCGATGCAGTGCGTGAGATCGGACGTGTGCCGCCGGTTACCCCCATACCGGGGACGGACCGCTTCGTCGTCGGTGTCTGCAGTTTGCGGGGCAACATCGTCGCTCTGCTCGATCTGCACGCACTGTTTGATCTAGAGGGCGGTGACGAAGTTCTTTCCGGTCACCGAATGCTGATCCTCTCTCACGATGACATGCTCGCCGGACTTCTCGTAGACGCCGTCGAAGGCGTGGTACCACTTGGCGAAGAGGGCCTGGATCCGCCGCTTGCCGGACTGCCTGAAGGACTCCGCCCGTACCTGGTCGGTCACTTGAGGAGCGACGACTCGGTGATAGCGATCATCGATCCCGCGATTCTGATTTCGCTCAGAACCCGCCTCGAAGAGGCAGTCGCATGATCGGATCTCCATGAGCACCTGGATTCAGGACGAGGGACTTCTCGCGACGTTCAAGACCGAGGTGGGTGAGCGCCTCTCCTCGCTGCAGTCAGGCCTGCTTCAGCTCGAATCCCAGCCTGACAACATCGATGTGATGAACGCGATATTCCGTGATGCCCACACGATCAAGGGCTCGGCGAAGATGATGGGCTTCGGGGCCGTCAAAGAGGTTGCTCACCGCATGGAGGATGTTCTCGGTGACGTCAAGGAAGGGCAGCTCCCCCTGACCGGCGATCTCGCCGACCTTCTCCTCGAATCCTCAGACGCAATTCTCGGTCTGCTCGACGATGGCGAAGACCCTTCCACCTTGCCTCCGGCTGCAGAGGCGCTGCTCGGCCGCCTCGAGGCGGCGAGACCTGGTGCGGGATTCCAGCCGCCCCCTACTACCGCTCCCAAGCCAGCCCCACCTTCAACGACGAAAGAGAAATCTCCGCCGCGCGAAATCCCAACTAGCCCAGGGCGTCTCATGCGAAAGCAGTCGTCTTCGAGCGAGGAGAGCGCGACCACGCCTGCTTCCGGCGACATTTCAGATGCCAAGGGTGGCGGAGGCGAGCAGGGAGCATCGCTCCTTGGGGCAGCAAGGATTTCCGGAGAACGACGAGCTGTCTCCCACGACGACGATGTGGTTTCGCCTAGCGACTCGGCTGAGATCGAGGTTCCGGCCGACAGCGCAATAGAGGTGCTCGCGGCGGAGGCCGAAGAGGCTCCGGCCGGACCTGCCGGAGCGAGAAACGAGGGCTTCGTCAACCCGATCGGGCAGTCAATCAGGATTGAGGCCGGGAAGCTCTATGAGCTGATCGATCAGGTCGGTGAGGTTGTAATCGGTGAGGTCCGCCTTGAGGAGGTCTCCAAGGGTCTGACGGAAACAATGCGCTCGCTCGAGGGCCGGCTTCGCCGGATGAGGCACAAAGAGGGCGATCCGGAGCTTGTCGGGATCCTCGACGAACTGCGAGAGCGGGTCGGAGTCTTGTCTGCCCAGTTGGCCGAGACACTTCGCGGTCAAAGCCGCGGCCTTGATCGTCTCCAGGAGCAGTCGATGCGCCTCGCGATGCTCCCGACGGCATCCATATTTGCTCCATTCCCTCGTCTGATCCGGAATCTCTGTCGTGAGTTGGGCAAGGAAGTCGATCTCCAACTCGACGGCGGGGGGACAGAACTCGACAAGCAAGTACTCGAACAGATCGTTGACCCGATCCGGCATCTCCTGATCAACGCCGTTGATCACGGCATTGAGCCGCCTGAAGAGCGCGAGGCTTCCGGCAAGCCCCGACGAGGCTCGCTCACTGTTACTGCTCGTCAACAGGGCAGGCAGGTAGTGATCGAGGTGCGCGATGACGGCCGCGGAATTTCGCCGGAGGCCGTCAAGGCGAGCGCGGTTAGGAAGGGACTGATCGACGAGGGGGATGAGCTATCCAACCAGGAGGCTCTTGCACTTCTCTTCAAGGCCGGGTTCTCCACTGCTGGAATTGTCACCGACACGTCAGGGCGCGGCGTCGGGCTCGATGTGGTCAAGGAGGCAGTTGATCGGCTCAAGGGAACTGTTGACATCGATTCGGTTCCCGGCGACGGGACCGTCTTTTCGATCACCCTCCCGATAACTCTCGCAATCATCGAAGCAATCTTGGTGAATATCGGAGGGCAGGAGTTCGCGATCCCGGTCTCGGCCGTTGAGGAAGTTGTCGGTGTCCCCGAGCACGACGTACAGAACGTCGGCGGGCGCGAGGCCGTGGTACTGCGAGACCAGACAACCTCGCTTGTTCCGCTCCACAAGGTCCTGTCCTTGCCTGAAGATGAGATACCGGACGGGCCGGTGGTGGTGATCGCAACGGCGACTCGCCGAGTCGCATTCCGGGTCGGTGAGCTGATCGGCCAGCAGGAAGTGGTAATCAAGGGACTTGGATCGTTTCTCCCTCGAATGCGCCATGTGGCCGGCGCATCGATTCTTGGAGACGGTCGGGTAATCCTTGTGCTCGATCCCTATGAACTGATCGACACTGCCCGGCGACCACTCGGCAGCTCAGCTGCGCCGGTACAGCGGCGCACCGGCCTCAGCGCAGCTGGGGCCCGCCCGGCACGGATCCTGGTTGTGGATGACTCCCTCGCAATCAGAGAAATGTTGCGGTCGATTTTTGAGGCAGCCGGCTACTCGGTCGAAGTTGCTGTCGACGGCGCAGATGGGTTGACCAAGGTCAGACAGCAGAAGTTTGATGGCGTGATTACCGATGTGGAGATGCCGCGTTTAGACGGGTTTGGACTCGTCGAGGGGATCAGATCCCGTTCGGAGAATGAGAACCTCCCTGTGATCATGGTCACGAGTCTTGCCAAAGAGGAGCACCGGCGGCGCGGGCTCGAGGTCGGTGCGAACGCATACATAGTCAAGTCATCATTTGACCAATCCACGCTTCTCGAGACGCTTCGAAGCCTTGTTGGGAGATAGGCGTTGATACGGGTCGTCATATGTGAGGACTCCAAGCCCGACCGCGAGCTGCTAGGCCGCATGATCCGCACCGCCGATGACATCGAGGTTGTCGGAATAGCAGGCTCGGGTGAGGAGGTCGTCGACATGATCCCCGACCTTGAGCCCGATGTCCTGACCATGGATATTCATCTTCCAGGTCGGTCTGGAATATCGGTCATCGACGAACTGATGGCGGTCAATCCGCTGCCTATTCTTGTGATCTCTGATCAGGCGGGGCGTTCCGAGGTCGCAATGGAGGCCCTCGCCAGCGGCGCCGTTGACGTCAGCCCCAAGCCCGAGCTGAACGCTCTTGAAGACTTCGAGGCCGCAGCGAAGGAGTTGACGGCACTGATCCGGATCGTCGCCAGGGCGAAGGTGATCCGGCATCTGCGAGGCCGACTGCAAAGTGACGAGAGGCCACCGCCAGCCAGTGCTGCGCCACCACCAGTCGAGCCAGTGGGCCCCGCGCGAAGCTCAATTCCGCCGGAGGGCTCGCAGATCAAGCCTCCATCGATTGAGGCCGATGTCCTCGCGATAGCGGCATCGACGGGTGGGCCCCAGGCACTGCGGCAGTTTCTCGCCGGCCTGCCCGCTGACTTCACCAAGCCGACTCTTGTAGTGCAGCACATAGCCAAGGGGTTCACGGAGGGATTCGCCCAATGGTTGTCCGCGTCTATTCACCTTGTGGTCAAGCTTGCCGATGATGGAGAAGTAATAGAGGGCGGTGTTGTTTATGTGGCACCTGAGGGGCGGCACATGATCGTCCGCAACGGACGGGTCGCACTCGAGGGCAATGAGCCGGTGGGCGGGCACTGCCCTTCTGCTGATGTCATGTTCGAAAGCCTTGCGTCGGCTTATGGAAAGGCGGTGCTTGCCGTTATCCTGACCGGCATGGGGCGTGACGGTGCAACGGGCATGCGAGCCATCCATGATTCAGGCGGCACGACGTGGGTCCAGGATGAAGCCAGCTGTGCAGTTTTCGGCATGCCCAAGGCGGCGTTGGATTCAGGGGCGGTCGATGCGGTCATTCCGCTCGGAGCGATGGCGGCGACCGTGCTGTCGAAGATGAGAGGTGTTAGTCCGGTTGGGTAGTGCCAAGATACTGATCGCAGACGATTCGGTGACGCTTCAGCGCGTCGTCAAGAGCGTTCTGACTCAGCAGGGCTACGACGTCGTACTCGCTGACGATGGGGTCGAGGCAATCCGCAAGTTCTACTCTGAGCGCCCTGACCTGGTTATTTGCGACATCTTGATGCCCAAGATGAACGGCTACCTGGTGTGCAGGCTTCTCAAAGAGGACTGGTCGGCCGAGGCGATTCCGTTCATCATGCTCACCTCGCAAGACGCCGCATCCGACCGCTATCGAGGCATCAAGACTGGGGCGACGGCGTACCTTTCAAAGGATTTCGATGCGTCCATGCTTGTGGAGGCAGTGGGGGAGGCACTGGAGAACGCTGAGCCATCTGAGGGGCCAGGTGAGGAGGACGAAGAGCGGGCGGAGATGACTGACGCCGAGATTCTGTCGCGCGTCAGCGACATGCTCGATCGAAAGCTGTACGAGGCGACGCTTGTAAATGAGATTTCAACTTTGGCGACACAGTCCTCCGACTACGGGGAGCTGATCGCGTCGGTGCTCGGGCTGATCGGATCCTTCGTGGACTTCGCAATGGGTGCAGTCGCGCTCATCGAGGAGAAGAGCATTGGCATCTTTGTCAACAAGCCGGTGCTCTTTGAAGATTTCGAGACCATGGGGAGTCACGTCACCGAGAACATGGGGGCTTACGCGGCCGAGCCCGTACATGTCGACGACGTAAATATCTGGATGGTCGATCCTGACGGCAACATGGGGCAGGGTGAAGTAGACGAGGATCCGTTGGCTACCTTCGTCTGCATGCCGCTCAGGGCCCAGAATCAGATTGTTGCGCTGCTCGCGCTCAGCGCTCCGGTTGCAAATGCCTTTTCCGAAAAGGAACTCTCAATCATGCGGCTGATTGAGCCGGCGGTGGCCATTGTTGTCGACAATGCGAGGCTCTACGACCGCACTCGAACGGACTGACCCGATGATCGGGGGAGCACCACCTCCGCAAGGCAAGCTGAGCAAGCTCCTGCGGGAGCGTGCAGACGGATCCTTTGCCGTCCTTGGCGATGACGAGTATTCCCGTGTTCGAAAGCTGCTCAGCGAGTCTGCGGGCATGGTCTATGACGAGAAGCGCCGCGAGGTCCTCAGGCTTCACCTGCGTGATAGGGCGCTGGCGGTAGGGTGCGCGACGTTTGCAGATTATGTGGATCTGGCCACTTCAGACCCGAGTGAACTTCAGGCACTCTGGAACCAGGTCGCGATCCATCAAACCGAGTTCTTCAGAAATCGTCCACAGTACGAAGGTCTGCGCAGAAACGTACTTCCCGAGGTGATTCGTAATGCCGCTTCGCGAAAGGAGCTGACACTCTGGTCTGCGGGGTGTTCGTCTGGCGAGGAGCCGTACTCGCTCGCCATTTCAGTTCTTGAGGCACTTGGTGATGAGGCGTCGAGTTGGCGGGTGAGGGTGATGGCGACCGATATCTCGACCGACATCCTCGAACGGGCCCGAAGTGGGCGATATGACGAGCGGCATCTCGCAGGTGTGCCCGATCTGCTCAGGCGAAGGTGGTTTGTGCGGGACAGGGATGCCTATTGCGTCATTCCTCAGGTTGCTGAGCTTGTGACATTCTCACCCCACAATTTGTCCGCAGATCAGCCGCCGGCAGCTGGAATAAGCGACATCGTCTTCTGCTGCAATGTGACCATCTATTTCTCAAAGGATGCGCTTCATCGTGCGATCCGCTCACTCGAGGCTGCCCTGCGCCCCGGGGGCTACCTCTTCTTGGGGCACTCCGAGAGCCTCTGGCGGCAGCCCCACAGCCTCGAACTGGTAGATCTGGGAACCTCCTTTGTCTATCGGAAGCCGTACGAGGGACGTGTGCCGGATTCAGTCCTCCCGGCGGCCTCCAGCCGGAGCTATGCGATCGCCAATGCGGCACCGACGTCTTCGATCGCCGCAGCACCTACTAAGAGCTCGGAGATTCCGGCGATGGGGATTGAAGCGATCACGCCTCCGGCAGTGAGACCGCTTGAGACTCCTGCAATTGCTTCAAGTCCGGGTGCTTCAGGGCGCGGGGTCGGCGCGATCGGCGCCGGCGCGCTTGAGACAAGCTCTCCGGCGGGAGACGATTTCGAGTCAGCCGAGGAAGAGGTCGCCTCGTTGAGGGCAAGCAATCTTCCGCTCGAGCACGGTGAATTGTCGGAGGTGGTTGCGACGGCGCAGGGTCATCTTGAGCGAGGGCAGGTTGACGAGGTCGTCAGTCTGGTCGCAGCTGCGATCGAGCGGGCTCCGACAGAAGCCTCGTTGCACTTCCTTCTAGGCTCGGCACAACAGCGTCTAGGAGCAGATGATGATGCCCTCGCTTCCTTTGGGCGGGCTGTCTACTGCGACCCGCAGTTTTCTCTTGCGTACTTCTATCGAGCCACTCTGCTAGAGGCACTCGGCGAAAGGGATCAGTCGCTGATCGACTACAAGAATGCGCTTCGATATCTCGAGGCCGATCATGAGGGCAAGTGGGACGGGTATCTTGAGTCCATGAGTCACGATGCACTTATTCAGCTCTGTGCCGACAAGGTGGGCCTGCTTGAAGGCGGCACCTTACGTTGACCGATGCCACGCCTCAGGTTTCGGCGGAGGGCGATCTTTCTCTCGAGGGAAGGCCTGAGCAAGTTCTGGCATTTGTGCTCGGCGGCGAGCCTCATGCAGTTGCGCTGGATCGAATTCGTCTGGTGCAGCGCGCCGAGGACATACGGCCGTTACCGCAGGCTCCCGAGGACGTGATCGGCATGATCGAAGTTCTTGACGAGGCGGTACCCGTTGTGAATCTGGCAAAGGTTCTTGGTTTGCATGAGGCCGATCACCCCGAGCACGTCCTTGTCTACAACTCGGGCAAAGGTTTGGTGGGTTTCGTTGTCGATGAGGCACGCGGAGTTGTCTCTGCCACGCGGGCTCCATTGCCTCAGACTCTGCGCAGGGGAGAGGCGTGCCTGATCGCACTCGCCCGGCATGGTGAAGAGACTGCATATCTACTCGACTTGGAAGCGGTGCTTCCTGGCCCGGTGGGCATGTCGGCTGCGCGCAAAGGTGGATATTCGGCAGAATCGGAATCCAACGGGGGATAGCGCAGCGCGTCCCCGAGAGCTCGGAAAAGGTGAAGGAGTTCCAAATGGCTCAGGTTGGTGTTGTCTTGTCAGGCTGCGGATTCCTTGACGGTTCAGAGATCCACGAAGCAGTCCTCACACTTCTGGCCCTGCAGAAGAGCGGGGCCAGCTATCAGTGCCTCGCACCCGATATCGACCAAATGCACGTTGTCGATCATGTGGCGGGCGAGCCGGCAGCCGGAGAGACTCGTAACGTGCTGAAAGAGGCAGCGAGGATAGCGCGAGGCGACATCAAGGCACTCGGAGATGTGAGCGCTAAGGACTTCGACGCGCTGGTCTTTCCAGGCGGATACGGGGCTGCCAAGAATCTGAGCAATTTCGCGACGGAAGGAACCTCGAGTGAGGTCGAGCCATCTGTGGCGCAGTTCGTCCAGGAGGTGCATTCGGCGGGAAAGCCAATTGGCTTCATCTGTATCTCCCCTGCAATTGCAGCCCGGCTACTTCCCGGAGTGAAGTTGACGATCGGAAGCGATCCCGGAACGGCAGCGGCGCTCGAAGAGATGGGCGCTGAGCACATCGAGTGCCCGGCCAACGACTTTGTCGAAGATTCCGAGCAAAGAGTCCTCTCGACCCCGGCCTACATGTGTGACGCGCCTTTGCCCGAAATCGCAGAGGGGATTGAGAAACTAGTCAAGCGCTTGTCCGCGCTCGCGGGCTAGCTCAACTGCGAACTCAGGTCAGGTACTTGGCAAGCCAATCGGCTTCAGGCTCAGCGGCTTCATCAAAGCGGTCCAAGTAGACATCAAAATGGCCTGATTCGATCTCGACGAGGCGCTTAGCTCCGCCCGCGCGCTCGTAGACCGATCGCACCATGGTTGCGGGAATGAGCGAGTCGTTGAGGGCAAGAACTACGAGGAGGGGGACTGATGAATCCTCGATCTTCTCGGCGGGCTGGTAATGAAGAAGGCGATCGACGCTTGCAAGGGTGACTTCGTTTTTCCAGCTGGGAGCCAGCGGCGCGAAAGCTTCTGCCCAGGCCTTGGCGTCTGGGGTCGGCAGGGCGGCAAATCCGTCGCCGACGACCGGAACCATTGACGGAGATCCAGATGTCCGTTCTCGCTCCGACGCGAACATCGCCTCGAGTGGTGCTGGGATTTCATCCATCGGAGGCCCAACGAAGGGAACCTGGGCAACAGCGCACTTGATGTTCTCGCTCGATGAGACAAGGGAGAGGACATGACCTCCGCTGTAGCTGGTGCCCCAGATTCCTATCCGCTCGGAATCCACCCCATCTCGCGCCCCCGCCCATTCGATTGCGGTCCGAAAGGCGTTGATCTGCTCAGCTGGATCGATATCACCCCGTGGCTCTCCGCCACTAGCGCCGAGGTTGGGGAAGTCGAATACGCAGACTGACATGCCCTTCTCGGCGAAGACATCCGCAAATGCGTCGAGTCGTTGTTCCTTCACACCTGAGAACCCGTGTGCCATGACAACGACTGGCCACGGTCGCGGCTCATCCGGCTCGTAGAACCATCCGCGCAGCGTCTTGGCGCCAAAGGGAATCTCAATATCGGTTCGCGCTGGCAATGCTCTCCTAGAAGGGCGTGTTGGCCCGAGCCAGTGCTCTGGCTCGCTTTGGATTGATGGCAATCGCCAAGAAGGTCAGCAGAGCCTCTTTGACTGATTCTCGGTCAAGGGCATCGACTGGAACAACCTGCTCGGGGAATGGCAAGCCCAGGACCTCTGAAACAATCTGACAATCAAGCTCGGTGTCATCGCCGCACATGTTCACGAGAGCGAGATGTGGCCAGTCACCCTTTTCGCGAAAGTACTCGAGGTAGGCGGCAGCCTCATCGAGCTGGGTCTTGTCCTGAGCCTGAACCATGACGATGAAACCGAGCATTCCCTCAGTCCAGGTCTCCCAAAGCTGCTGAAGCTCGGCCTTTGTCGGCGTTCCGTACAAGTAAATGACGAGATCTCTGGCTAGCGTTATTCGGCCGAAGTCAATTGTGACTTGGCCCTCCCCGCTGGGATGAGGCTCGTTTGACGCGACAACCATGTCCGCGATTGTGCGGACGAAGGAAGTCTTCCCAACTCCCTCGGGTCCGGTTATCACGACCTTTACTGGGGCCATTTCTCGCCTTGAAACCTCGTTGATGCGCTCTGCTCAGACATCCCCGGATGCTGCTCCCTCCAATTGTGACGGATTTCTCCGTCGATGGATAACGCGAGGTTGTGGGTCGCGGTCGAACCTCTCCCGGCACTCGCCTCCCTACCTTGTTATCGGGTACTTTCCGTCGCCGGTACACTTGCGCCGTGACGATGCCCGAAGACCCTGTTCCGGCCCTGCTTGAAGGACTAAATCCAGTCCAGCGCGAAGCGGTAATGCACGGCGAAGGGCCGATTCTGGTGGTGGCCGGTGCCGGATCAGGCAAGACGCGGGTCCTCACACATCGCATCGCCTACTTGATACAGGAGTTCGGCGCGGACCCTTTTTCAATTCTCGCGATCACCTTCACAAATCGGGCAGCCTCGGAGATGGTTGCGCGGGTCTCCGGCCTCCTGGGCCATCCGCTCTCACCGGCCATGTGGGTTCGCACTTTTCATTCGGCCTGTGTGCGCATCCTCAGGAGAGAGGCCGAGGCGCTTGGATACAGACAAGGTTTCTCGATCTATGACGATTCCGATTCAGAACGCCTGGTGGCCGCATGCCTCAAGGAGCTGGGATATGAGTCTCGCCAATTCACCCCTCGGGGAATCAAGTCGAAGATCTCACATCTGAAGAATCGAATGGTCACCTCAGCGGAGTTTGCTGAAAGCGCCAAGGGACCCAGCGACGAGGTGACGGCTGCGGTGTTCGAGCGATACAACGAGCGGCTAATTGAGGCATCTGCCATGGATTTCGACGATCTTCTCCTGAAGACGGTTGAACTTTTCAAGGCTCATCCGGGAATCCTTGAGCACTACCGAGCGCGATTTGCCCACGTACTCGTCGATGAGTTTCAGGACACGAATCTCGTGCAGTGGGAGATGGTGCGCATGATCGGCGGTGAGCACGGCAACATCTTCTGCGTTGGTGACTCGGATCAGTCGATTTATCGCTTCAGGGGCGCGGATACCGGAAACATGGCGTCGTTCGAGCGTGACATCGCAGGCACGCGAGTCGTGATGCTTGAGCAGAACTATCGTTCGACGACGACCATTCTCAATGCCGCAAACGCCGTGATAGCAAACAACTCTGCCCGGCGCCACAAGAATCTCTGGTCGGAGCTGGGCGAGGGCGAGCCCGTGACCGTCTTTGTGGCATCTGACGAGAGGGCGGAGGCCGGGTATGTAGCCGACGAAATCGCGCGCTTAGTTGACGGTGGGGATGCGCGATTCGGCGAGGTCGCTGTCTTTTATCGCACGAATGCGCAGAGCCGCTCAATCGAGGAGGCCCTGGCCGCGGCGGCAATTCCATACAGGGTTGTGGGAGGTACTCGCTTCTACGACAGACGAGAGATCCGCGATGCACTGGCGTACCTTCGGCTGATTGCCAATCCGGCAGATTCCGTCTCTCTGCGGCGAATTGTCAACGTACCGAGACGAGGTATCGGTGATACGACTGTGGTACGCCTGACCGAGTATGCGACGGAGGCGGGTATGAGCCTCTTCGACGCGATGCGTTCGGCAAGCTCATGTCCGGCACTCGCAGCTCGGTCAGCGAAGAAGGCTGAAGAGTTTGCCGAGCTGCTGATGGGCATGAGAGATGGTCTCGATGACCTCACAGGCGTTGCCGGAATACTCGATGCGGTGTTGGAGCAGACCGGTTACCGAGCTGATCTCGAGGAGCAGGAGTCAATTGAGGCAACGGGGCGACTGGAGAACCTCGCCGAACTGACCGGGGTGGCGGCAGATTTCGACGCAGCATGGGACGCGGGCATGGTCGAGGTCGAACCGGAAGTCGAGCCGACAGGCGGCGGCCTGACTGTCAATGCTAGGCGGCTAGCCGGTTTTCTCGAGCAGGTGGGTCTGGTCGCGGATGTAGACGCGCTAGCCGATCCGGAATCGAGCGTCACGTTGATGACCCTGCACAATGCCAAGGGTCTCGAATTCCCGGTCGTCTTCGTCACTGGCATGGAGGACGGCATCTTCCCTCATTCACGCTCGATGGCAGACCGCGAGGAACTAGAGGAAGAACGCCGGATCTGCTACGTCGGCATAACGCGTGCTGGTGAACGCCTATATCTCACACGAGCTTGGGAACGGAATCTCTTCGGGACCTACGGCTCAAATCCCCCCAGTCGTTTCCTGTCGGAGATCCCGTCGGAATTGACACGGGAGATAGGAACGGATCCTGGGCGCTGGAGCGAGAGTGTCAGCGGCGTGAGGACTTCTCGGAGTGCGATCAGTAGAGCACCTCAAGGCGGACCGGATCGCATCGCCAGGAAACCGGAGAGGGCAGCGCCCATATCTCTTAGCCTCGGGGACGACGTGGTACACAACAAATGGGGCGAGGGCGTGGTAATCGGTCTCGAAGGGGAAGGCGACGATGCTCAGGCATTGGTTCGATTCCCGTCGGTCGGAGAGAAGCGCCTCCTTCTCGCATGGGCACCACTGGCCAAGGTCTGAGCGTGGGACTGCTTGACCTGTTGACCGGCCGTTGGCTTTCGGTTCCACGGCTCGGCGAGGTCTCATCGATGGCGGCGCAGCACCACGGTGATCGGAGCGCGTTTGAAATTCTTCCGGGGAGCTTGAGAGGTGAGCCGAAAAGGACTGAGATTTCCTATGCGGAATTCGACTCGTTGGTTGAGGCTCTAGCCAGCGACATAGCATCCAAGCTCGGTGCCGAAGGGGAGTCCGCCTTCCCGCGGATTGTGGTGCGAGGGCCAAACGGAGTCATGTTCCTGGCATCGGTATTGGCGGCATCTCGGGCGGGGGCCGTGGCGGTTCCGGCTAATCCGGAGCTGACGCCACAGGAGCTCGAGCACGTGGTCGCCGATTGTGGTGCTCGCGTTGAGATTGCACCTCCCGAGGCCGCAGTCCTCGACGGCATTGACAGGGTCGAAACACGGTGGTCCCTCTTACATGACCGGAGCCGTAAGTGGCCGAGCCCTGATCTCAGCGAGGTGGCCGCGATCTTCTACACCTCGGGCACGACAGGGAATCCGAAGGGCGCAATGCTCACGCACCGGGGACTGTTTTCGGACATCTCGCTTGCCGGCGCATATCCCTTCCGGAGTGATTTCATGGTCGAGGCGCTTCCGACCGCTCACATAATGGGATTTCTTGTACTAGCAGGGGCGCTGCTAGCGGGAATTCGCACCTTCGCAATGGAGCGCTTCAGGCCGGTCAGAGTTCTTGACGCGCTTGAATCCTTTGGGGCATCGATGTTTGTTGGCGTTCCGGCCATGTACCGAATGCTCCTTGACGCGGGCGCTGCGTATCGAGATCTCAAGTCGGTGCGAGTGTGGATGTCAGCGGCAGACGTAATGCCTCGCGATTTGGCTCGCGAGTTTCAGAGAATGGGGTCGGCCTTCACTCTCGGCGGGCGCCCTGTCGGGGAAGCGCTATTCGTCGAGGCCTACGGCATGGTCGAGTACTCGGGCGCGGCAACCGTCAAGATCTCGCTGCCGTTCTGGGATCCTTTCTCCAGCTCAATTGGAATTCCTTTGCCGGGCACTTCCATCAAGATCATCGACGAGTCAGGCAAAGAAGTCCGCCGCGGCGAGGTGGGCGAGATCGCCATCCGCGGCGGGAAGGTGCTTCATTCCTACCGAAATCGAGAAGACGAGACAGGTAAGGCAGTTCAGGGCGGATGGCTTCGGACTGGCGACCTGGCCAAGCGCGGGCTAGTCACGGATCACTTTGCCGGTCGTTCAAAAGATGTCGTCACCTCGGGTGGGTACACCGTCTACGCGGTAGAGGTTGAGGAGGCCCTCAGAAGCTTCGCGGGCGTGGCCGATGCCGCCGTGGTCGGGGTTGCCGATCACGTTCTTGGAGAGCGGGTGGCGGCAGCAATTGAGGTCGAAGCAGGAGCAAAGATCGATCTTGATGAATTGAGGGTGTGGGCTGACTCCCGGCTTGCCGGATACAAGCGCCCCGTTGAGTACGCGTTTGTCGAGGAGCTCCCGCGAGGATCGACCCGCAAGGTCAAGAAGGATCAAGTACGCCAGCTTTTCGAAGGTGAGTCAGATGACGGATCGTGAAGGCTCCCTGGCGCTCGAGGCGCTCGAACTGTACTTGCACGAGGGGATGCGCGCGCTCGAGGAGGCCTGGCAACTGGAGGATGACGGTCGTACCCCGCCGGCGCAATCATGGAACCAGGAGCGAGACAGACTTCGCCGCGAAACCCGCCAGGTAGTTCTCTTTGCGTTGGTGATAGGGGCAGTCACCGCCGAGGAAGTCGCGGCGATAGCGCAATCCCTTCAGGGCCAGGGGCTCTCCGATCCTTTGGGAAACGAGCTGCAGCAGCCGGGAATCGAGGACCTTGCGAATGAATTCCGGGCGAAACTGATCGGGAATTCGCCGTGATCCGATTCGTAGGGTGGCATGGGGATTCGGGCCTGTCATAGGCTGCAAAGGCGCACACCAGACGGGAGGCATCTTGGAGCAGACTGATCGCCGGTATCGCGTCGTGATTGCCAAGCCCGGTCTCGATGGCCACGACCGTGGCGCCAAGGTAATAGCCCGCGCGCTGAGGGACGCGGGTTTCGAGGTGATTTATACGGGGCTTCATCAGACTCCTGAGCAAATCGTCGAGGCTTGTATCCAGGAAGATGCTGATGCCGTAGGACTTTCGGTCCTTTCGGGCGCGCACATGACCCTGTTCCCCAGAGTGATTGAACTGCTCAAAGAGCGTGGCCTAGGCGATGTGGTTGTCTTCGGGGGCGGAATCATTCCGCCGGGGGACTCCGAAAAGCTCAAGGAGCGCGGCATGGCGGCGGTCTTCACTCCTGGGGCATCGATGACCGAAATCGTCGAGTGGACCAGGGAAGCGCTCAACGAGAGGGAAGCACAGCGAGCTGGCTGAGCCTTCCAAAATCAACCTAGGCCAGGGAGCCGAAATTGGATCTATTCGAATATCAAGGGAAGCAGCTCTTCGCGAAGGCGGGCATTGCAGTGCCAGAGGGGCGCGCGGCCACGACTCCGGTGGAGGCAGAGCTAGCAGCGGCCGAGTTGGGTGGCTCAGTCGCGGTCAAGGCGCAAGTGCAGGTTGGCGGGCGCGGTAAGGCCGGCGGGATCCAGATCGCCGCCGATCCGCTCGAGGCGAAGGCTCACGCCGAAGCAATTCTGGGGATGGACATCAAGGGCCACACAGTGAGGCGAGTGTGGATCGAGCGGGCGACGACCAACATCGCCGAGGAGTACTACGCGAGCTTTGTGCTCGACCGCGCAAATGGCGGCTACTTGGGGATGTGCTCGGCACAAGGCGGCGTTGACATAGAAGCCGTTGCCGAGTCGGACCCGACCGCAATCTCAAAGGTCCACATAGACCCTCTCTTGGGTATCAAGCCATATCACGTCAGGCAGATGATCTATGGCGCAGGCCTAAGTGATGCGGCAGTCAAGGGTGCCTCAGAGCTTCTGACCAAGCTCTTCAACGCGTTCGTGGAGTCAGATGCAGAGCTTCTTGAGGTGAATCCTTTGGTGCTGACCGAAGACGGCGAAGTGATGGCGCTCGACGCGAAGGTCAGCCTCGACGAAAACGCGATCTTCAGACATCCCGAATACGAAGAGCTTCGCGACACATTTGCTACCGATCCACAAGAGATGATGGCCAAAGAGCAGCGCCTGAACTACATCAAACTCGGTGGTGAGGTTGGTGTGATTGGCAATGGAGCTGGATTGGTCATGAGCACTCTCGACGTGATCGCCCAGGCCGGCGGGAAAGCCGCGAACTTTCTCGACATTGGTGGCGGAGCGCAGGCAGACGTGGTCGCTGCTGGTCTTGACGTGATCATGTCTGACGAGAATGTGCGGTCGGTGCTCATCAACATTTTCGGTGGGATCACCCGCGGCGACGAGGTGGCGAAGGGGATCACCGAGGCTTTCTCGAAGATCGACGTGAAGGTTCCCGTTGTGGTCCGCCTTGATGGCACAAACGCCACCGAGGGTCGTACGGTGCTCGCCGAATTCGGTGATGCGGGGGGACGTTTGATTTCGGCCGAAACCATGCTCGAGGCGGCAGCGAAGGCAGTCGAGCTCGCGAAGAGCAGCTAATCCGGGAAGGCAGACTGAGGACAAGAAATGGCAATTCTTCTTGATGAGACAACTCGTGTGGTCGTCCAGGGGCTGACCGGGCGAGAAGGCTCTTTTCACGCATTGCGCAATCGCGACTACGGCACTCAAATCGTCGGAGGTGTGACGCCGGGCAAAGGTGGCCAAGATGTTGAAGGCATCCCGATTTTCGACACAGTTGCGACGGCGGTAGCCGAGACCGGTGCGGACGCGTCCCTGATTTTCGTGCCTGCCCGATTCGCCGCCGATGCGGTATTTGAGGCGGCTGACTCCGGTGTTTCGTTGATCGTATGTATTACCGAAGGTATTCCGGCACACGACGAAGCGGGGTTCTCGGAGTATGTCCGTAACGTGGCGCGTTCTGCGTCAGGCGGTCATCCGGTTCTGATTGGTCCCAATTGCCCTGGGCTGATTAGTCCTGGCAAGGCCAACATTGGAATCATGCCTCCCGAAATTTGCCGGGATGGGCGGGTCGGTCTGGTCAGCCGCTCCGGAACCTTGACCTACCAGGTTGTCCACGAGCTGAGCCAGCGCGGAATCGGACAGTCCACCTGCGTAGGAATCGGAGGGGACCCTTTCATAGGCACCAAGTTCATCGACCTCATGCCACGGTACGAAGCCGACTCCGAGACCGATGCGGTCGTGATGATCGGTGAGATCGGTGGTGAAGAAGAGGAACGCGCAGCAGAGTGGATCTCAAAGAACATGACAAAGCCGGTCGTTGGTTACGTCGCCGGTTTTGAGGCGCCGCCCGGAAAGAAGATGGGACATGCCGGAGCAATAGTCTCGGGTTCGAAGGGTACCGCGCAGGCGAAGGCCGAGGCGCTCGAGGCAAACGGGATTCGCGTCGGGAAGAATGCCGCTGAAGTGGCTGAACTCGTTGCCGAGGCGCTGGCCTAACACATCGTGTCACGTAGGGCGATATTGGCCGCACGCCGTCGATTCATGGCGGTGTGGATCGTGATATTCGTTCTCGGACTCGTACTCGTTGCGTTGATCATTAGGTCACGCCCGCCGACGCCAGGAACGGCGGAGCCACTGAGCAGTGTCACAAACGATTCAGTTCTGAATCTGTCCATGATTCTTATGGCAACACAGGCGATGTATGGAATCCCCGTGTTCATGGTTCGTGACAAGCTTCGGATCTCGATGGCAACAGCGATCGGGCTCGCGATTTCTCCCTTCGTCTACATCGGGGCGTATGCGGTGCTGATTACGGTAGTGCGATCTGGATCCGTGCAGATCGACTCGTGGGTGATTTGGCCATTGCCCGTCGGGGCGGGGCTCATCGTTCTTATCGGAATTCTCGCCATTGTCGGGAATCGGTTGCACCGGATCGAGCGCCGCCGTTCATCTTCGAGGGATACGGTCCGGCTCTAGGGGCATTCGGTTGCCGAGAAACCTATTGGCGCTCCACTCCCTAGCTGATGAGGTCGCGTGCTTGACTTACTCGCTCCTCCACCGATCCCCTTAGCTCCGCATGATCCACCGCATAGGTCTCGAGGATCTTCTTCATGCGGCTATCAATGTCAGCCTGGAACTCGGGGTCATCTGGCCTCAGGCCATCAAGGACGATCGGGAACTCGATTGGAAGGTAGAAGACATGGCTGTATTGGGTCCGCAGGTTTTCCTGGGCAATATCTAGACACGCTTCCCACAAGTAGTGCTCCTTGCTGAACTCCTGATGTTCGAGCACCCATCCCGCATAGGCGATGACATCGATGAGACTGCGGTCGCCGACAAACTCGGGGTGGGTCATCTCGGCATGCCATTGGCGCAGGAAGATCAATGTCTCAGTCTCGGGTGTCGCGTCCTTGTCCAGCTTGAAACCAAGCTCGACGACCTGGCGTGCGACCTCCGGCAAGAGCGGCAACTCAAGCTCGCGCGCGAGTTCGTTCCCAAGCGTTGTCTTTCCGGTGCTAAAGCTTCCGACTATCGCAATTCTCTTCACTATCTACCGCAGCCTTCCGACTAGTTGACTTCAGATGCGAGCCTACTGGTCTGCTTGGTTTGTAGGGGGCTCGAAGTTCAGATCAGCGGCGTTGATTGCTTGTGTTTGCGCAGTGGGCGATGGCGCCGCCGGTGGAGGTGCCGCCGGCGGAGGTGCCGCCGGCGGTGGTGCGATCGGTGGGGGTGCAATTGGGGGCGGTGGTGCGATCGGTGGGGGTGCAATTGGTGGAAGCGCCTCGGTTGGTACTCCGGTCGGCGCGCCTGGTGGCGCAAGCAGGGGGGCCGCCGACTGAGGGGCCGCCGGTGGCTGAGCCTGCTGGTATCCAGGTGCTTGCGGTTGTGATGAGTACTGGGGAGTCGGGGCCGGATAAGCAGCTGGCGATTGAAGCGCTCCGCCGACGGGTGCGCCGGTCGCATTGATGACGACGGTCTTTGCCCACTGGTCACCAAGGCGTTGATGCTTCGGGTGGCCGTTGGCGATTATGTATCCGGGAATGAAGCCGAGAACGATCCCGTCAATTATTAGGCCCAGTCTGCGGATCCACGCAGCGCCCCAGTCGCACGGTGAGCCATCTTCCTTCACCACCTTGATTCCCCGCATTTTCTTGCCGGGAGTCTGGCCTCCCCGGGTCGCCTCGAAGTACGGGTGGTAACTGACAGAAACTGCAATGAGGAGAACATATATGAGGAGCGCAAGGATCGCTCCGATTCCCTTGAGCATGAAGATCAGCAAGATCGCCGCGATGTACAAGACGAAAACCAGCCCGCCCATGATGGCGTAGTCGATGACATAGGCAATCGATCGGTTTCCCATGTCGGCAACTGGAAGAGATAGCTGTTGAGCGTATGCGCCGTAGCCCCCATATGTCTGCGGGGCGGGTTGCTGGCCCTGATAAGGCATGCCCATTGCTGAGACTCCTGAGTCGAGTTGGTTTGTCGATCGTGAAAGGTAACCTGTCTTGGTTGCACTTATCCACGATGCAAGGAGAGGCGTGTGACCCGGTTTGCAGTATTGGCGTCGGGCGCAGGTACCAATCTGCAGGCAATTCTAGATGCTGTCGCATCAGGACAGATAGCCGCCGAGCCCTCGCTTGTCCTGACAGACAGGCCCAACGCAAAGGCCTTGGATCGTGCCCAGGCGGCGGGAATCCCCCGGGCCGTGCTGCCTTTCAAGGATTTTGAAAGCAGGGAGACCTTCACAGACGCCGTAGTCGCGGAGGTCAAGAGCTCGGGCGCGGATTTCGTTGTACTCGCGGGATTCATGCGAATTCTGGCGCCGGCCGCCTGTGAGGCATATCCGAATGCGATCATCAACACGCATCCTTCACTCCTCCCGGCATTTCAGGGAGCGAGCGCAGTGGCCGAAGCCATCGCCTATGGGGTAACGGTGACTGGGTGCACCGTGCATTTAATAGACGAGGAGCTAGATCACGGGCCGATCATCGTCCAGGAGGCCGTTCCCGTTCTGCCTGGCGATGACGAGGAATCGCTTCACGAACGAATCAAGGTAGTCGAACACCGGTTGCTGCCAGAGGTGGTCGCCAACTTCGCCCAAGGCCGATATCGGGTGGATGGACGTCACGTCGCGCTCACCTAGGTGGGTTCGGTTGCTCCGTTTTAATGAGGCTGGAGGCTGTGGCCTGATCGCCGTTTCAGAAACTGTCATAGGGCTTCTATAGCATGCGAACAGTTGTTCGTTAGATAGCCGGTCTTGGGGGATTGGCGGTTAGTGACCGGTAGTTGGCCGGTGTTGGTTGACGTTCGTTGACGTTCGTTGGCGTTCGCTGACGTTCGCTGGGGGGGAAGGTTCTTCTATTTAGATGAGTCGGGTTCATGACTTCTCATGTTGGTCTGTCGAAGCCGTCAGGGCTCGCCTAGCTGAGCTGCGGGTGGCCAAGGCAGCGATAGAGGCAGAAGAGCTTGCATTGATAGGAGCTCTCGAGAAGAAGCGGCGACAAGATCTACTCGGTGATTCAGGCGTCTCCGGCGCTAATGGCCCACTAGGAGCGGCCGACAGCGATACTGGCTCGCCTGATTCAGTTGATTCTCCTCCGGTACCACCCAAGCTCGATCTCTCACCTGGTTCTGTCGTCGAAGTACTGACCGAAGAGGCTCAGATCTCACCTAACACAGCTAGGGCCATGGTTGGCCTCGCTGTAGCACTAGAGAAGTTGCCGATGATTGCCAAGGCATTTCGTGAAGGTGAGATCAGCCGTGAGATCGCAGAAGAACTGGCAAAGTTTGTAACCCCCGAGAACGAAGAAGAGCTGCTTGGATTTGCCCGACACTGGTCAGTATCAGAGGCAATAGCTCACCGCAGGGCAGCAGTTGCCATAACAAGAGACGAGGCGAGAGAGATCTCTAATTCCCGTGAGCTGAGAATACGCTGGTCGCGCGATAGAAGTTCAGTTGTGATCTCGGGAACACTGACCGCTGACGGCGGGGCGAAACTAGATGCGGCTCTTTCTAGGATCGTCACCTCGATGCCAAAGAAGCTCGCAGGTGAGCGTCTCAGCTATAGAACACGCCTGGCAGATGCCCTAGTTGAGCTGGCATCGGTGAGGATTGGATCTGACTGTGATCCCGACAGGGCAACACTTTCTGTCCATGTTGACTACGAGACGCTCATCTCTGGTGGCTCCAATGCTGAGATTCATACTGCAATTGGCGTCGGATATATCTCACCAGATGTCGCAAGGCGCATCGCATGTGACCCGAGACTAGAGATCGTCCTAGATGGCCCCGATGGACTGGCACTTGGGGTAGGGCGGATGACTCGCAAGATTCCAGCCTGGCTTGCCCGTCAGATCCGATACCGGGACAAGACATGTATCCACCCTGGCTGTGACAGGAGTTTCGGGCTCGAGGTCCACCACATCATCTCTTGGGCAGATGGCGGGCGAACCGACTACGACA
>QEUQ01000072.1 GCA_003577105.1 Acidobacteriota bacterium | reverse complement strand
ATTCGTGGCCCCGATGGCCAAGCTACTGAAGCCTCTCGGAGCCTTGGCGAGCCGCTTTCGTGGCGACATCGCTCGATTGGCAAGTCGCGCTCGAGCGGCAATCCCCGGGCTTGCGAAGCGAGGCTCGGGAGCGGTAGACGATGTTGGGCTGTCTGCCCGCGGGCTCCGTCCCGCTCCGGGAACGCGGGTACGTCCTGAAGGCATACCCGAAGGCCGGCGGATTCGAGGCACCACGAAGACACCCGGCGGGACGGAGTACTACGACCCGACAAATCTCGGCAACAGAGTGCGGGTGATGCAAGGAGATCCGACCAGCCCGTGGCCAACCTCAAGGGCGCCCTATGTGCGGTGGCAGGCGCACGGGCCGCCACTTGACGTCCACGGAAACAAGCTGCCCACGTCGCAGCTCCC
Source organism: Acidobacteriota bacterium (assembly GCA_003577105.1). Taxonomy (GTDB): domain Bacteria; phylum Actinomycetota; class Acidimicrobiia; order ATN3; family ATN3; genus ATN3. The sequence continues at coordinate 9,193 of QEUQ01000072.1, read as the reverse complement.
AGAAGCCCACATTCCTCTAGAGGACTTCCGGTTCGATCTAGGACCCTTCCAGTGAAATGGGTCGGAGACGAGCTGGTTGAGGGCGCCCTCCGAGAGTTGGCCGACGAAAGCCGCCAGCGCGAGTTGTGGCTGTCGAAGGGTTACCCGGAGGTGTCGTCCTTCACCGAGTGCGTTTGCCGTTTGTTTGACGACAGTGCGCTGACGGACGCTCTAGACAGGTCGGGAACTGTATACACGCCTGAGATCGACGATCGCCTGCGCGCGCTTGGCGAACTTCTAGGTGGCATTGACAGTTATCGTCCACCCGAGGAGATTCTCAAGGATCCTCAGCTCGATCGCGCGCGGTCAATGGCACAAGCGCTTCTCCGAGACCTGTCGCGTTTTGGCTATGACCGGGATTCGTGAGATGGAGCTTGGCAGGCGTCCGTGGTGCGCCATGGAGCGGCCGGGTGGGATCTCGAGATCTCTCACATACGATGCCGCAGGGCGCCTGACACTGAAGAGCAAGTTAGATATGGCTAGGGCAGACAAGTCCGAGAGAATGGTTGCGACAGATCAGCGCACGCGCCTGCTCTACTTCGATACGAACATCTACTCGCGCGTTGCTGAGCTCGACGCCGGAGCAGAGATGATCTCCGCGCTGCGAGCGATGCGCGCCCGGGTGATCGCCTCGCATGCGGTGCTATGCGAGTGCTGGAACACCGTGAGCCCCCGGAAGCGGAACGCGATCGCCGAATCATTGGTCGCGCTCGCGTCGGACTACTGCCCGCCGCACTCGGTACTTGAGACCGAGGAGTTACGAGCCGAGCTGAGATATCATCACCCGGATTGGATCGCCAGCGCGAGGCGCACCGATCAAGCCCGGTGGCTGATTGACGAGGATCTGAAGCAGTGGCGATGCGTGTGCACCGATCCGTCATGGCGCCCGGCGAATTGGCAAGAGTTCTGGCAGACGGTCAGCCGCTTCCACCGCCGAGATCTCGCGGCCGTCAGGAAACTGCGCTCCAGGTACGGACGAGACGGGGCACCGTCGGTATCCGGCTTCGACGTGGCCAAGAATCTCCGGGTCGACGAGCGACTTCTGTCGCAAGAAGTTCGGGACGTTCTCGCCGGTTTGGAGATATGGGAGCAGCATTGTCGACTCGCCGCATTCATGAACTATGAAGCTGGCCTTCGCGAGCGCCGCGCCAGCCATATGGATTACGCGACCTTGCTCGCCTCCAATCTCGGGGACGCACCGCCTACGCCCGCCGAGCACCTTTGGTTCTGGGTGGCCGAAGCGCGAATCGACGAAATGCCGCGGAACTTGCTTACCAACTTGACGACCTACCTGCAAACCGCAGAGAAGCCGGGTCGAGGCAACGCGTACGACAATCTTCATCTCAGCAGCATGCTTGATTGTGATCTCTTTGTGTCGAGCGACCATCGCCTCATTGAGGTAGCGAAAGAGGCTCAGTCGTACATCAGCACGAGAGCGGAGCCCGTTCTGCTGCCGCCTGAGACCGACGACGTAGTGGGTGCCGTTCAGTCGTTGATTGAAGGCAAAGGTGGTCTATCCGTCGCCTGCTGATCGGACGTGTGCTAGCGCGCTCCGCACGGTCTTGGGATCGACACCGAGGGCCTCGCCAATGGCGCGATAGGTCATGCCGAGTTCGCGTAGACGGGCGGCACGCTCGGCGATCCGCTGGTACTTGGGCGGGGGAGCGGGGTCGGCGAGGTCGACGACCAAAGGCAGTTCAGCCGCGGTTCGAATTCTTTGTGACCGGGTCCACAGACGTCTGAAAAGGAGTTTTGCTGGCGTGGTCGAATGAATTTAGGCCAGTCAGAATGAGTCGAAATTGCCTCATCCATCGTTGTTGAGCCACCAGTTAGACAGAGCTTAGTCAAGTTATGTTGCACACATAAAGTTACTAAGATCCGTATAATGCGCAAATGGATCCCGTAGCCAATCCCTTTGCTCCCGGGGCAGGCACTCCGCCTCCGGAACTCGCCGGTCGCGACGCGCTCATAGAAACGATGCGCGTGGCACTCGAGCGGGTACGAAGGAGACTGCCGACGAAGAGCATCCTCATGGTCGGGCTCAGGGGCGTGGGAAAGACGGTGCTACTCGATCAGATGGCGCGAGATTGTGAAGGCGCGGGCATCTCTTCGATTCGAATCGAGGCGCCCGAGGATCGATCGCTGCCGGCAATGCTGGCCCCCGAGCTTCGCCAGTCACTGCTTCGCCTGTCGCGCAATCAGCGGGCAAGGGATCGTGCACAGAGGGCACTTCGCGCCCTTGCGGGATTCGCGAAGGCCATGAAGTTGACATATCGCGATATTGAGGTCGGCGTGGACTTCGACCCCGAGCCCGGGTTGGCCGACAATGGCGATCTCGAGCATGACCTGCAGGCGCTCCTAGAGACAGCAGGTACGGCGGCGCGAGAGGCGGAGACAGCGCTAGCGCTGTTTGTCGACGAACTTCAATATGTCCAAGAGGAACAGCTCGCCGCGCTGATCACCGCTCTTCACCGCACGACTCAACAGCGGCTTCCGGTCGTTCTGGTCGGCGCTGGCCTGCCACAACTGCGAGCCCGGACCGGTCGCGCGAAATCGTACGCGGAGCGTCTTTTCGACTTCCCCGAGGTTGGGCCACTCGATCCAGCAGCAGCCAAGCAGGCGATATTCAAGCCGGCGCAAGACCACGGGGTAGATGTGACAGCTGAGGCGCTCGATCGAATCGTGGAAGTGACGCGTTGCTACCCGTACTTCGTTCAGGAATGGGGAAAGCATTCGTGGGACGTCGCCGCAGCCTCCCCCATCACTGAAGAGGACGTCGCCGCAGCATCTATAACTGCCGTTGCTGCGCTGGACGAGAGCTTCTTCAGGGTCCGATTCGACCGGCTAACGCCCGCAGAGAGGCGCTACCTTCGGGCCATGGCCGAGCTCGGACCGGGGCCGCACCGCTCCGGGGACATCTCACAGGTGTTGGGAAGGTCTGTGACATCGCTCGGCCCGGTCAGGGCCCAGTTGATTGCAAAGGGGATGATCTGGAGTCCCTTTCACGGCGACACCGCATTCACCGTCCCGCTGTTCGACGAATTCATGATTCGGATCATGCCCGGCAATGAGTGGCGGGACGATTGAGTCCTGCGGGCAGATTCGCTCGGCAATCTGCTGGTACATCAGTCGGAAAGCCAAGCTGGCGAGATTGACGACCCTAGGAAGCTCAGCCGCGGTTCGGATTCGTTGCAACCGGGTCTACAAACGTTCTTCCAGCGGTCGGCCAAGTATTTCGAGGTTAGGTAACACCCGATTGGCCGGCAGTACTGGTCGTCGATTTCAAACGGGTCATCGCCATCGAGTAGGTCCAGATTGAATAGCGTCGGTTTGACCACTCCACAAGTGAATTACAGACGACTACGCGGTGAGACCTTCAGGGGTAGGTTCACCTGACTTCGCAAAGCTGTCATCCCGAGGTAACTAGTCGCTGCCAGCAAGTGGCTTGTGACGACACCCCTCAGCTCTACGAACGCAGTGAATCCGGGCTGGCCGAGCCGAGCCTGACATCTTGACTGGCCCGTCGGATGGTGCAGGGGCGGCCGGCCGAAGAGAAATTGGTGAGTCTGTGCTGTACGCAAGTGCACACTGAGTTACATGTAGCGTTCGAATGGATCCAATAGCCACCGGCCGCTACACGCGCGGGTGCCGGCGGGTGATACTAGGCGGCCCACACTCGACCCGCAGGAGATTCGGCATGGCTGGACATAAGGAGCCATTGGAGTACGAGCTCGGCTCGCCCTTCCCGGGAGTGGTTGGCCGCACCGCAGACCAGTCAACGCCAGCGTGGCTGGTGCCACCCCGACCTCCGGCGGGCGCGCCAAACGTCGTTCTTTTGGTTCTCGACGACGTCGGCTACGCCCAACTCAGTCCTTTCGGTGGTGCGTGCGAGATGCCCACACTCGACGGGCTCGCCGAAAACGGACTGCGCTACACGAGTTTCCACGCGACCGCACTCTGCTCCCCAACGCGGGCATGCCTGCTGACCGGGCGAAACCACCACAACGTCGGCATGTCTTCGCTCTCCGAACTCGCGCTTGGCTTTCCGGGCCACCACTCGACGATTGGCCCCGAACACGCATTCCTCCCGGCGGCTTTGCGGCAGGCGGGATACAACACGTTCGCAGTCGGCAAGTGGCATCTGGCATCGCCGAACGAGTGGTCGGGCGCGGGTCCGTTCCGTACCTGGCCGCTTGGCCGCGGATTCGAACGGTTCTACGGGTTCATCAGCGGTGACACCGACCAGTGGTATCCGGATCTAGTGCAAGACAATGCCGTCATCGACCCGCCCTACGCACCCGAGGATGGCTATCACCTCAATCGCGATCTGGCAGACCATGCAATTCAGTTTGTGAAAGATGCGCGCGTCGCGAATCCCGACAAGCCGTTCTTCCTCTACTACGCCACGGGCGCAGGCCATGCGCCTCATCATGTTGAGACGGACTGGATAGCTCGATACAAGGGCCGCTTTGACGCCGGTTGGGACGCGTACCGTGAAGACGCCCTAGCCGCGCAGAAACGCCTTGGTATTCAGCCGGAGCACGTCGAACTCAGCGATCGCGATCCAGACGTCGTGGCTTGGGAGAGCCTCTCGGACGACGCCAAGCGCATGTGCGCCCGCCAGATGGAGACCTTCGCGGGATTCCTCAGCCAGACCGACTACCACTTCGGACGGGTGCTCGACTTCATCGACGAACTCGGTGAGCTTGAAAACACGATCGTCATAGCGATCTCCGACAATGGTGCTAGCGCCGAGGGAGGGCCAGAGGGCACCTTCAACGAGGCGCTCTTCTTCAACCTTGTGCCCGAGAGGCTCGAGGACAACCTTGACCGGTTCGAAGAATGGGGTGGCGTCGAGACGTTTCCGCACTACGCATGGGGCTGGACGTGGGCGGGCAACGCGCCCTTTAGGCGTTGGAAGCGGGAAACCTATCGGGGAGGCGTCAGCCTGCCTTGCATTGTGTCGTGGCCAGCTCGCCTCGGCGCGCAGGCCGGAGGTGTGCGCACTCAGTACACGCACGTTATCGACGTGGCAGCAACGATATTGGATGCGACTGGCGTGGGCGAGGCGGCCAAAGTAGACGGCGTCGAGCAGGAGCCCCTAGACGGCGTCAGCTTGGTCTCGACGTTCGATGATCCGGCAGCGCCAGAGGTGCGCTCGACCCAGTACTTTGAAATGAACGGGCACCGCTCGATCTATCACGACGGGTGGAGGGCAGTCAGTCCATTTGAGGCACCGAGTCTTGCCGAGGCGCAAGAGCGGGGACGGCCATTCCGATTCACGCCCTTGAACGCAGCCATGCTGGCCGAACTCGACACGGAATGGGAGCTGTACAACGTTGCCGAAGATCCGGCGGAGCGGCTGAATCTCGCAAGTCAAGAGCCCGAGCGGCTGAAGGAAATTGTCGAGCGGTGGTACGAGGAGGCTGAGAAGTACAAGGTCTTTCCAGTTGCCGGATACGCCGAGCGAATTGCCGCGCAGCTGTTCAGTGGGCGGCCCGAGCGAGATCGATTCACGTTCTATCCGGGCGCGTCGCCCTTGCCATTCACACTGACGCCGCGGTTGGCCGGCAGGGCGCACGCGATTACGGCCGACGTGGACATCCCCGACGAGAGCGCGGACTCCGTCGAAGGCATTTTGCTCGCGCAAGGCAATAGGCGCGTGGGATTCGCCTTCTATCTTCTCGACGGCCGACTTCGCCATGTGCACAACTACGTTGGCCTCGAGTGGTTCACCGTCAGCTCACCTGAGCCAATCCCGCCTGGCCGGCATGAACTCCGATACGAGTTCGAACCGACGGGTCCTGCAGTGGACTTGTTCAACGGCAAGGGCGTGCCTGGTCGGTCAAAACTGTACGTCGACGGCGAACTCGTCGCCGCGGCCGCACTCCCGTACACGGTTGCAGTCCTGCTCGGCTTCTACGGTATGACCTGCGGTTATGACACCGCCGGCGCCGTCGATCCATCGGCATGGAATGGCCGGTTCGACTGTACCGCTCAGATCCACCGCGTCGTGTTGGACGTCGAGCCGACGATAACTTCCGACGAAGAAGCTTTGGTGCAGGCGCTTATCGCCCAACAGTAAGGCACTGGGGCACCTACCACCCGTCCTGGCAGACCGCCTCGGCTGCCAGATTCGAACGGCTCAAGCTACGGGCTATTCCTCCGACGAGAATTTGCGGTCGATCTCCCGGTCACTTACAGTCACGCCCCCCCGGGGCGCTTTCCGATCGATCGAAGAGCTACCCCGAGTGCATCAGCCTCCCAATCAGCTTCTCCGACAGCGGCCCCGACAGCGGCATTTGCGCTCAGCCAGCAAGACATCAAGACGATGCAAGCTGATCTAAACGCGGTTGGATGCATAACCGGGGCAGTCGACGGCGTGATCGGTCCCGAGACGCTTGCCGCGCTAGAGGCATTCCAGCGGGCAGCAGGCCTCTCGGTCGATGGCGACTACGGTCCTCAAACCAAGTCGAAACTGACCGCTGACGCCTCAGCCAAGAAGAAGGTCTGCTCGACTCCAGCCACACCTCAGGCGGCTTCGGGAGGCGCCCCTTGTACTCTCCAGGCTATTCAGGCAGCTGTTTCTGATTACCAAGTTGTCGTCTACGGGTGCCAGGGGAATTGGGCATATGCGAGGCAAGCCGGCTCTGTTCCTGGCCCCGGGCGCCTTCTCGAGGTGGCGGGATCCGCATGGCGAAATGTTCCGTGCCCAGCACCGACTCCCACCCCGGAATACCCAGCCGGCGGGCCACCGCCGGGAAGCGGCATACCCTTCCCCATCTACAATTCCGCCTGTATCGCAATCTGATCTAGCGCCGAGGTAGATAAGGGGGGCCGATGGGAGGCGTCGCCGGAGAGCGACGTCTCCTCGCGTCTATGCTCGGCGCTCGCCCGAAGAGATGAGGTGCCCTAAATGGAATTCGGTTTGCACATAGTCCGCTTCGACTTCGCCGGAGGTCCGTCGGCAATCGGTCCGTCGCTTAGATCGTTAGCTGAGGCTGCCGAAGCGGCTGGCTTCGGTGAGATCACGCTCATGGATCACTACTTCCAGCTGCAGATGATCGGAGCGCGCAGCGAGCCAATGATCGAGGGGTACACGGGGCTTGGCTATCTCGCCGCGGTGACGAATCAGATCAAGCTTGGACTTCTCGTTACCGGGGTCACCTACAGGCACCCGGGCCTTCTCGTGAAGATCGCCACCACCCTCGACGTACTCTCCGGGGGGCGGAGTGTCTTCGGCATTGGAGCCGCCTGGTATGAGGAGGAACATCTGGGGCTCGGTGTGCCATTTCCGCCACTCTCAGAGCGTTTCGAGCGTCTCGAGGAGACCCTGCAGATTTGCCACCAGATGTGGAGCGACAACGACGGTGCATTCGAAGGCAAGCACTACTCACTCGCCGAGACGATCTGCTCGCCGAGCCCCGTCACATCTCCACATCCCCCAATAAGGATCGGAGGAAACGGAGAGAAGAAGACTCTTCGCCTCGTCGCCCAATATGCGGATTCGTGCAACATCATGGCGCCGGATACTCAGACCGTTGAGCGCAAGATCGAGGTGCTTCGCAACCACTGTGAATCGCTGGGGCGTGATCCGTCTGAGATTGAGATCACTGTCATGGTCTTCCAGGATCCGCTTGCCGACCCTGACCGCTTTCTCGATCAGGTGCGCGCATTCGGCGAGCTAGGCGTGACGATGACATCTGTTGCGCCTCAGCGCGATCAAGTCGCTTATGCGACGGAATTCGGAGAACGCATCATTGGTGCTCTTTAGCGCCGCATGATCAAGTACGCCCATCCACCGGAGGTCTGATTAACGTGCTTTCAATCGAACCCGGAGTTGAGTCCGTGACAATCACCGGGGCCAAGCCGGAATCCAGGCTTCAACTGCTTAGCTCCAATGGCGATCCCGTCGTGACCGTAGTTGCCGACGACAAGGGCAACGCCCACATCGCGTACATACCGAGCGAACACGGGACAATCGAGTCCTTCGCAGACATGATCGGCATGGTCGCCGACGGTCTGACCCTCCCTCCCGGCAATTACACCCTCATCGACGAGGAGGCCGGCGACAAGCACGAAACGAGAGTGCTAGCCGTCGACGATCACCCCGACCCTTCCCTTTATGAACAGGAGCTCAAGGAGGGCTTTGGCTATCTGACGGTTAGGGACGGTGTCCAGCTTTCAATCATGGTCCGCTTTCCCAACGAAAACCTCTACGGTCCGCCGCCATGGCCCACGGTCGTCGAGTACTCGGGCTATGGGCCTTCAAATCCTGATGCCGCGCAACCGGGAACCCTCATTGCCAACATGCTGGGTTTCGCATGTGTTGGTGTGAACATGCGGGGGACGGGTTGCTCGGGAGGTGTCTTCGATATTTTCAGCCCGGCCCAGTCTGCCGACGGTTATGACGTGATCGAGACGGTCGCCCGTCAGGAATGGGCGCTGCATAACCGGGTGGGCATGGTCGGACTTAGTTACCCGGGGAACTCGCAGCTCTTCGTCGCGGCGACTCGTCCGCCGAGCCTGGCAGCGATCACGCCGCTCTCGGTGCTCGATGACTTGTGGCGCCAGCAGTGGCCGGGAGGCATCTATAACTCGGGATTCACCCGCGCATGGCTTGCTCAGCGTGACGTCGAGACCCAAGTCGGGGGCATGGCCTGGGACCTGGCCCGGATCGAGGCCGGCGACAAGACATGCCAAGCCAACCAGGAGATCCGCTCGCTCAACATGGAGTTTGCGGAGTTCGGCAAGGCGCTCGAGAACTTCCGCCCCGCATTGTCGAATCGCCGGGCCGCAGACCTAGTCGGGAAGATCGACGTCCCCGTCTATCTCACAGGATCTTGGCAGGATGAGCAGACCGGCAGCCGATTTGCACTCATGCTCAACGAGTTCAAGTCCTCACCTCGCGCGATCTTCACGCTCTTCAACGGGCATCATCCAGACGGATACTCGCCCATGGTGATCTCGCGCTGGTTTGAGTTCCTTTCGTTCTACGTGGCCAAGCGGGTGCCTCAACTCCACCCCATGGTCAGGCAGCTCGCACCCTCGCAATTTGAGAAGCGGTTCAAGTACGTCGCCGAGATCGAAGAGGATCGGTTCGGCGATCTCGTCGATGACTACGAGGCCGCACTCGCCCGATACGAGGCGGAGC
>QEUQ01000071.1 GCA_003577105.1 Acidobacteriota bacterium | reverse complement strand
GATCAAACCCGCCTTCGATGCGTCGTATGCCGGCACCCCACTCCCCGGCGTCAGCCCAGCCACAGATCCAATGAAAACAATCGATGCCAGCTCGGGGCGATCGATAACCGCCTTCGATACGAGGAAACGCGACCTCAGATTCACCGCAAAGATGCGATCCCACTGCTCAGCCGAGGTGCCCTCGAGCCACCTGCCAGCCCCGATGCCAACGTTGAGCACGACTCCGTCAATTCCGCCAAGCGCTTCAGCACTCTCGCTCACGAGCCGCTCACACTGGACCGGATCGGTCACGTCGGCCTCAACGGCAACTGCTAAGCCCCCCTCGCCCTCGATCATCGAAACCGTCGTCGCTGCGGCCTCGCGGTTCAAGTCGACGCAAGCGACCGACGCTCCTTCCCGAGCCGCTAGAACCGCAACTGCGCGCCCATTGCCGATGGGCGGATTATCGATTGGGGCCGGCATCTGCCCCGCGCCAACGACAACTACCCGCTTCCCGTCAAGGCGTCCCCTCCCGGGTGCCTCACCTTTCGCCTCAGGCGATCGCACAAAGACATCTGATTCCCTGCTCACTGAGACCTCCTCGGCTTCACGCTCAGGACCGAATATCGCGACAATGCACGACGCGCGCCGAACCGCGCATCCTCACAAGTGAACGAGAGAGGGCTGGAGCCATGGCAAGCACCGGAGCCGAAGAGACCGAGATCGTCAACCGCCCATCAGAGGATCGCTACCGCAAAGCAATCGAGTTCGACTACGCGGGGCTCGGCTCTCACTGTGTCGACTGCTATCCAGGGGGATGTCCGTATCACGTCTTTGTCAAAGATGGGCAAATCGTGCGCGAGGAAATCGCGCCGATAATTCCGCAAGTCGACACCGGCTCACCCGACACCCTCCCCATGGGGTGCAACAAGGGTGCCGCCTGGTCCGAGCAGCTGACCTCACCCGATCGGCTCAAGTGGCCGCTTCGCCGTGTGGGCGAGCGGGGTTCGGGCGAATGGGAGCGGATCTCTTGGGATGAGGCGCTCACGGAGGTCGCGGACGCAATACTCGACGCGCACGAGACCGAGGGACCGGAGTCGGTGATTCGCGAAGGTACGCCTGAGGTCGCGACCGTGTTTCCAACTGATCGCTTCATGGGGCTCATCGGCGGTGTGGTTACAGACCTCAACGGCTCGATCAATGACTTTGCCCCGGGGCATCACCTTGTCTTCGGCAAGTTCTATCCGATCGGCGGAGACATGTTTCACTCCGACACGATCCTGATCTGGCACCTCAACCCCGTGTACACGATCATCCCGTTTTTCCACTACTTCGCCGAGGCCCGGTACAACGGGACCAATGTTGTATTGATCGCGCCCGACGTCTCGCCTTCGCACACCCACGCGGACTATCACGTGCCTCTCGAGTGGGGATCCGATCCGGCATTTGCCTTGTCAATGTGCCAAGTGATCGTCGAGGAAGGGCTAGTAGATGAGGAGTTCGTGCGGGTTCAGACGGACCTCTCGCTACTCGTGCGCACCGACAATGACCGGTACCTGCGCCAGTCCGACATGGTCGAAGGGGGGAGCGACGAGATCTTCTACCACTGCGTTGACGGGCGCGGACCGGTCGAAGCGGCGCGGGACAACCTGCTTATTGATTACGAGCCGGTACTGACGGGCACCTGCAAGGTCACTCTTGCCGACGGCAGCGAAGTCGAGGTCCGGCCCCTCATGGACCAGATGCGCGAGGTCCTGAGCGAGTACACCCCCGAAAAGGCGCAGTCGATCACCAAGGTTCACCCGGAGATGGTTAGAACCATTGCGCGCCTTGTCGCCTCTGGCCGAACCCGCATCGTTATGGGAATGGGCGCGAACAAGGCCTACCACTCGGATCTGTACCAGCGGACAATGAATTTGCTCTTGGCGCTGACGGGGAACTGGGGGCGGCTCGGCTCTGGCACCAATTGCTGGGCCGCATCGCAAATGGACGGTCAGGCGATCACTGGATCGAAACAGATCCCGGGCCCCGAGGGCGCGGAGCTTGTCATGGCGGGCATGGACATGGCCGAGGCTGCGATCAAGGCAGCAGATCCAACTCTCTCAGATGAACTCGTGGCGATTGAGTTCTGGCGCCAAATCGGGCGCAACGGGTTCTCGATGGTACCGCCGGCCTTCTTCTGGTACTGGCACTGCGGATTCAAGGAGCGATGGAACAACGCCGAGTGGAGTGACCCGTCAATGAAGAAGAGTTTCGACGAGTACTTCAACGAGGCAGTTGAGTCGGGATGGTGGGATGGCGTCATGCGCCCTGGCCCCGAGGTCACCCCTAAGGTTCTGATCGAGTGTGGTGGCAACATCTTGCGGCGCACCAGGGGTGGTCGGGGAATACTCCTAGAGAATCTCTGGCCGAAGCTCGACAAGATCGTCACGATTGACATCCGAATGTCTGCAACGGCCCTCCACTCAGACATCGTGCTGCCAGCCGCGCAGCATTACGAGAAGGTCAATTTTCACATCCCGATAATTGCGCTGATCTTGAGCGACAAGGTTGCTGAACCCTTGGGTGAGGCGTTGCCGGAGTGGGAGATCTTCACGGCACTCTGCAAGGAAATCGAGGAGCGGGCTGCTGACCGGGGCATGACTTCGTTTATTCACAAGGACGGCACGCCTCACAAGTACGCCGAACTTTGGAAGCAGTACACGCTCGACGGGTACTTGGATTCCACCGAGAAGGTGGCCGACGAGATCATCAGGGACTGCGCGTACGCGGGGACTCTCCCCGACGGGGCCGATCTGGCGAAGGTGCGCGAGGAGGGCTATGTGCGCTTCGTTGACTGGGGGCGCATGGCTATGGCCAAAGGGCAGGCGACACCGTTCCCCTCTGACGGGCCAATGACCGCGTTTCGCAATCACGTTGAGGTTGGTGACCCTTACCCGACCCTGACCCGTCGGGCGCAGTTCTTGATCGAGCACCCCTGGTTCGTCGAAGCCGGCGAGGAACTGCCAGTCCACAAGGACTCACCCAAGATGGGTGGGGACTATCCGTTCCGCATGACCACCGGGCACAACCGCTGGTCAATTCATGCCATGAACATGGCCAACCGGCACCTGCTGAACACGCACAGGGGCGAGCCGTTTGCATTTATCTATTCAGGCGATGCGGAGAAGCTCGGTGTTGCTGACGGAGAGCGGTTGCGGGTCTCGAACGACGCCGGTTCGTTTGTGGTTCGAGCACGGGTCACTGGTGCGCAGAAGCCCGGCGGAATCACCGTTTATAACGGATGGGATCCGTTCATGTTCGAGGACTGGAGCGGGCCCAACGAGGTTGAGCCCGGCATGGTCAAGTGGCTTGGGCTAGCCGGCGGCTACGGACACCTGCAGTACGCGCCCATGGAGTGGCAGCCGGTGCCTATTGACCGGTTCGTGCATGTGAAGGTGGAACCTGCATAAACGACTCACCCGTCAATATCCTGCCACCCCCTGCGACAATCGCCTCCGCAACGACCAACGCGTCGACCGTATCCGAGCGACGGGTTTCGCCAAGAATGCGACCTGCCACTACTCCTACCTCGACCGGGGTGGGCATCGTGTTGCCAACGGCCTTGATGATTCGATGCACAGGAGCATCTTGGGCCCGACCGCGATGCGTCTCTGCCAACACCACCACCGGGATACGGACCTCGGCCCCAAGTTCCACTGCCCGCTGCAAGTAAGCGCGAGCCCGCTGGTCATTGCGGGCGAGGGCGATTACTGCACCCGCATCTAGAATCAGGCGGTGCGTCTCGCCTCTCTTGGTTCGCTTGCCGGCCAAGCTTCTCGAACCCCCTCAAGGATTGCATCGTCAATTGGCCCCGCTTCTTGCTCCATCTCATTGAGCAAACCGACGAGACGATCGTGTTGAATTCGGCGCATGAGAGCCTCGTTCACGTAGCCCGAAAGGCCACGTGAACCGGCCAGATTGCGGGCGGCGTCAACTAGATCTTCGTCGAGGGTGAGAGAAACTTTCACTGTGGCCATAGGCGTATCCTACTACAAGTAGGATACATAGTCAATGGAACACTTGCGCCCTCGAGCTAGGCGGTTCATTTGCCCAATACCTCCTAACCGTCCCCGAGTCACCCAACAACGCAGCGGTTCAGCCTTGACGACGCAGGAGTCGTCGGCGAGAGCCGCTCCCTCTGGACCAAAATGCCTGGGGAGCGGCGAGGTCAACGTCCACCATCTATTCGGGCGAGCGCCGACCGGGACCGCGCGATTGCAGGCTCACGCTCCCAGTGGCACTGCGTGGCCCAGGTCCAGTGCTCGGCTACTTAAACGGATTCCTGATCGTAAGCCCACCGATTTGGCGTCTGTCTTGGAAGTCCTCGGAAAGTATTTCGGTGGCTCCGCCACGCATCGCGGACTCGATTATGAGCGCATCCCAGAAGGAGAAACTGTGCTCTTCTTCGAGCAGAGTCGCGGCAATAATCGACGTCGGATCAACGACGACAACTTTCCAAGCTGAATAGGAGTTAATGATCGCGCGGGCCTCACGCGAGGTAAACGGTACACGTAGCTTCCGTGTAGCAACGACGTAGAACTCGGATAGAACTTGAGTGCTCAGCACCCCCATCCGTGATATCCAAGTGTCTCGCAGCACTGCTGTAGCGATTTCGTGGCGACGTCTATCGCTCGAATCATGGGCGTAAACCAGAACGTTTGTGTCAACGAAGATCAACTATCCCCCACTCTCGGCCCCTATCAGCGGTCGTGAAGCTCGTGGCGTGACCAGGTACGGCCTCCTCTAGGGGTTGCGCGTCTCATTGCACGCTCTGCTCGTTCCCGCGACTCCTCGTATCGTTCGTCGTCGTCGGCGAGGCGTTTGATCTCGGCTGCCACAATCGCACTGACAGACATGTTCCGGCGCGCCGCGAGTACCTTTGCACGCCGGATCGTGTCGTCATCTACTTGAACTGTCAAGTTGCGCTTAGTCACTGGTGGCTCCCACGCACTTTCCTGTGGACCACAGGATATCACGTGGCGCAAGTAGGCGGATCCGGCTATCGCCTCTTATGCTCGACCTGTCAATTGTGCTGACCCGTACCGGTCGTTCCGCCAGTACCGATGTTTGCCGACGGTCCGAAATACATCGGACGCTCGGCGAAGAACGGTTTGTCGTATAGCGAGACAATTCTCATCGAGATGTCCTTGTCGGGACCTGTTGTTGCTCCGGCATCGACTGTGATCCGGGTATTGGCCGGGAGGTCCACTTCCTGGAAGAACGGTCCCCCTTGGCCCGGCCCTGTCAGATATGAAATGCGGACCCGATTTGGAGCATCCGGCGAATAAAGGGTCAGGAACGTGCGGAATCCCGGTCTAGTGGTGCCTTCGGCGAAGAACCACTGGGTATAGCGCCCGGTCTGCTGGATGTTCTGGATCGTGTCAGGAGTAGCATCTACAAAGACCTGGACGCGATTAGGGAACTCAGGCGTTGGCACACCAACGAAGATCCGTGATGTCGCTGGGTCGACAGCAATGTTCGCGTGGCTCACGGCATTTGGGTCTGCGACGTCTATCTCGTCTACGACTTGATTGGATTCCCCGTCAATCACAACTAGTTTCGCACCGGTTGGCGGAGGCGTCCTTCGCGATCCTTCGGCTCGCAAGAGGTATATGCGATTTGTCGCCGGGTTCACCGCAACCGCGCATAGGTCACGACTTCTCCAAGTGACACCGAGATATGGCGCTATCGGAATCCGCGTGACTTCTCTGAGGTCAAGGGTGTCAAGGACAATGACCTCGCCGGGTTCCTCGTCTACTACATAGACCCGATTCGTCGCCGGATTCGAGACAGCCCGGCATGGATACCCTGCGTTGAAGCTAGCCGACTTGACGATTGTGCGCGAGTCAAGATCAACCGACCAAACTCGATAGGAGGCAGGCGGCAGTGGCAGCCGATCAGCGTCCCGGTCTAGTGGCCACTCGACAACAGTCACTCGCCGGGACTTGAAATCAAATGCCTCGTCCCGCGGCTCGGTATCGGTTATGACAGCCGGGGATCCGATCTCCGAGAAGGTGGTTGCGTCAAAGACGTGTAGTTCGGTACCGATACCAGCACCGCCCCAGCGGGCGTAGTGATAGATGCGGTTGGCTACAGGATCGACTCCGAAAACGTCCCCGTCATAACAGGCTTGCCCCCAGACGTCGCTATTTGCGCTGGCAGGCTGCAGCGAGTCAACGTCGCGGCCGGCGATCTCCTTGAATACACAAGATGGCCCGAGGTGCTCCTCCCAATAGACTGGTGGGAAGTACGCGCGCCGGGTCGCCGGATTGAAGAAACTCTGACCCGGAGTTGTTCCCAATAGCACCCTATTTGCTGCCGAGTCGACGAGAATCGCGCCACCCATCGAGGGATCTGGTTGATAAAGGGGGATGCCGTCGATGAATCCGGCATCTGAAAGGCCGTAGGCAGGTGTCTCTTGATTTGGGCCCGAGACGAATAGGCTGGCCAGAAAAGCCATTGCAGCAAAGACCGCTAGGCGGCGGATTCTCAGTGTTCCCAATTCGCCTGGTCGCTTGATCATTTTTCGCACCTCTCCTCACACCGAAGCAGACTTACGGCGGTGGTCTGATCTCTTGGTCCTGAAGCACCACTGGTGAACCGGAGACCGTGATAGTTTCGGCCTCTTCAAGGGCACTTGTGTTGTGGTAGTAACTGAGCTCGTAGCCAGGAATGACATAGACGAGCTTCCAATTCCCGTTCGGGAGCGGATATGTGTAGTTGCCGTCCGCGGGCAGTTCAACTGCCCAGAACTGGCCATTCGGCGCAATCGCTTTGTAGGAACCAACTGCACCCCCTGCTCCAAGACCGGGTCCGCCAATGGGCACAACACGGCCCGAGACTGGGTAGACCTTTGGAAGCACCTCGTCGTAGACGACCGCGCTTTCGGGACTAGGCAGATCTATCGTGGCCATCTGGCCGCCGTTGGCATTGTCAAAAAGCTGCCCTCGCGACCATATCGGCGAATAACCGTTCCAGCCCAAGGGCTTGTCGCCTGTAGCAGAATTGACCAGACCGAAGTAAGAACCTGGCTTGAGCCATATCTCATATTTCCCTGACTCATCGGTAAATGCCGACCTACCCTTGACCTTGGAGTCAGTCGAGTCAAAGAAACTCACAGACACATCGGTCAGAGCAGTAGGCGACCCTGGTGGTAACTCACCGAAAACTGTCCCTGAAATACGCCCGGCAAGGGCCAGCGTCTCGTCGTACGCTATGCCCGACTCACCGACTGTGATCGGTGACCAGTCTTGCCATGAGTTGACATGCGTGCTGTATCGATCCGCGTATCCGGGTTGAACCCCGGGTGCATTATTGGGCAGAAATGCAAGGCGGTAGTCACCCGGGCCAGGAACTAGCGCGTAATAGTAGCCGTCGGCGTTAGTTTCAACGGACCCCACCTGCACTTCGTTGCCCAATATGTTGATCGTCACGCCGGCAACAGGCTCGCGATGATAGTTGTCGGATCCTTCGCTGGTAACTCGACCGGTAATTGCACCTGCAGCCACTGTAATTGCCGATGGCGCAGACACCGCAACCGAGGTTCCAGTCCTCGCCACAGCTTGAATCATCGCGGTCTGATTCGCCTGGATCTCGGCCCGGAAAATGTCCGTGTCAACCCGTGTCATTGCGACCTCGACGTCGGGGGGGGCCGAGGCCGTTTCGTCTCTCGGCACCGGAGAGACATGGAGGGTGACAGTTTCGGGTCCACCCTCAGTTCTAGCCTCGATTGTGACTATCTGACCAGCAGTCGCGGTTAGATCTTCAGTCAGACGCACGATACCGATGGGTGCGCGCGGTTCGGATAGACCAGACATGTCGATCTCAGAGTAGCGAGATGAAACGTCCGCGAGCGGAAAATTCACGCCCGTTGCGGGGTCACCCTGAATCCCAAGATTGTGAATGGGGAGCACGACGTGGCCAGCGTTCACGTAGACGCCTCCGATGGCCTGGTTCCAGTACATTGGGCGCTCAGCGATGATTGGCTGAGCCGCCGAGCTGCCTTGCTTCTGTACGGATCGGACTCGCATTCCAAAGCCCCGACCGCACCAAGCCGCTTGGCCTCCGCCTTTCCCGAGGTAGGCATGAGGAGCAACGGTAATTCGCCGCCCAGCGGCCACCTCGTATTCCTCTGTCACCACCTGCGCGGAGGCGCTATCTGGCAAGAAGTCGACTACCACAGTGGCCACGCCAGGCCCTGGATTGGCTAGTGTCAGGTATTCGACGGCTCCTCTTGGCGCTGGCGCGCTGCTTGCGAAAGGACAGCCACTCGGAGGGCGATACCCTTCAGCGAAATTCCACTCGGTTCTCGCCGCTGTCGTGCCGAATGCCACGTGTCCCCCATCTACCGGTGTCGGAGCATCGATTCCAACGCCGCTTCGATAATAGGAAGGGCGTTCTGCGACTAGTGGCGAGTCAGATCTGATATCAAACGCGACATCGACCACCGGCGATGAGCCAACAAGGGTCGCAAGCTCACTCCCTACTGTGATTGTTCTGCGCGACCGAGCGGCGATTGGGTAGGACTTGGCCACAGGACTACCCGCGGCACGCAAATAGGTCACAACCGCCGTTGCCTGGCTATCGCCTGGATTGGCAAGGGTCAGATAGGTGTTGAAACCCGATCCTTCAGCGCCTTCGGCAAATGCCCAGCGGGTACGAGGCCCAACGGCTCCGACTGCTACATCACCACCGCGAATCTCCGGATTGCCGAATTGCCTGGTAACGAAGTAAACAGGTCGCTCGGCGACAATTGGCGAGGTGGCCGTTACGTCAATTCCAAATCCGGTACCGTCCGCGTAGGTCTCTCCGGCCGGGGGGCGGATAGCAGGCGGCTTCGCCGGATCGAAGAACGCGCCAACCCCCTGGCGAGTGGGCTTGAGCAGCTCTTCGGTCACAGCAATAGTCCTTCGCACACCGGGTCCAACGGTTGCTGTCGTCGTCAGTCGCGGTAATGACGACGATTCCGGAAGAAGGGTCACTTCGGCAGTAGCAGTTATAAGACCGGGATTGGCAAGAACAAGATAGACAGACCAGTTGTCCGAGGTCGATCCGTAGGTGGATCTGAAATACCCCTCCGCAAAATGCCAGCGCTCGGAAGCACGCGTAGCACCCATGACGTTGGAGGCACCCGATACCGACATCTCGCCGCTACGGCCGGAAATCCAGCCCAGATTGACCTCGGCGTTGAAGTAGATGGGGCGCTCGGCGACTACTGCTACCCCGTTTGTCGACACTACAGACGCCCCGAGACCAACGCCTGATGCGGTACGGGCGCCAATTGCGGCACATGCTGGTGTCCCGCTTGCAGTAGCCAGTTCGTCTCTTGCGTTTAGCGTAGTGCGGCCCTTGGAGGCGACAGACTTGTGCGTCACGCACGGTGCAAGACCTGCCACATCAGGCCGGTAGATGACGTCTATCTCAGCAGCTGTCGAGTTCGAGTTGGCGACGGTAAGATACTCGACCCAGCCCGGAGCTACATAGCCTTCAGCGAAGTGCCACTCGGTAGCCGATGACGTCGACGCGACAACGTCGAAATAAGCGGGTGAACCTCCCTGATCGGCGGGGGCTACGTCGCTGCCAGTCATGTTGGTCGCGATAATGCGATAACCAAGTGCCGAGCCATCTGACGGAACATCGATCTTTGCCTTGACCTTATAGGGACCGGAATCCCGTGATGGTCGGATCAGTTTGACATCCGCGGCCAAGAGCTGCGAGACGTTACCGGAGCTATCGCGGATCTCGACGACAACTGAAGGGGGCAGTGTTGAATAGACGGAAGCACCCACCCAAACTGGCTCCCCCGCGTTGGCTGTGACAGAACCCGTCGGGTTCAAGACCTTCGGGGCGCGCGGGTAGACATTGTGGCGGAGAAGCCACTGTGGTGTTGTGATCTGTGCTGATTCGCCTGGGCACGCAGGCCCCGCGCCG
>QEUQ01000014.1 GCA_003577105.1 Acidobacteriota bacterium | reverse complement strand
CAACCAGCACACCAGGCTGATCCCCTGGCGTAGTGATGTCGAAATCCGAGAAGTGGAGCTGAAACGCAGATACACCGGCCAATGTACCGGCGGGCGCTCTGATCTCTGCAGGAAAGTTGGGAAGGGTGGAGAGGTCATTCCCGACGACTGCGGATACAGACATGAATCTTGTACCCGTGAGCTGCATTCCGTCGCCAGAGTCACCGGCAAATCGGATTACTACGTCGTGAACCTCTACCGGCTGTTCGGCGACTTCTGCCACCTCGGAAGTTGTCATTTCCTCCAGCTTTGCCGTATCGGTGGTTCAATTGCGTGTCGCGCCGATAATAGCGCCGCTGGCGCCAAACATCGAAACACGAGGTGGGAATGGCTCCGGCGCCCAGGAATATAGTCATGACCCACGAGCAGCCGAGCTAGGAGTTGCAATGACTGCAGATGCCAACCAGCCACCGGGTATGTATCCTCCGCCACCAGGCACGGGCACTCCCCCAGATCAGTCCGGCGGATATGGTGCGCCGGGCGCCCCCCAAGGCTCCTACGGACAGGTTCAGGCCCCCCAAGACCCGGCCTACGGCGGCCCCGAGTATGCAGGGCAAACTCCCGCCTACCCTCCGGTTGCTCCGGTCCAGAAGAAAAGTTCTGCGCTCCCGTGGATTCTCGCAGTCATCCTGCTGATCACAACTCTTGGCGGATTCGGGTGGGCGATCTCCCTCAAGTCCACCGCAGACAAGCGTCAGAGCCAACTACAAGAGACGCAGGCCCGAGTCTCTCAACTTGAGGCGGAGATCAAGTCGCTCAACAAAGAGCTCGAAGAGGCCAAGGGGCTCACCAAAGATCAGCAAAGCACGCTGAGCAAGTCCAAGGACCTCATGGAGCAGATGTACGCGACCACGCTGCAGGCAGCCAAGGAGATGAACCAGATCATCGCCGAGTTCAACAATGTTGTCGCACGGTTCAACGCCAATGACATTTCGGGGGCAAACGCGGCAATCAACCAAGCGAACAAAAACATTGAGCTCCTCAAGGCCCAGCTGGCCAAGTACGACGAGCTTGCCGCTCAGTTTGAGAAGACGATCGGCAAGATTTGAGTCAGCTTCTTCCCCAAGGAGTGGGAGCTTCCATCGCCCTCGGGACCGGTGGGTACCCCCTGCCGGTCCCGATCGACCTTCCCGACCTTGACAACACTCAACTAAGACGCCGCGCACTTCAGACAGCGAGGGTGGTCGGCCGCAATTTCGCACCGATATTCGCTAAGAAATTGTTGCGAAAGGAATTGCCGGAGAAGGCGGGAATTCGCCCCCTTCGCAAGTCCTTTGAGGAACTCGGGGCAACCTACGTCAAGTTTGGCCAGCTTTTGAGCTCCTCCCCGGGAGTCTTCGGCGAGGACGTGGCCGAGGAGTTCCGAACCTGCCTAGATGCAGGGCCACCGGTGCCATTCTGGAAGATCCGTAAGATCGTCGAACGCGATCTAGGCCGCCCGCTCGAGGAGATCTATCCCGAATTCTCCCCGGAGCCGATTGCGGCCGCCTCGATAGCGGTAGTTCACAAGGCAGTGCTTTTCGACGGACGGCAAGTCGCGGTCAAGGTCCTGCGCCCCGGAATTGAATCAACGGTAGCGGCCGACTTGGACTTGATGGAACCGATCTTCACGCTGTTAGCGCGCCAGATCGGAGTCGGCCTCGCTGGTCCACTGCTGCAGCTGCTCGAAGGCTTTCGTGAGCAAGTCGCCGAAGAGATGGATTTCCGAAACGAGATGCGGACCATGCTCCACCATCGGCGAATGATGGAGCGGGTGCATCTGCCCTACGTGGTAATCCCCGAACCGTACGAGGAGTTCTCGGGCCGGCACATCCTAACGATGGAGTTCCTTGATGGCGTTCCGATAGACGACCTGTCGGGCATCGAGGAATTCGATGTCGACCCGCGACCGATTGTCGAGGAAGTAGTCAAGGCGTGGTTCATAACGACAATCAGGAATGGCACTTTTCACGGCGATGTCCACGCCGGCAACTTGATGCTGCTGCGCGACGGGCGAATGGGTGTCATCGACTGGGGAATTGTCGGGCGGCTATCTCCCGACGCTCATCAGTTCATGCGCTGGGTGATCGAGGCAGCACTTGGAGACGAGTCGGCCTGGGAGAAGATCGCCAATCACCTAAGGACCATCTACGGAGCGGGCGTTGTCGAAAGCCTCGGCCTCACCGAGTCTGAAATGACCGACTTGATCCGTCAGCAAATCGAACCTCTTCTAACGCAGCCATTTGGGCAGGTGAGCCTCGCGACGATGTTCATGGGGCCGCAAGACAAGCTCGGTGAAGCTCAGGCCGAACGGATCTCGCGCCAGTCTCCGGCTCAGGTCATCCGTAGTTGGCGCAACATTCGCAAGGTTCGGAACATCGCAGCCGACCACGGCGGAACCGGAAGTGATTTCGATCGCGGCACGTTCCTCATCGGCAAGCAACTTCTCTACTTCGAGCGCTACGGCAAGATGTTCCTTTCCGATGTCTCCCTTCTCGAAGATGAGGAATTCTTCCGAGATCTGCTCGAACAGGAACCTATCGAGTAAGTTCAACCCGCACCCAAGACTGCCAGGGCGGGAGTGAAGAAATGTACGACAGGTTTGACGGCGGCAGGCTCATCGGCCAGACACTCGCATCCTCGGGTGTCGACACGGTTTTTTGCCTTCACGGTGGGCACATCGATCCGATTCTCTATGGATGCGCCAAAGAGGGCATACGCGTAATTGACACGCGCCATGAACAAGCCGCGGCTCACATGGCGGAGGGCTGGTCTCTCGCAACCGGGCAGACGGGCGTATGCGCGGTAACCGCGGGGCCCGGCATTACCGACGCTGTGACCGGACTGGCAAACGCCACCATGGCGGCCAGCCCAATGCTTTGTCTCTCCGGTTCGAGTCCGCTATCCGGAGACGACACATGGACTCTTCAGGACATGGCGCAGCTGCCTATGGTCAAGCCGATAACAAAGTGGGCCCGGGTTTGCACGACGCCGGAGAGGGCGGGGCAATACGCGGCGATGGCTCTCGCCGAGGCTCGCAACGGCAGGCCGGGTCCGGTGTATCTAGAGGTACCACTTGACGTACTGATGAAGCCCGTAGACGGGAGCAAAGTACCGAGCTACTCGTACGACCCGCCCTCCCCCCCCGGGGCTGACCCCGACGCGATCGCTGAGGTCGCGAAGCTAGTTGAGGGCGCCGAGCGGCCGGTGATCATCGCCGGCAGCGGGTCGCACTGGGCCGGGGCGGGCGCTGAGCTCAGCAGACTCGCCGAGACCGTCGGAATCCCCGTCTTCACCACCAATGCGGGCAGAGGCGAGATACCCGATGACGACGAATGGTGCTTTGGCCCGACATTTCCGCTTGGAAGCGCGTTCGGCATGGCGCTCTCGGCAGATCTCGTGATCTGCCTCGGTACTCGCTTGGGATTCACCCTCATGGACGGCAAGATGTTCGCGAACAAGACCCTCATTCGCGTAGACGTCGACGCGGGTGAGACGAGACGAAATACCCCTGGTGAGATAAACATCGTCGCCGACGCAGCTGTCTTCTGCCGCCAGCTGGCAAATGGCTGGTCGGGTGGGGTTTCGGCGGCTCGCTCCGCATGGCGCGACCAACTCCGTTCGGCTGGCGAGGCCGCAAGGACGGCGTTTTTCGCACAAGCTACCGAGACCGGCAATCCGATTCACCCCCTATCGATCGTGCGCGCAATTAATGAGCTGTCCGGACCAGAAGCCACGCTTGTCGCGGACGGCGGGGACTCAATGGTGTGGGCTATGGCCGGATACGAGGCTCGTGGCCCCGGTCAGGTCCTCGGGACTAACGCATATTTCGGTTGCCTTGGGGTTGGGATCCCGTTCGCAATCGCCGCGAAGGCTGCAAGACCGGAGCACCCCGTCTTCCTGATGCAGGGCGACGGCTCATTCGGACTGAATGCGATGGAGTTCGACACCGCGCTCCGCCACAACCTCCCGTTCATCTGTGTAATCGCGAACGATTCAGCGTGGGGAATGTCCAAGCACGGGCAAGGCCTCCAGTTTGGCTATGAGGACTTGATCGCGACAGAGCTTGGCGCCCGGCCATATCACGACATGATCGCCGGGCTAGGCGGGTACGGCGAGTTGGTCACCGAGGCCGAGGAGATCAGGCCGGCAATCGAGAGGGCGCTCGCCTCCGGCAAGGCCTCATGCATCAACGTAACCGTCGATCCCACCGTATATTCACCGGCGACCGCCGCAATGCTGGGACTCTAAAGCCGGCAAGTTCCGTCAAGGAGAATTCCAAATGGCTGACAATCCGCCCGGGCTTGATCTCGAAGTCCTGCTCCCCTGGTTTAGAGAACACGTGGCGGAAGTGGACTCGATAACGGCACGGGTGATCGGGCATGGTCGCTCCAACATCACTTACGCAATCTCGGAATCACCGGAATCCGGGTCAGCCGGCAGCGCCGGTCGTCCGGCGCGAACTTGGGTGCTCAGACGACCTCCGCTCTCCCACGTACTACCGACCGCCCACGACATGGCTCGAGAGTTCCGCGTCATGTCAGCTCTGCACCCGACGGGTTACCCCGTCCCTGAGCCCCTTGCGTACTGCGAGGACCCAAACATTCTCGACAGGCCCTTTTATGTGATGAGCTTCATCGATGGATTCGTCGCCTCTGACCTTGCCGAGTTCGAACGCCGCTACAGCGAAAAGGTGTGTGAGCGCGTCTCCCGCGATCTCATAGAAACTCTCGTCAAGTTGCATCTCACCGAGGCAACAAGTGTCGGGCTCGCTGACTTCGGCAAACCCAAGGGCTTTGCCGAGAGACAGGTCAGCCGATGGGTTAAGCAACTAGAGAAGTCGAAGACCCGCGATCTTCCTGAACTAGATGAGCTTGCCGCCCGCCTCGCTCGCTCGGTTCCGCCCGTTACACCCGAGGGCATCGTTCACGGCGACTACAGACTGGACAACACCGTCCTCGACAACGCCGGGAAGATAATTGGCGTCCTCGACTGGGAGATGGCGACACTAGGGGATCCCCTTGCGGATCTCGGCATGCTGATCATGTACTGGTCAGATGGCTCTCCCGCCTCGAAGGTGAGCGCCCCTGGAATTTCCTCCATTGCGATCACAGCACTGCCAGGTTTTTTGAGCAGGGAGCAGGCCATCGCCGAGTACGCCAAACTGAGCGGGTTTGACTTGACCTATCTCGACTTCTATGTAGTCCTGGCCTATTTCAAGCTGGCAATCATCATTGAGGGCATACAGGCACGCTTTCTCGGTGGCGGCACTGTCGGCGAAGGCTTCGACCAGATCGGTGCACTTGTGGGAGTTCTCGCGAATATGGGAATTCATATTGCCGACGAGTCAGGCATCAAGTCACTCCACGGAACCTGAGATTGACAGCCCGCGGCTAGTTGTGACCTGCCCCACAGTCACATCGTCGTGGATGCGCTATATTCACGGTATTGACGGTAGAAATTGAGGCCGCGAGGCGCACACGAGCACGCACTTGCAAATGTGCCTTGAGGTGCCTTGAGGAGCCCAGAGGTGAAGAGGTGAACCCAAGATGACGAGCGAGACCGGGACTGCGGTACTCGAGATTACGCCGCCCGCGATGGAGCGCATCCTCAAAGTCCAAGAAGATTCCGAAAAGTCCGGCGCCGCGCTGCGGGTAGAAATCGTCGGGGTGGCCGGCGGTGATTTTGTATATGACATGTCCTTCGCTCCGCTCGACGCGGCTCGAGAAGACGACACGGTCTTCGAAAAGGGCGAACTGTCGGTCATGGTGATCTCAGATACCGCCGAGAAGCTGAAGGGCTCGGTCCTCGATCTCTCCGACGAGCCAAATGGCGGCTTGATCATCGACAATCCAAACGATGTTTGGGACTTCATCGGAGGCGATCTCGCCCGCCGAGTCCACGAACTCCTTGAGCGGCAGATAAACCCGAGCATTGCGTCACACGGTGGCCGTGCTGACCTCGTGAAGGTGGAGGGCAGCGTCGCGCATCTTCGCCTCGGAGGCGGATGCCAAGGCTGCGGCATGGCTCGCGTGACCCTGAGCGAAGGCATTGCCACGGCTATTCAAGAGGAAATCCCGGAGATCGAAGAGGTCATCGACGTAACGGATCACGGTGCTGGAGCCAATCCCTACTACTGAGATTCCCCCTCGAGGCCCTGACTGCACCATATGATCTGCCGCAGGTTCGGCTAACCAGGAAAGCCACTTACTGCGGAGGTTCCACATGTCAGGCTCTGTCAACGGCACGGCTACGCGCGATCTAGCAGTGAGTCCCGCTCATTTGAGCTGGCGCCGAGTCGCGATGGCCTTCGTCGCCTTCGCTCTTATCGCAATATCGCTAGGGGCCTGTGCGCCAGAGGGCGAAGGAATCTTCACTGTTGCAGATCGCAACAAGTTCACAGCGACCGGTGAGGAATATACGAAGCTCACGAACAGCTTGCTCGATGCAATGAACGATGCCGCCACAAAGGGCGACACCGCAGCAATCGGCACCGCAACGGAACCAATCTTCACTCAGATTCAGCAGAAGATCACCGAAATGAAGGATCAGGCCGCCAAACTAAAAGGGCAACCTCAGAATGTCGCTAACCAGCTGATCTCGACTGCTGAACGCTGGGTGACGGCCGCAAAGTCAGCCGTAGAGGCAGGCAAGAAGAATGACGCAACCGCCTACAACGAGGCGATCGCAAAGGTCAACGCAATCGCGACCGAGTTCAACGCCAAGATCAGCGAGTGGAACGCTATCCAGGCCAAGTAGCGCCCTGAGCCGAGCGGGCTAATGCAAGTGCATCCCGCCCGCATCAGCGATTAGGGTTCGAATTTCAATGGATGCCATCGAAGCTATCGCGCGCCGCCGCTCAGTTAAGCGCCTCCACGATCCGGCCCCGACTGAAGATGACCTTCGGATCATGTTCAGCGCAGCAATGGCCGCCCCCGACCACCGAACACATCGGCCTTGGAGGTTCTTTGTCCTCCAAGGTGAATCGCGGAATCGCTTCGCCGAAGTGCTCGTTGAGGCGTTGAGGGCTCAAGACTTGCGTGCCGGGAGGACCACGACCGAAGAAGCTCTCAAGACCGAGCGGACAAAGCTGGAGCGGGCGCCAATCGTTGTGATTGCCTGCGCCGTCTTTTCGGAAGACATCAAGGCCCCGCGCGACGAGCAACTTCTCGCAGTTGGATGCGCAGTTCAAAACCTCTTGATCGCGGCCACTTCACTCGGATACGGAACTATGTGGCGCACCGGGGAGGCCGCTCGCGATCCTGTTGTCAAGGGTGCGCTCGGCATTGACGAAAGCGATGAAATCGTCGGATTCATCTACCTTGGGACCGACAGCGAAACCAGCGGTGAGCCGGCCGCGAGGCCTCGCGCCTTCGAGTTTGTCGAGTGGTGGGACTGACTTGAGCGATTCCGGTTCGCGAGATGACTCGGAGGTGGCGGGGGCAACCATATATACGGTTGACGAACTTTGCTTTGGAATCAAGGGGGTCGTCGACGAATTCGAGCCGATCGCGGTGCAGGGCGAGATCCAGAGCATCTTCACGTCCGCGCGCGGGCACAAATACTTCGATCTCGCCGGAGAGAAGGCGCTGATCAAGGTAAAGATGTGGGCATCCACCGCCCGAAACCACATCTTCGATCGCGGTGACAATGTCGTAGTTGAGGGATCGCTTGATTTCTATCCCCCGAAGGGTGAGATCTCCGTTACGGCCCGCAAGCTGACGCTTGCCGGCGAGGGTGCGATCCTCGCCAAGATCGAGGCCGTGAGACGCAGGCTCGAATCTGACGGACTCTTCTCAGAGGAGCGCAAGCAGGAAATTCCATTCCTCCCGAAGGCGATTGGAGTGATTTGCGGAACCGACGCGGCGGTCAAGCGCGATATCGAGGCCGCCCGAGCTACTCGCTTTCCCGGCTATCCAATCGTCTGGCGCGAATCGCTTGTCTCTGGAGCATCTGCTGCAGCACAGCTGATTGACGCCCTGAATGAACTCGATCGAGACCCTCGCGTCGAGGTCGTCATCATTGCCAGGGGCGGTGGCAGTTTTGACGACCTTCTCCCCTTCAATGACGAGCAGCTGTGCCGCGCCATCGCTGCCGCTTCAACACCAGTGGTCTCTGCAATCGGCCATGAGGCTGACGCGCCGCTTTCCGACTTCGTAGCAGATCTCAGGTGCTCTACCCCAACGAGGGCCGGCATTGAGGTTATACCTAGCAGATCCGAGCTTTCCGAAATGGCCGACGGCGCTCTCGACGAGGTAGAGAGAGCGCTCTCTTCACGCGTCGAGCTTGCCTACGGACGAGTTAAGACTCTCGGCGCACAAGTCACGGCATTCAGCCCCAGGCGCGTTCTCGAGTCGCTACGACAACGCCTAAAGCTTGCTGACCCCTCCAGGGTCTTGAAGGATCGTCACAAGTCGTCATCGGCCGTTTGCGAGGCATTGCTGAAGCAGCTCGAGGCCCTCGACCCGGCCTCAGTTCTTCGCCGTGGATATGCAGTTGTCCGAACTGAAGATGGCGCCCTAGTTACTGAGGCTCAGGAGGCTCCTGCTGACACGGAACTTGAAATCTCCCTTGCTCGAGGGAGTCTCGCCGCAATTTCGAAAGGGCCACGGCCCTAGAGCAAGGAGGTCGCCATCTTGGCGGAAAAGAAGAAACCCGCGAAGCGCAAGGCAATGACCGACGAGGAAATCTCGGTACTCACCTTTGAAGAGGCGCTCGACCGTCTCGAATCGCTCGTGGCCGAACTTCAGGCCGACTCGGCCGGTCTAGACGAGGCCTTTGGGCTCTGGGAGGAGGGGCAGCGTCTACACCAACATTGTCGAAACCGCCTCGACGAGATAGCACAGAGACTCCAAGAACACGAGCAGGAGTAGTTTTCAAATTGCCCATATACGAACTTGAGGGCAAGTACCCCTCCATTGATCCCTCGGCGTTCGTTGCGCCAACGGCTTCTGTGATCGGCGACGTGACGATCGGCCCTGGCTCGTCCGTGTGGTTTGGAGCAGTTGTAAGAGCGGACTTCTCTCCGATCGTGATTGGAAGCGAGACAAATGTTCAAGATGGCAGCGTGATCCACGGCCCACCTGACTTCCCTACAATCATCGGCTCCAGAGTGACGATTGCCCACCTATGCCTGATTCATGGAGCGAATCTCGGAGATGACTCCACCGTAGCCAACGGAGCGACCGTTCTCGACGGCGCCAGCGTAGGTTCGGGCTCCGTGGTAGCCGCGCACTCCTTGGTGCCGGGAAACGCGGAGATTCCGTCGAACGTCTTTGTTAGCGGAGTGCCAGCCCTTGTGATCGGGCCAGCCGATGGCGACTATCCTGAACTTGGCGCCCGCGTGGCGTACACATTCAACCGCGACCTCGGGATTCGCTACGCCTCGGGACTTCGGTTAGTCGAGGACTGATAATTGTGCCCTGACCTAAGCGAGGTCTGGCACCGGCTGGGGCGGCTCCGGACCGCTGTACAGCGCTCCAGGGCGAATCAGTCTGTTGTCGCCGGCTTGCTCGATTATGTGAGCAGTCCATCCGATGACTCGGCTCGAGGCGAAAGTCGGAGTGAACATCTCCCTCGGGACGCCACACATGTCCATCACGACTCCGGCGTAGAACTCCACGTTGGCATAGAGCTTCCTGTCCGGCTTCAACTCAGCAAGTATCTCGACCGCGCGCTTCT
Organism: Acidobacteriota bacterium; assembly: GCA_003577105.1. GTDB lineage: Bacteria > Actinomycetota > Acidimicrobiia > ATN3 > ATN3 > ATN3. The sequence goes on along the minus strand of QEUQ01000014.1, from coordinate 52,549 downwards.
CGACGTGCTTCGCGAAATCAACCCTGTCACCACCGAGCCGCTCCGCAACTCCCCGCAACATCAGGGATCTCGGATCATCGGTCTTGTAAACCCGATGACCGAAGCCCATCAAACGCTCACCGCCGCTGATCGCATTTCTGAGCCACTCATCGGCATTTCCCGGCTCACCGATTGCGTCGAGCATGTCTAGGGCCCTGCTCGGAGCGCCGCCATGAAGCGGTCCGGAGAGCGCACCTATGGCGCCGACGACCGCGGAACCCAAGTCAGCGCCGGTAGAAGTAATCACCCGCGCGGTGAACGTTGAGGAATTGAATCCGTGGTCAATCGTCGAGACCAGGTACTGCTCGATTGCCCTCGCGTACTCTGGAGTCGGTACCTCGCCCGTCATCATGTAGAGGTAGTTGGCCGCATATCCCAGGTCAGGGCTGGGATCGATTGGCTCAAGCCCCTTGTTGAGGCGGTAAAGCGCAACCAAGAGAGTCGGAATCACCGCGCAGGTTCGCATCCCGTTCGCGACCAATTCGTCAGGCTCGATGTCCAGCCATGGCCGAAAATCAAGCACGGACGCGGTGAATGAATATGCCGTTCTAAGCGCGTCGAGTGGAACGAAGTGCTCCCTGCTCTTGGCGATCGAAGGGAGAAGTTCTTTGACCTCTTCTGGTACTACGCGTAATGGCGCTATCTCGTCTGCAAAGTCTTTTCGCTCAGCGGCCGAAGGCAGGTAGCCCCGGTAGATCAGGTGCCACACGTCCTCGAGTGTCCGCTTCTCGGCGAGATCTACGGCGTTGTACTGGCGATAGTGGTAGAAGCCTTCCAGACCACGAACGTCGCCTATGGTCGTCTCAGCGACAACGACCCCTTCAAGTCCTTTCGGAACGGCGGTACCTGGCTGTTCAATCGGCATGATCAAGCTGATCTTGATGATGTCTCGCATTGAGACAATCCCGACTAGCTCGCCGTCTTTCACAACCGGAATGTGCCGGTACTTTCGCTCCGCAAGGGACTTGAATGCTTCGACCACCTCGACGTCAGGCTCGACTGTGTCGGGGTTTTCCGTCATCCATTCCGTCACCTTGGTTGCCGCGGGATCTGCGCCGGATGCGGCAAACCTGACGTTGTCACGCTCAGTAAAGATCCCGACTGGTCGCGTTTCCTCGACGACGACCACCGCTCCAACCTGGTGTTGCACCATTCTCTCTGCAACATCAGCAATGGTGTCCGTTGCCGTAGCGGTGACTACGGGATAACTCATCACGTCTGCGACGGTCCGCAATTTCGCGCCGTCTGCCATCAGCAACTCACTTTCAAGAATTAGTCAGGAACTGCCTAAGCGAAGGCAGTCAGGCAGTATACGTTGCGCCACCACTTCCAAGAGAGCCCGGAGTCGCCAATACGGTCTGGCCAAGATGGGCTCCGGTACCCAACAACTCACGGAACACAACCGGGGGCGATTGACCAATCAGAATTGGCCGTGCCGCCCCTCGCCGGAGATGAATCTAGAAGCACCCTCAAGGGTTTCTCCTGATGAGAGCGTCTCAAGACCAAGCCGCGTCTCATTCAGTAACGCCTGCTCGATGTCCATGCTGAACTGCGTGTAAGCGGAGAGTCTGTCATTGCGCATGCAAAGCTGGGGAAAACCGCTGATGTCGTGCGCCAGCTCCTCCGCGGCCTCCCGCGCCTTGCCGGTCTCGACAACCCGATTGGCGAGCCCCATCTCGGCTGCCTCATCGGCACCAACTCCGCGACCGGTCAGGATCATGTCCAGAGCCCGAGAGAGCCCGATCAGCCGGGTCAACCGCACCGTGCCGCCATCGACTAGAGGGACTCCCCAACGCCTGCAGTACACGCCAAAGATGGCATCCTTCTCGGCGACCCTCAGATCGCACCAGACTGCAAGTTCAAGGCCACCCGCGACCGCGTGTCCGGCAACTGCTGCGATTACCGGCTTGCTCAGCAGCATGCGAGTCGGGCCCATCGGACCGTCACCGTCTGGCGCTACTCGATTGCCATTGCCGGAGGCGATCGCCTTCAGGTCGGCGCCCGAGCAAAAATTCCCTCCATCGCCCCAGAGAACAGCGACTCGCGCCACATCGTCGCTCTCGAACTCTCGAAAAGCCTCGGCAAGCGAGTCTGCCGTTGTCCGGTCAACCGCGTTGCGCACTTCGGGCCGGTTGATGATCACAGTCCTAACGGGCCCATCGTCTTCGATTCGAATACTCACGCCGCTCCTCCAATCGCGAGAAGATGCAATTCTTTGACAGAGGCGGCAACTTGCGCCACCACGAGGAGAAGAGGGTGGACCAAATCAAGCTCAGGGCCGCGGAGCTCGAGGTTGAGCTGACTCCGGCTATTGGCGGGCGCATCAGCCAAATCAGACACCGCCAATGCGCCTCGTTTCCTGATCTCCTGATTGACAAGAAGCTCTGGGAGTCACGAGCTCGAGCTCGTACCATCACCTCCTCCGGCATCGAGGGTCCGGGGTCAAGTGACACCGGCTCGCTTCAGTGGGGCTGCTACCCCATGGCGCCGTGGCCGGGGAGAATTGCCGACGGCCGCTTCTCCTTCGAGGGCAATTCCTTCACCCTCCCGGCAAATTTCGGGAGCTCGGCAATACACGGGACTGCGTTTGCAGAACCGTGGACGGTCGTGAGCAGCTCCGAGCGTGAGGCTGACCTTGAGTACCCGCTGGGTGAGGCGTGGCCCTGGCGGGGCAAGGTGCGCCAATCGGTCGAAGTCAGCGAGAACGTGCTTGCGCTCACGCTCGAGATCCACGCCGAACCCGGTCAGCGCTTCCCGGCGGGGGCCGGGTGGCATCCCTGGTTCTCGAGGCGAGGCGGGAATCCAAGAGTTGAGGTGAAGTCCTCGGAGTATTTCGAGACTGATGAGGAGCTGATACCCACGGGCCGCCTGGTTCGTGTCCACGATTCCTCGGATCTCACCGAAAGCCCAACGCTTGATGACCGTCGGCTTGACCAGGTCTATGCCAATCCGATCTGGCCGATAGCAGTCGAGTGGCATGATCTGCGAATCGAGATCTCCGCCTCGACGAACGCTTCGTGTGTCTGCTTGTACACCCCTCCCGAGGGCTTCTGCATCGAGCCCATGACCTGCGCCGCAAACGCGTTCAATGCCGGCGGCGACGCTAGGGCGTTCGGCGCTGCGGTGGTAGATTCGAATTCCCCACTCATCGTCCGAAGTTGGATGCGATTCTGGCCCCGGTAACTCAGCCTCTGTAAAGTCCCGCCCATGCTGGAGTCCTTCACCCACTGGTTGCTGACCACATTCGGCCTCGTTGGCATCGGCTTCGTCGTCTTCGCCGAGTCTGGGTTGCTAGTAGGCATGTTCTTTCCTGGCGATAGCCTTCTCTTCACGGCCGGGCTCTTTGCATCGCGAGGCGATCTTCCAATTGTCCCGCTTGTCGCGGTGGCTTTCTTGGCAGCCGTTGCCGGTGATTCAGTTGGCTATGCCTTCGGCAAACGGGCCGGCGCGTCCCTCTATCGACGTGAAGACTCCCGATTCTTCAAACAAGAGCACCTTCGAAGAGCCACTGAGTTCTACGAGCGCCATGGCGGCAAGACAATCGTGATAGCGCGCTTCATACCAATTGTGCGCACCATGGCTCCCATCGTCGCCGGTGCGGCCGAGATGAAATACCGCCGATTCATCGCATTCAACATCGTCGGTGGAGCGCTCTGGGGCATTGGAATCACCTTGCTCGGGTACTTTCTCGGCCAGACATTCCCCTGGATTGGCGAGAACCTCGAGATAGTCGTAGTTGTGATTGTCGCTCTCTCGGTGATTCCTGTTTTCGTCCACCTACGCAAGGCTCGAAAGGAAGGCTCGAGCGAGCAGAAGGCCCGCGAGCAGTCGGAGTAACCACACGCCTCGGATTACCGGCTCCGACAGAGCGAAGACGATGCAATAGCATTTGGTGATGATCACTCGGGAACACAAGGCAGTCTTCTATGGATCCCGGATTGCCTGGTCAGAGAGGCTAGTCGGAGAGGCAGGTGCGTACGGTCCCCGGCCGGCGATAGTCCTGCTTCATGGCAGCCCCGGCACTCGCCACGACTGGGATCAACTCGTCACCCACATCCGCGGCGACTGGAGAATCATCCTCGTCGACAGGCCAGGGTACGGTTCCTCTGGACCGGCATCTCCCGTCGCGGCCTCGATTGCCGGTAATGCGCGCGCGATTGGAGCGCTGATCGAGTCAGAGGCCCCTGAAGGCGCGATCGTAGTGGGCTACTCGCACGCCGGCGGAGTTGCGATCTCACTCGCAGCGATGCGCCCTGGCCTCGTGAGAGGGCTCGCCCTTCTCGCCAGCATTGGATCTCCGCTTGCGATTCTTCCGTCAGATTTCGTCACCGCTTTTCCGCTGCTCGGAGGCGCCTTCAGCTTCTTCCTGCTGCGGCTCCTCGCGACACTTGCTCCGGAAGTACTCGCGCATCTCGCTTCCGCCTCGAAACCAGCGCCGAGCAGTCAAGCTGTGTCAGAAATGATCCGGCGCTCTGTCGAGCCCCCGCGCGTCTGGAAGACCTACGTCCGCGAGGCACGCTCTATGATCGAGGCGGCCGAGGATCTTCAGGCGACGCTTCCGCTCGTTACAGCACCTACTCTGGTCGTTGCCGGGGAGGCCGACGCGATGGTTCCGTTGGAAGCATCAATTGACCTTGCGGCCTCAATTCGTTCGGCACGGCTGGTCATACTCGAGAGGATGGGGCATTCGGCTCCACTCGAACGCCCGGCCCGCATCGCCCGCCTGTTGATCGAGTTCGCCGAGGGAGTTGAGTCCGACTCGGCGGACCACGTCAATGCCTCGAACTGACGAAGGATTCACGCTGCAAATGGAGATCAACAGCACTGGACTTAGAGACTATGAAGCCTCAGACGCGTCGCGAGTCTTAGATGCTCTAGTCGCAGCATTTGAAGAAGATCCCGCCTTTCTTCACCTCTTTCCATCGCTCTCTGGGCGCCGGCGGGCCCTTCGATGGCTTCACGCAACTGCCATTCGCACAGCTATGCGCAATTCGGGCAACGTAAACATCACCGGCGAGGGTGCAGGGGTTTGCATTTGGTATCCCGAAGGGACCTTTCCACCACCGAACACCGCATACCTTTCGCTGCTGGGCGCGCTCGGGCACCTTCCGCCAAGTTCCATTCCCCGGTCGCTGCGGGCGCTCTTCCTGCTTCAGTCCAAGCACCCCAAGGGCATGCCTCATCTCTATGTAGAAGTCCTAGGGGTTGATCCCTCAGTCCAGCGGGGCGGTCACGGATCCTCACTCCTGGGAAATGTTTGTGAGCAAGCGGACTCAGGTGGATTGCCCGTTTATCTGGAGACCAGCAAGGAAACGAATCTCACTTACTACAGCCGTTTCGGGTTCGAAGTCACTGAGACAGTCAGCGTCAAGAACGGTCCACCGTATTGGCTGATGCTCAGAGAAGCCCGAGGGTAGCGGCCCTGCTGCCTTAGGCCGAGGACATCGGCGCTATTTCCGGCTCGGCTGGAAGCGCCTAAGCCTCAGGCTATTCGATACGACGAAGACGCTTGAGAACCCCATCGCCAGCGACGCGATTATCGGGCTCAGATACCCCGTCATCGCGAGAGGTATGGCAGCGACGTTATACGCGAAAGCCCAGAAGAGGTTCCCTTTGATTGTTGCCAGGGTTCGTCGTGAGAGCCGAATTGCATCTGCCGCGGCTCGAAGGTCTCCTGAGACGAGGGTGAGGTCGGAGGCCTCGATGGCCACATCTGTGCCGGTGCCTATCGCGAGTCCCAAGTCGGCCGAAGCAAGTGCCGGCGCGTCATTGACACCATCTCCGACCATTGCCACAACCCTGCCTTCGGATTGAAGCTCCCCGATCACGGCAGCTTTCTCATCGGGCATCACCTCGGCCTTGACCCGGTCGATACCAACTTGCGACGCCACGGCCTCGGCAGTCCGCCTGTTGTCCCCCGTAAGCAGGATTGGTTCAAGGCCGAGTCCCTTCAGCGCAGAAATCGCGGATTCGCTACTTGGTTTCGGCGAATCCGCAACTACGAATATGCTTCGAACCTTGCCGTCCCATGCGGCTAGCACCGGGGTCTTACCTGCAAGTTCTGCCTCAGCCAGCGCCTCGTCAAGAGCTTGAGGGATCTTCTCCCCTACCATCGCTCTGCGGCCGACAAGTACCTCCCTCCCATCGACCTCGGCCCTGATACCGAGTCCCTCTCGGTTCTCAAAGGCGTCGACGCCGGGCAATACCCCGACGCGCTCGCGGGCAGCGTCAGCAATCGCACGGGCAATCGGATGCTCCGAGCCGTCTTCAGCTGCCCCGACTAGCCTCAGTGCGTCATCTTCGCTGACCCCATCAGTAACGACTCTTTCTAGCGACATAGCCCCGGTCGTCACCGTCCCCGTCTTGTCGAGGACGATCGTGTCGACCTTGCGGGTCGACTCGAGGATCTCGGGGCCCTTGATCAAGATGCCCATGCGGGCCCCTCGTCCGGTTCCCACCATCAGCGCAGTCGGCGTCGCCAGACCCAGTGCGCACGGGCAAGCGATGATCAACACCGCAACGGCCGCGGTAAACGCGAAGCCAGGTGAGGACCCAGTGCCGAGCCAGAAGCCAAGTGTCCCCACCGACAGGGCAATTACGATCGGGACAAAGACGCCCGAGATTCGATCCGCGAGTCTTTGGACTGGAGCCTTCCCCGCTTGAGCGTCCGTCACCATTCGCGCGATCTGGGAGAGCGCCGTGTCTGCGCCGACTTTCGAGGCTCGCACTAGGAGCCTTCCGCTCTTGTTGATTGTCGCCCCTACAACCTCAGAGCCCTCTTTGACATCCACAGGAACGCTTTCGCCGGTGATTATGGACATATCGACAGCTGAAACTCCGTCGGTCACGACACCATCGGTAGCGATCTTCTCGCCCGGCCGAACTACGAATACATCGCCCGGCCGCAGCTCATCAACTGGCACCTTTCGCTCAACGCCGTCTTCAAGAAGGGATGCCTCCTTGGCCCCAAGCTCCATGAGCGACTTGATCGCGTCCCCCGCGCGGCGCTTCGCCCGGGCCTCGAAATAACGCCCAAGCAGGATGAGTGTCGTCACGGCCGCCGCGACCTCGAAATAGACCTCGGCATGTTCTGAGGCGGTGCCAAGGGTGAAGCGCATCTTCATGTCTGCCCCCCCGGCTCCCCGAAAGAGAACTGAAATCAGCGAGTAGATCCAGGCGACGAGCACCCCCATTGAAATGAGGGTGTCCATCGATGCGGAGCCGTGCTTTAAGTTCACCCACGCTGCCTGGTGAAATGGAAGCGCGCACCAAGCGACGACGGGCAACGTCAGCAGGCCGGCGGCCCACTGCCAGTATGGAAACTGCAGCGCCGGAAGCATCGACACCAGCATCACCGGTGTCGCTAGCGCCGCAGCGATCACGAGTCTCCGCCTCAGGTCGGCAATCGGATCTGAATCATCGGTCTTACCTCTATCGGGCTCCGGCAGCTTCGCGCCGTAGCCTGCTGATTCGACCGCGGCAATCAAGTCATCCACGGATGCTCTCGAGGCATCAAAATGGACATCAGCGCGTTCAGTTGCGAAATTCACTGCGGCCTCTACGCCGTCAAGCTTGTTGAGCTTTTTCTCGATGCGTGCCGCGCACGAAGCGCAGGTCATGCCCTCTAACTCAAGCGAGACATCTTGGCCGTCGCTGATGGCGGGCGCCGTGGCCTGAGCGCTCAAGGCATTTGTCCGTGACCTGAAGGCATGTCTTCGTGAACCTCGACCCCTCGAGGGGTCACGCTCGACAGCTTGCCAGCTCCAAAACCGAGTCCGAAAAGGAGCACCAGCACGAGCAGAAACGCTCCCATGCGCAACGCTGCGTTTGACATTGAACGAGCCTCCGGGCTGATTCGGGCCTCAGTCTATTGGGGCATCAGTCCATTGACTCCTCGAGCTCTATCACTCCAGGAAATAGGAGATTGCTCTCCTTGTGGATGTGCATGTGAAGGTCTTTTTCGAACTCCTCGAGCCCTGCATATAGGGCCTTGTAGCTCTCGCACGCATCTCCCGGCGGCGTGAAGTCACCTGTCAATCGCCTCAACTCGGCCAGCATTTCCCCCGCGTCGTCGTGCTCCATGAGCATTACGCGAATGGGGTTCTGGAGGCTTCCGCAGTGGAAATCGAGTGGTCCGCTTGCTTCGACGAGTTGGTGAATCATCGGGAAGAGAATCTCCTCCTCCTTGCCAAGATGCGTCTCGAGGTCGCTTCGCAGTCGAGACCAGATTCGCTCCACGTCAGCAAGCTCCGCATGCCGGTCACCGTGAACAGAGTTGACCTTCGAAGCGAGAGCGCTCAATCTCGGCAATTCCTCGAGGACGTAGCTGTGGTGGACATTCTCGATGTGGTCTGCGAGCTCAGCCAAGCCCATTTCTCCCCAATCCGCGGGGCCTGCAGTCTCAAGTGAGCTGAGTTCCTCTGCGACTGAAGTCGCATCGAGCCCTTCAGCCGAGCAGGCTTCGGCAAGGCTGCGTTTACCGCCGCAGCAGTAGTCCAGAGATCGCTTTTCCAGTTCGCGGGCCAGTTCGGGGCGTTGGGTAACGATCTCCCCAAGCGTGGTGTCGGGCGTTATTGCCTGCGTCAATTGATCCTCCAGTTGCCATCCGGGCCCGTAAGACGTCATGTTCCACAACATGATTCCGTGGTCAATTCATTCCTCGGGAATGGCCCTGATGGCACATCCGGAAATTGAGAGCGCAGACAGCGCCTCTACCCATTGACCAGTTGAAATTTGTGTCGGAGGGGGGATTTGAACCCCCACCCGGTTAACCCGGACTAGGCCCTCAACCTAGCGCGTCTGCCATATTCCGCCACTCCGACTTGTTGGTGCTCCGACTCATTGGACCGTACGCGGCCGGTCGCTGCACCCGCGAAACCCTGCACTCAGATCTGATTGAAGACGAAGACGAGTGCCATTGAAGTTATGAACGTCACCACCCCGGTTACCACCGTCAGTCGGTCAAGATTCTTCTCAACCACCGTGGAACCTCCGAGGGTGCTCGGCGCGCTTCCTCCGAACATGTCTGACAGCCCACCTCCCCTGCCTGCATGAAGCAAGATGAAGACGATCAACAGCAAACACGCAATAACGTGAATGGTCACCAGGACTGCCTTGAGCAACTGATACTCCGGATAGGTGCCGAATCAGACGGGCAGAAAAGTATAGCTGCTGGGTCCGTCAGATCCGATATCGAATAACCCGGGCGAACTCATCGGGATCAAGGCTTGCACCTCCGACCAGGGCCCCGTCGATATTCGGCTTGGCCATCAGGTCTGCGATGTTGCCAGGCTTGACACTCCCGCCGTACTGAATTCGAATTGAATCAGCAAGATCTCCGTACTTGGTGCGCAGCTCGTCTCTGATCTGTCCGGTGGTCTCGTCGGCATCCTCGGGTGTGGCGTTACGTCCAGTCCCGATAGCCCAGATTGGCTCATAGGCAACTACCAGGGCTTCAGCTTGATCCTGACCGACCCCCTTCAGGGCTTCCTTGACTTGGCTTCGAACCTTCGCCTCTGTTTCGCCTGCATCTCTTTCTTCGAGGGTCTCTCCCACACATAGGATCGGTTTCATCCCGTTGCGATATACGGCCTTTACCTTCTTGTTCACAACCTCATCGGTCTCGCCGAAGATCTGCCGACGCTCCGAATGTCCGACGATCACATAGTCCACATTGAGCTTGGCGAGCATTGGCCCCGAGATTTCCCCGGTGAAGGCACCCTGATCCTCATACCAAAGGTTCTGCGCGCCAAGCCCAACCTCGAGCTTGTCACCGTCAATAAGAGTCTGAATGCTCCGCAACGCCGTGAAGGCCGGACAGACAACCACCTCCACGGCTCGATAGTCCTCCGGTCGCAACTGGTAGTCCAGCTTCTGCACAACCTGTATCGCGTCAAGATGCGTGTGATTCATCTTCCAGTTGCCGGCGATTATCGGCTTGCGCGCCTCAGCCACCCGTCACTCCTTCACGCAGTGCCCTCAAACCGGGCAGATCCCCGAACTCGATGAATTCCAACGAAGCCCCGCCGCCCGTCGATAAGTAGTCGACCTGATCGGAGAGGCCGAACTTGGCAACCGCCGCGCCCGAGTCTCCACCACCGACCACGCTGTAGCCCGGCGATTCCGCAATTGCCTCGGCGATCCCTCGCGTGCCGGCCTCAAACGCCGGCCACTCAAATACGCCCATGGGTCCGTTCCACAAGATGCTGCCCGCTCCGGCAAGCACCGAGCTGTATCGCTTCACGGTCTCGGGGCCGATATCAAGGCCTCGCCAGCCCGACGAAATCCCTCCCGCACCGACGATCTTGTGCTTCGCTGACTCGGCGAAGTCATCGGCGATCACAACGTCTGTCGGAAGGTAAATGTCTTTGCCAGCTTCTTCTGCCTTCGTCAACGCTTCCTGCACAGTCTCAAATGACTCGGGCTCGACCAATGAGTCCCCAACTTCGAATCCCTGAGCCCCAAGGAAACTGAAACTCATGCCTCCCCCAATGAGCAGCGCATCGACCTTGTCAAGCAGGGCTGATACGACACCGATCTTGTCAGAGACTTTGGCTCCGCCAAGGACCGCAACAAAGGGCCGCCTGGGGCTTTCAAGCAAGCCACCGAGAACCTCAACCTCTTGCCTGCACAGCAGTCCAGCCGCCCCCGGAAGAAGGCGGGCCACACCCACCGTCGACGCGTGTGCCCTATGTGAGACGCCGAATCCCTCGTTTACATAGACATCTGCGAGGCTCGCCAGCGAATGGGCGAACTCCCGATCGTTGCTCTCTTCGCCGGCCTCAAACCTCAGATTCTCAAGCATCACAACGTCACCTGGGGCCGCCTCGGCCACACATGACTGCGCGCCCGGCCCCGCCACGTCGCTCGCCAACTTCACCGGGCGGTCGATGAGCTCCTCTAAATGTTTCGCAACCGGCGCGAGAGACAGCTCCTCGACGCGCTTGCCCTTGGGGCGCCCGAGATGTGCACCGACGACTACGACTACATCTGAGCCAAGCCGCTCCAATGTAGGCAGAGTCGCCGCGATCCTGTGGTCATCGGTGATCTCCCCGTCCTCAAGCGGCACGTTGTAGTCCGCACGCAGGAAAACGCGGCAGGGCCGGCCATCTCTACGAGAGAGATCGAGATCCTCGATTGCCGGGAGTGCGTCGCTCATAGCGTCGATGTACTCGGATCCGCAACCGGTCCGCTCAGGATCCGACAGTCGTGACCAAGTCTACGAGCCGATTTGAGTAACCCCACTCGTTGTCGTACCACCCAAGCACCTTCACGAATTTGCCCATTGACATCGTCAGCCCTGAATCGAAGACGCACGAATGAGGATTGCCGACGATGTCCGACGACACGATCGGGTCCTCGGCATACTGCAAGATTCCTGCCATCGGTCCAGATGCAGCCGACGCAAACGCGGAGTTGACCTCTTCGGCGCTCGCCTCCCGGCCCAAGTTCACCACTAGATCAGTGACTGAGCCATCGGGCACGGGGACTCTCATCGCCATGCCATCGAGCTTGCCCTTTACTTCAGGAATTACCTCACCGAGCGCCTTGGCTGCACCTGTCGAGGTCGGGATGATGTTGACCGCAGCCGCTCGCGCCCTGCGAAGATCGCTATGGGGCAAGTCCAAAATCCTCTGGTCATTTGTATAGGCGTGAGTCGTGGTCATGAATCCAGACTCAATGCCGAAGTTGTCGAGCAACACTTTGACCATCGGGGCGATGCAGTTCGTAGTGCACGATGCATTTGAAATGACCTTGTGAGAGGTCGAATCGAACTCGGAATCGTTGACGCCCATCACGAATGTGAAATCAGGGCCCTTGGCGGGTGCCGAAATAATCACCCGCTTGGCTCCCCCTTCGAGATGCTTGGCCGCGTCGTCGCGTGAGGTGAATAGCCCGGTCGACTCAATAACAACGTCGACCCCAAGGTCACTCCAAGGCAAAGATGCCGGATCGCGTTCAGCCAGCACCTTGAATGCTTGTCCGTCGACCGATATCTCTCCGTCGCCAGTGCTCACCTCACCATCGAGAACACCGAGCACCGAGTCGTATCGAAGGAGGTACGCAAGGGTCTTGGTGTCGGTGATGTCATTGACAGCAACAATCTCAACATCGGCTCCGGACCGCCTCACGGCCCTGAAGAAGTTCCTGCCGATCCGGCCAAAACCGTTGACCCCAACACGTGTCATTGACATTCCTCCTGAGAAGTGGCTGCGCTACTGAGACTAACGCCTGAGAATCTCATCGGCCAGAAGAGCAGCCAGAACCTCCGGGCTGTGTCGAGCCGGGTTTGACTCGCCTGCAAGCTGTGCCCCGACCACCGCATAGAGCGACTCGTCAATGCCTTCTGGGGCCACACCCCCAGGGTTGCCGCCGTCGTCATAGATCATCGTCTCGAAGCTGATCCCATGATCTATCAGTGCCTTCGCATGACTGCCCGCGTCCAAGCCGTCGGTCTCGCCTGGTTGAGCTACCAAGTTGCAGACATAAACTCTGTGAGCCCGGGCACTCATGACCGCGTCTCTGATCTCGGGTACGACTAGCGGTGGAAGAACACTCGTATATAAGGAGCCAGGTCCGAGGATGATTTGGTCACATTCCGCAATTGCCTCAAGCGCGGCGGGATGTGCTCGAGGTGCAGATGGCTCCAACCTCACCTCATGAATTGGAGTTCCCGCGTTGGCAATCGCAACCTGCCCAACGATCCGGCCGCGACTCGTCTTGGCCACAAGACTGACCCGATCGGTAGTTGCGGGAAAGACCCTGCCCTCACATTCGAGAAGCGTCTCAACCGTCGTGAGCGCCTCAGGAAAACCGCCTCTCACGTCAGCAAGCCCGGCCAAGATCAAGTTTCCGAGCGAGTGGCCCTTCAATTCGCCGCTATCGAAGCGGTAATCAAGGGCCTCGGCCCAAGGACTTCCGTCAGCTGCCAGCGCGACCAGACACTTACGCATATCTCCAGGGGGAAGGATCTCCAGCTCCGACACCAAGCGCCCCGAAGAGCCACCGTCGTCGGCAACGCTCACAACGGCTGTCACGCTCGATGCATATAGGCGCGCGGCCCTGAGCGCGCTGGCAAGGCCGTTTCCCCCACCGATTGCTACTACGGCGGGTCCGGCATCTCTACTCAAACGGCGGACGGCTCCAATCTGACTCCGCACTGCCGGGCTTTGGGGCTCGGGCAATGTCTCGGTGGCGAACTCGAACGTTGTATCCCCCAGCGGCAAGAATCAAAGCCACTTCTTCGCTGATCACTACTGACCTGTGGCGCCCCCCCGTGCACCCGATCGAGATGGTCAGATGAGCCTTGCCTTCTTCGACGAATGCAGGCATCAGGTAGCCCATGAACGATGCGAGCCGCTCGATGAAATCAGTCGTGGCTGTGTTGCCCATGACGTAGTCGCGAACTGGATCATCATGTCCGGTCAAGGGCCGCAGGTCGTCGACCCAGTGAGGATTTGGAAGGAAGCGAACGTCAAATACCAGGTCCGAGTCGATCGGTATGCCGTGCTTGTAGCCAAACGAGACAACTGACACCTGTAGTCCCGGGGGCCCTTCCAAGTCACCGAAGACCTCTCGGATCTCCCGTCGCAACTCGTGTACGTTCAAATCCGAAGTGTCGATCACCACATCAGCGCGCGCTCTCAGCTCATCGAGCATCTGGCGCTCCCTCGCTATCGCATCGATCACCCTCTCCGACGGGCTCAGCGGATGCGGCCTTCGCACCTCCTCAAAGCGGCGAACCAGGGCTTCTGGTGTGGCGTCCAGGAAGAGGACGTGATACGGCGTCCGCGATGCAGTCAAGTCGTCTAGAGCTTGCGCCAGCTCCTCAAAATAGACGCCGCCTCGCACGTCGGTGACGAGTGCCATTCGGGCACTTGGGCTTGTGCCAGTGACACCTAGCTCAACGACTTTTGGGATCAAAGATGGCGGCAGATTGTCGATGACAAAGAAGCCGAGGTCCTCGAGGCACTTGGCAGCTGTCGATCGACCCGCACCCGACATGCCGGTGACAATGGTGAGCTCGCGCGGATGAGCCTCACTGTTCATCTGAACCTTCCCCCACTTCCTTCGCGCCCTGATCGGCGGCGTTCATTTCCGAGCTGCCACTGGAGAGGGCCTCGTGGATCGCCGTCGCGACCGACTCAGGCACCCCTGGTACGGCCTTGATCTCTTCGAGGGTCGCCTCTTTGAGTCGCTTTACCGACCCGAACTGCCTCATCAACTGCTTCTTCCTAACATCCCCAACCCCAGCAATTCCATCGAGCGCCGATCTCGTCATTTTCTTGCCACGCAATTTCCGATGGTACGAGATGGCGAAGCGATGCGCCTCGTCTCTGACTCTTTGGAGGATGTGCAACGCCGTCGAGCCGCGCTCGATTCGCACTGGCTCGGCTTGGCCGGGAAGATAGACCTCCTCGAACCGCTTGGCCAGGCCGGCCACGGCTATACCTTCAATACCGAGCTCGTCGAGGACTCCAGTAGCCGCATTCAGCTGCCCTGGGCCGCCATCGATCAACACCAGACTTGGCCGGTACGCGAACTTCTTCGGCTTGGGTGTGCTCCTCGCAGTAGACCCCGTTCCCTCTGCCGGCTCGGAGTCTCCAGAATTTTGCATCTCCTCGATGTAGGCAGTGAACCGGCGCCTAATCACTTCGGCCATCGCCGCGTAATCGTCCTGTCCGGACTGCTCGCGAATCTTGAAGCGTCGATAGTCGCGAGGCTTGGGAAGCCCGTCCTCGAGTACCACCATCGAGGCGACGATTTCGTCTCCTCCTGTGTTGGAGATGTCGTAGCACTCAATCCTGAGTGGAGCCTCAGGGAGTCCGAGTGAATCTTGCAGTGACGCGAGGGCCCGAGATCGAGATCCGTGATCAGCCGAGCGACGGAGCTTGTGGCGTGCGAGAGCGTCAATGGCGTTTTGACGAACCGTTGCCATAAACTCCCGCTTCTCTCCCCGCTGGGGGACCTTGATCTCTGTTGAGCCGCCGCGCAACGAGGCGAGAAATGCCTCACAAGCCTCTATGCCGGCTGGTTCGTCTTCAACCAGAATCTGACGGGGCACATGTATCGGCCTCGCCTGCTCCTTCTCCGATGCGGGATTCGAGCTTGGCTCCGCATAGCCATAAACCTGTTCGAGGAGGGTGGCGATCAAGTCAGCGCGGCTGAGATCTTCAGCCTTCTCAACGAGATAACCCCGCCGCCCCACGAGCCTGCCCCTCCGAACTGAGAAGACTTGAATGCTCACATCGATTTCGTCGTCGGCTACGGCGATCGCGTCGAAGTTCTCTGAGCGCGCTGAGATGGCCTGTTGGCGCTCGATCACCTTTCGGATCGATGCCAGCTCATCTCTCTTGCGCGCGGCAACCTCAAACTCCAGCCTCTTCGACGCCTCGGCCATCTCCGACTCGAGCCGCCTTGTTACATCGCGATCGTCTCCGTCGAGGAACTTGCAGAAATCGTCAACCAGCCCAAGATATTCGCTGTTGGTGACAGCCCCTACACAGGGTCCAGCACAGCGTTCGATGTGAAAGTAGAGGCATGGCTTGCCGAGCACTGCGTGAGACTTGAGTTTGGAATTCGAGCAAGTTCTGAGGGGGAATGTCCT
Organism: Acidobacteriota bacterium; assembly: GCA_003577105.1. Taxonomy (GTDB): domain Bacteria; phylum Actinomycetota; class Acidimicrobiia; order ATN3; family ATN3; genus ATN3. Next base: position 36,903 of record QEUQ01000014.1, on the reverse strand, counting down.
CAGAAGCGAGTCGAGAGTCTCTCGAATCGCGTGGGTGTGGGCGTACGGCCCGAAGTACCGGACGCCTTTTCTGAGCCTTCCGCGCATGACCGCCGGGCGGGGCCATTCCTCCCCCATCGTTACGGCCAGGAACGGAAAGCTCTTGTCATCTTTGAGCAGGACGTTGAAGCGCGGCCTGTGCTCCTTGATCAGATTGAATTCGAGGAGAATCGCCTCGGCTTCGTTCTTTGCGATCATCCAATCGAGGGACTCGGCCTCCGACATCATCCGCATGGTCCGGCTCGGGAGCGCTTTGGCGAAATATGAGGCGATGCGCTTGCGAAGCGACTTCGCCTTACCAGCGTAAATGACATCGCCGCTTGCGTCTCTGAAGAGGTACGCGCCCGGCTGCTCCGGGATTTCGCTCGGTGCCGGTCGTTTCAACATTCCCATGATCTTCTCACGCCTCGAGCACGGAATTGACGGGCCAAAAAGTAGGTTGTTTAGCGATGAAGGCTGATATCCTTCAGTTGTTGACCGCCCTGGCAACGAGCAAGCGATTGACAGGGCCATCTGTGGCCCAATGTCGACGCTGACTCGGCGGATACATTTGGTCTCGAGGCCGCCATCCCCGTGGGCAGCGAGCCAGGCGCCCCACCGGCCATTTCGAGGCTGCGAACTCGTGGAGGTCGCCATGCTGCGCCTGCAGCCGACACTGCCTACGCGCTATCGCGAAGCAAGTGAGGACACACTTCAATCTTGGATCAAGGCTGCGCGCGAGCAGCTGGGCGAGGACTTGATCCTTCTCGGGCACCACTACCAGCGAGAAGAGGTCTATCGATGGGCCGACGCGACCGGCGACTCCTTCAAGCTCGCTCAGTATGCGGCCAAGAATCCAAGCGTGAAATGGATCGTCTTCCTCGGTGTCCATTTCATGGCCGAGTCTGCGGACATCCTGACCCGGGCCGATCAGTCGGTGATATTGCCCGACTTGAACGCCGGCTGCTCGATGGCCGACATGGCTGCTATCGAAGAGGTCGAAGAGTGCTGGGAGGTCATTGAGAACACGACCGATATCAGCCGGGTTGTCCCAATTACCTATATGAATTCGTCGGCAGCGATCAAGGCGTTCGTAGGTCGCAACGGTGGCGCTGTCTGCACCTCCTCGAACTGCAGAGCAGTACTCGAGTGGGCGCTCTCCCGCGGTGACAAAGTGCTATTCATTCCCGATCAGCACCTTGGGCGCAATACAGCACGGGCAATGGGACTGACCGACGAGGCCCTATGGAATCCGCGCCTTCCCAATGGCGGCCTAGACGAGCGCTCGATCAAGGAAGCGACCATTGTCCTCTGGAAAGGGCACTGCTCAGTACATCAAAGATTCACTCCGCAGATGGTCGCCGATTTCAGGGAGCGCCACCCGGGTGGTCAGGTGATTGTTCATCCGGAATGCGCGAATGAAGTCGTCGAGATGGCCGACCAAATCGGTTCGACAGAGGGCATCAAGAAGATCATCGGCGAAGCCGATCCGGGCAGCATCTGGGGCGTTGGCACCGAGATTCACCTCGTTTCCCGCATGAGCACTGAATTCGCGGAGCAGGGAAAGATCGTTGAATCGCTAGACCCGATTGTCTGCCCATGCTCGACGATGTTCAGGATCGATGCAGCTCACCTCGCTTGGTGCCTCGACGCACTCGTACGAGGCGACGCCATCAACCAGATCGTCGTGGACCCCACTACGGCCGCCGACGCGCGAGTTGCGCTCGAAAGAATGCTCTCTATCACCTAGAGCTCAATCTGTTGGGAACGGCGCGTCTTGGGCGCGGAGCCTGAGCACCTTCCTACCGCGGCGATCGCGCATATCGCTCAATACCACGCTTGAATTGCTTGATCATGCAGGCGCCGGCTGCGAGACTCCTCCGGCTCCAGCATCACACGGCCCCCTCGACCGATTGGGCCGATCGGACTGGTAATTCGCTTCCCCTTCAAGTTTGAGCTTCCCCCATCACATTGAGGAGGAAGCATGACCCTCATGCGTTCACGATCCAGTCGCCGCGCTCGCTTCGTTGCGGGTGCACTCTTGTTGGCACTCTCCACCGTCGGAGCTGGACTCCTTCTTGGTAAGGGTAAGACTTCCCAGGCCCCCACAGGCTCTCGCACTCCCGAGGGCGCCCCGCCTTTGATTCCGGTCGGTGATCGGAGATTTCGCGGTCCTGACGGCCTGACGGTGGAGGTTCCTCAGCACTGGCGTATGGACCCCGGATCGTCACAAAACCTGTGGGGCACCGTCAGGCCGCGAGACTCCGTTTCTCGCCTGCCACAAATTGGAGTCGGTTCAGTCTCGACAAATGGCTTGGAGCGGGCTGACGCAATCGACACAGTCGAAGAAATCCTCAACGAGATTCTGCCGGAGCTCACCGCTGAGAGCGCCGAGGTCGCGGGATATCGACTTACCACTGGCAGCGGAGAGATCGCGGGAACCAATGTCAAGCAGGTCCGCATGCTCGGTGTCGTGCAAGACCGCGTCATCGTTGTCTGGGGCCTCTTCGATGCCGAGATGCAAGGCGCAGATGACCTCGTTCGCCAGGTCATCGAGAGCTTCGACGTCGCCTGACAGGCTTTGATCCGGATCCGGTGCGCCCTACCCCGGAAAGTATCGGCGCGAGAAATTGGCCAGTATGGGACTTGCCGTGGCCGGCTACCTCTTCTGGAGTGCCGGCAGCCACAACTTCACCACCTCGGTCACCCCCCTCGGGGCCAAGATCGATCAGCCAGTCGGCCGTCTTGATTACGTCCAAGTTGTGCTCGATGACGAGCACCGTGTTGCCGCCATCAACCAGTCTTCCGAGCACGCCAAGCAGTTTGCTTATATCTTCGAAATGCAGTCCGGTGGTCGGCTCATCCAAGATGTAGAAAGTCCGCCCGGTGGCCCGTTTTGCCAGTTCCGAAGCAAGCTTGACTCGCTGAGCCTCCCCTCCCGAAAGGGTCGGAGCAGGCTGACCGAGTCTGACGTAGCCAAGCCCGACGTCGAGAAGGGTCTGCATATGCCGGGCAATCGGCGGCTGGTTCGCGAAGAACGCGTTTGCCTCCTCGACGGACATGTCGAGGATCTCAGCGATGTCACGCCCCTTGAAGGCAACTTCGAGAGTGTCGCGGTTGTACCGACGCCCCTTGCAGATCTCGCACGGAACATAGACGTCGGGAAGAAAGTGCATTTCGATCTTGATGGTTCCGTCACCCGAACATGCCTCGCAGCGCCCGCCTCTTACGTTGAAGCTGAATCTGCCAGGCTGGTAGCCGCGAACCTTCGCCTCTTGCGTCTGACTGAAAAGCTTCCGGATGTGGTCAAAGACTCCCGTGTAGGTCGCTGGATTTGACCGAGGTGTGCGTCCGATTGGGCTCTGATCGATCGCAATTACTTTGTCGATCGACTCTTCCCCCACGATCCGCTTGAACTTCCCCGGAAGCACCTTCGAGTCATAGATCTCTGCCATCAGGGCCTTGTGGACAATCTCGTTCACAAGCGTAGATTTCCCCGAGCCCGATACTCCGGTCACGCAGACAAAGCACCCCAGCGGGATCTTCACGTCGATTTCCTTGAGATTGTGCTCACGGGCGCCTTCGACCTCAAGCCACCCTTCACCGGGCTCGCGCCGCTTTGGGGGCACCGGGATTTCCCTACGGCCACTCAGATATGCGCCGGTGATCGAGTTGGGAGACTCCTTGAGCTCTTCGACTGATCCCGCTACGACTACCTCGCCACCATGCTCTCCGGCTCCCGGACCGATGTCGACAACGTAGTCGGCGGATTGGATTGTCTCTTCGTCGTGCTCAACGACGATCAACGTGTTGCCGAGATCCCGGAGGCGAACGAGAGTCTCGATGAGGCGCTTGTTGTCCCGCTGGTGCAGACCGATCGACGGCTCATCCAATATGTAGAGCACGCCGACAAGGCCACTCCCGATCTGAGTGGCCAACCGAATTCGTTGTGCCTCCCCCCCGGCGAGCGACCCCGCGGATCTGTTGAGCGTCAGGTAGTCGAGGCCAACATCAAGAAGGAAACTAACGCGCTCTTTGATCTCCTTCACGACGCGCTCCGCGATGAGCCTTTCTCGCTCGCTCAGGTCCAGCGCGCCGAGCCATGACGCAAGCACCGCAATGGACTTCGCGCAGACATCGGCGATGTTCTCGCCCGCGATCCTCACTGCCCGGCTCTCGGGGCGCAGGCGGGCTCCTTGGCAGCTATTGCATGGCACGAGACGCATGTAGTTCTCGATCTGCTCCCTCAACCAGTCGCTGTCCGCCTCCGAATGCCGCCGCTCTAGCCACGGAATCACGCCTTCGAATTCAGTCCGATATGACCGAAGCCGCCCATAGCGGTTCTTGTACTTGACGTGAACCTGTTTCTGAGATGACCCGTAGAGCAACATCTCCTTCTGTGCCTTCTTGAGGCGCGAAAACGGCGTGTCAGGATCGAATCTGTAGGTCTCGGCAACCGACTCGAGGAGCTTTGGAAAGTACTCGCCACGCCTGCCGGCCCACGGGTGAATCGCACCCTCGCTCACCGCCAGAGTCACGTCGGGAACAACCAGCTCGGGATCGACCTCGTGGCGGGTTCCGAGTCCGGCGCACGCTTCACACGCTCCGTAAGGAGAGTTGAAGGAGAAATTTCGTGGTGCGAGCTCATCAAAAGAGAGGCCGCAATGGCTGCAGGCGAGGTGCTGGCTGAAGGTCAGGCGTGTCTCGATATCTCCCTCTCCGTCTTGAGGAATGATCTCGATCTCGGCGACACCTTCTGCCAGACCAAGGGCCGTCTCGATCGACTCCGTCAGGCGGCGTTGAATGCTGGCCTTCGCGACCAGACGATCCACGATCACCTCGATTGTGTGATTGAAATATCGATCCAAGCGGATCTTCTCCACTAGATCGACCAACTCGCCGTCAACTCGCGCCCGTGAGAACCCCTGCCGCGCAAGATCGCCTAGCAATCCCTCGTATTCGCCCTTTCGGCCCCGCACCACCGGAGCAAGGACCTGAAAGCGCGTCCCCTCGGGCAGGGTCATGATTCGGTCAACTATCTGTTCAGGTGTCTGCCTCTCAATCGGCCTTCCGCACTCAGGGCAATGTGGCGTTCCTATCCGAGCGAAGAGGAGTCTCAGATAGTCGTAGACCTCCGTAATCGTCCCGACAGTCGATCGAGGATTCCGCGACGTGGACTTCTGATCAATTGAGATTGCCGGCGACAGGCCCTCTATGAAATCGACATCCGGCTTGTCCATTTGCCCGAGAAACTGCCGCGCATAAGAAGAGAGCGATTCCACATAGCGCCGCTGCCCCTCGGCGTAGATCGTGTCGAACGCCAGACTTGACTTGCCTGATCCCGAAATGCCCGTGAAGACGATCAACTGGTCGCGCGGAAGATCGAGCGCGATGTCCTTGAGGTTGTGCTCCCGGGCCCCTTTGATGACGATTCGGTCACTTGCCAACGAGATACTCCTGCCAGACGTGAACCTTCGATTGTAGGTGACGGCAAGGCAGTTCTCGAACGCTGGGCATGACCCGTCCCGGGCTGCGACAATCGGACCCATGTCGGACACATTCCGCACTCAACTGGCGATCTCCACTGGACGCGCAGCTAGGCGCGCCTTGAAGTTGATCGATCCGGATCGCGGCACCAATCTCCCCGGACGCCTTGCGTTGGGTGTGGACCCGAGCGCGCTGCGCGCCATGCTCAGACGCATTGATGGACGCGTGGCATACGTCTCGGGCACCAACGGAAAGACGACGACAGCCTCGTTGATAACCGCGTGCTTGCGCGGCGACGGCACAAATCCGATTTCAAATACGGCTGGTGCAAATCTGACAACCGGACTTGCGAGCGCGTTGTTGACGGCGGGCGATGCGATCGATGCCGCGTTGGAAGCAGACGAGGCGGCGCTGCTCAAGATTGTGGAGGCACGGCCGCCAGAGGCACTTGTGCTCTTGAACCTCAGCCGCGACCAGCTTGACCGCTATGGCGAAATCGATGCGCTAATGACCAAATGGCGCGAAATGCTCGATGGCCTTGGGCCGTCAACTCGTCTAATCCTCAACGCTGATGATCCCCGCGTGGCCGCTCTCGGATGGATCAAATCTCCTGATGCTCCCCCGCGAACTGCCGTTCGCTTCTTTGGGCTCGAGGTCGAGGATCCCGCGCCTCAGCGGCCTCCGTCAGACGCGTCCTGGTGCCCATTTTGTGAGGAGCCGTTGGAATACGGCCGGACTCTCTCAATCGGTGGAGGCGACTACCGCTGCACGGGGTGCGGATGGGCGAGACCGGATCCCGACTATCGGCTTATCAAGGCCAAGAGCGCCGGATTTGACGGATTCGAGCTTGCTGTCGAGACACCAAACGGCATGGACACCTTCTCACTGCGCTTGCCCGGTCTTCACAACGCGGCCAACGCGCTGGCGGCCTGCGCCGCCGCCTCTGAGCTCGGGGTCAGCCTCTCCACGGTCGCAAAGGCCCTAGCAGAGAGCCGCACCGCTTACGGGCGCGCGGAGCCAATCGAACTCGATGGCCGGGCGGTCCGCTTGCTGCTCTCGAAGAACCCGGCGGCTCTCACCGGAAGCCTCCTCATGGTCGCTGAATCCGAACGTCTCGCTTCTCGAACGTCGGAGTTGCCTCCAGTTCTTTTTGGCCTGAACGACAAGACTGCGGACGGACGCGATGTTTCGTGGATCTGGGATGTTGACTTTGCAGGAATCATCGGTGCCGGGCACCCTTTCGTGGCGTCTGGCACACGCGCTAGTTCGGTGGCACTTAGGCTCAAGTACGACGGCTGGCCTACTGACTCCGTCGAAGTCGAGAAGGATCTCTACCCCGCTCTTCGCGCCGCGGTGGCGCGCACTCCTCGCGGCAGCGCGATGAGTGCCCTGCTCACCTATACAGCGATGCGCGAACTCCGCGCCGAACTGGTCAAACGTCAACTCGCCCCCCGGATCCATTGATGGTTGGTGTTCGAGACTCCGGCGCCGCATCTTCAGCAGAGGTGTTGCGAATCGCCCACTTGTTCCCCGGAGCCATGGGTCTATATGGCGATCAGGGAAACGTGCTCGCTCTCAGGCGTCGCTGCGAATGGCGCTCGATCCCGGTCGAAGTCGTCGAGGTTCAATCAGGCGATGACTTCGCACCCGCGGACTGGGACGTTGTCTTCCTCGGGGGCGGAGCCGATCGCGACCAGGAGGCAGTCGCCGCCGAGCTAGCCGGAATGCGCGCGGGAGCCTTAGCAGAGGCTGTCGATGACGGGCTCGCGATGCTTGCGGTTTGCGGCGGCTACCAGTTCTTGGGGCAGAGCTATAGAACCGCCGATGGCTCCCTCCTCGACGGTCTCGGAGTCTTGCCGGTAAGGACCGAAAATGGCCCAGGTCGCCTCGTTGGACCAATCGAAGTCGAGGCCGCGAGCGAGTACGGCGGAATACTTGTGGGCTTTGAGAATCACGGCGGACGAACCACGATTCTCGAAGGGGGTGAGCCGCTCGGAGTCGTGCTACGAGGTTACGGGAACAACGGCGAAGACCGAACGGAGGGTTGCAGACTGAAGAATTGCTTTGGGACGTACCTCCATGGGCCGGTGCTTCCGCAGAATCCGGGCCTGGCAGATGCACTGATTAGAGCTGCGCTCGAGCGTCGAGAGGGATCGGCGACAGTGGAGCTCGCTCCCTTAGATGACCGCCTTGAACTTGACGCGCGCACTGTGGCCGCAAATCAAGACTCGCGAAAGAAGTCGCTACTTGGCCGGCTCGGCCTCGACTTCTGACTCCCCCGCCTCGACCGCATCGCCTATCGAAAGCCCCGCTGCGATTCGCTGAGAACTTGCGGTCGATATTGCCTCCCCGCTCATCATCGATCTGTAGACGCAGAGCATCTTTTGCGCGGTCTCTTCCCACCTGAAGTTCTGAGCAAGCTCCAACCCCGCCTGAACGCGCTTTCTCCGAGCTCGCTTCTCCGTAACTTTCTCCACTGCCTTTGAGGCTCCATCGACGTCGCCAACCTCCACGAAACTTGCAACGTCACCGAGAACTTCGACGATCGCGTCAGCTCTGGCGGCTATTACAGGAGTTCCACAGGCAACGGACTCAAGGGGTGCAAGCCCAAAGCCCTCATATTCCGACATCGAAATGAAGGCGACCGCTCCTGTGTACAGCGCCGGCAAGTGCTCCCTGGGGACAAAGCCAAGACGCTTTGCACCCGGGCGCGACCCGCGACCAGATCCCACGACGACTGTCTCAATGCGATCCTTTTTCCAGAGCTTGTCGGCCATCGCCTCGACGTCACCGAGGCGCTTGCGCGGGATTCCGCCAGCCACCGAAATCACATATCTATTGGGCAGTCCATACCGGTTCCTGACGGCCGTTACTTCCTCCTCGCTCCTCGGGAAGAAGCGCATGTGGTCCACTCCCCCCGGCACCACGGCTATCCGGCTCTCGTCTAGATCGAGGTGCTCGAGCAATTCTCGCCTTGAGAACTCCGAGACTGTCACGACTCCTGCGGACGACTCCAGAGTTTGTCTGCATTCGACCCGGGTCTCGCTGCTGAACTCGTCCGCTATGTCATCCCTAAACAACGATGCATCGTGAACCGACACCAGCCTGCGAGAGGGATCAATGGCTAGTGCCTCGGTTGCGATTAGCGCGTGGTAGATCCCGTGGCGCCCGGCCACGATGAAGTCGAGCGACGGCCTCCAGATCGCGCCCGCGATACCGGCAAGAAGGCGCATCACGGGCATCCGCCTGTACTTCAAGTTCGACGCGGGGATTTGCCATCCCGGAATCATTTCGGCGGGATCTGCCAGAGCCAACTGCTCAACCTGAATGTCCTGGGGTGCAATCTCAGAAATGGCATTCAGAAGATTCGCGTTGTAGATCGCCACCCCGTATTGCTGGGGACGCGCCCGTCCGGGATCAATGACAACGTGGCCGCTCAAGGTACCTCCAATCTCACCAAAGCATACCGAGGGAGGTGCCGCTCGACGCCGTCATGACCTAGGCTTTCAAGCGAGAATTCGCCTCGAAGGAAGTTCCGGATGACAGACGACTCGCAGACATCGAAGGCGACGGGCCGACGAGAGCCGACCGTCGTGCTGGTTGCCATTGCGTTTGTCATGCTCATGACCGGGGCTTTCCTCGCCTTCAGTACGGCTCCGAACCACACCGACACGAGCGATGAGCAAGTCCTGACAGGCGTCGTAAGAAGGGTGGTCATCGACGTGGACACCGGGAGCGTCTCAATCTCCAGCAGTGTTCGTTCCGGTGCAATGATTTCACGCTCAATTCGCCAGATGTTTCGCAAGCCCGAGACCTCCGCAATTCTCGAGAACGGGGTACTGATGATCAGATCTCGTTGTGGAGTTCCGGCGCTGGGATGCAATGTCGATCACGAGATCGAAGTCCCGGCGACCGCTTCACTAGATGTGACCACTAGCAGCGGAGACGTGACGGTCCGCAACTTCGCTGCTTCCGCTCGACTCTCATCCACTTCAGGAAGCATTGCTGTCGAGCGCCTCGCCGGAGAAAGCCTCGAGATCGAGACGATTTCCGGAAGCATCAAGGCCGACGCTTTGGCGACGGAAAGGCTGGTAGGAAGGAGCGAATCTGGCTCGATTGATGTCTCGTTCAAGTCAATCCCTACGACGCTCGACGTTGCCTCAACTGCCGGCGCGCTAGATCTGGCAGTACCTTCATCGAGCTACAAGCTCGCGCTCTCGAGCTCCTCGGCCAAGGTCACTGTGACGGGACTCGAAGACGACCAGAACTCATCTCGGTCCATCACAGCTCGCTCCCAATCCGGACGCGTAAGGGTGACCGGACTCTGATTGAGATTCGCGTCAGATCGATTTCCGAGTGACTCCCAACCAGCTGGCAGGGCTGATTTCCATCTCAGTAGCGCTCGGCGTCGTGTCAGCCGGACTGATGACTCGCCGGATCGTGCGCCGCCCCGCGTCCGCCGGAGCAGGAATCGTGATCGTCGCGGCCTGGACAATCCTCGTCGGAGGAATCCCATATGCGATCTTCGCCCTTGGAGCCTCAGCCGCGCGCGGGCATGGCAGCCTCACCGGTATCGCGTCAGTTGTGATCGGAGTTCTGCCGCTGATACTCGTCGCCGCCCCCGTCGCAGGGCTGGTATTCACGATCCGGCACTTCTCGCATCACGTACACACCCATTTCTCGGCCGATCTTCGTGACGGTACGATTCCGGAACCCGAGAAGGACCGGAGTCATGGAATACGAGATCGAGACACGGGAGATTCCCGCACAGCACCTGATCGCCCTGAGGATCACGGCAAACCCAGAAACGATCGGTGACGAGGTCGGTCAGGCGCTCCCCCGCCTCTTCGTCCACGCCTCGGCCTATGGCGTAACACCTGTCGGGGGACCACTCACCCGCTACCTCACCTACGGATCGGACGAAATCGAACTCGAAGCGGCAGTTCCGGTGGACCAGGAACTGCCGGAAGCCGGAGGAATCGTCAACTCAGAGCTTCCGGCTGGACTCCACGCAACCACACTTCACGTCGGTCCTTTTGAGGGTATCGGAGCGGCCTACGACGCGATCACGGATTGGATTCAAGCTAACGGTTACCGACCTGCGGGCGCCCCCTGGGAGATCTATCTCACGGACCCGATGGAGGAGAAAGACCCCGAGAATTGGAGGACCGGGATCTTCTTCCCGATCGAGCCGACTAGCTGAGCGCGCGGCTCACATCCCTTAATTCCCGACGCAAATCGTGGATTTCATCGCGCAAACGCGCTGCCTCTTCGAAGCGCAAGTTGCTCGCCGCATCATGCATTTCCTCCTCGAGTGCCGATATCAGACGCATTAGCTCGTCGTGGGGTAGCTCGAGAATTTCGGGAGCAAGATCGCGACGGCGCTTCTTTGGCGTTGGTGCCTGCTTGGAGCCCGGACCCCTTATCAGCTCAAGGATGTCTGTCACACGTTTCTGGATTGTCTGCGGGTCGATGCCATGCTCAGTGTTGTATTCAAGCTGGCGTTCGCGGCGACGCTGCGTCTCGGAAATCGCGCGCCGCATCGAGCCGGTTATGTTGTCCGCATACATGATCACTTCGCCGTTGACGTTGCGGGCCGCCCGGCCAATTGTTTGAATTAAACTCGTCTCGGAGCGCAAGAAGCCTTCCTTATCGGCATCGAGAATCGCTACCAGCGATACCTCCGGCAGATCGAGACCCTCACGCAACAGGTTGATACCGACCAAGACATCGAATTCACCGAGTCGCAAGTCCCTCAAGATTTCAATGCGCTCGACGGTGTCGATATCAGAGTGCAAGTACCTGACCCGGACGCCCATTTCTAGGAGATAGTCGGTCAGATCCTCTGCCATCTTCTTGGTCAGAGTCGTTACCAGCACACGGTGCTCGTCCTCGACTCGCTCCCGAATTTCATTTAGCAGGTCGTCAATCTGACCGTCGGTTGGTCTGACCACAACTTCTGGGTCGACAAGTCCGGTGGGTCGCACAATCTGCTCGACGACTCTCCCGGAGTGCTCTCGCTCCCAGGGCCCAGGCGTCGCCGAAAGAAAGAGCACTTGCCCAACTCGCTCGAGGAACTCGTCAAACTTGAGGGGTCGGTTGTCGAGCGCCGACGGAAGCCTGAAGCCGTGTTCGACAAGGGTCTCCTTGCGGGTTCTGTCTCCCTCGTATTGGCCGTGAAGTTGAGGCACTGTCACGTGCGACTCGTCAATCACCACGAGAAAATCGTCCGGGAAGTAATCGAGAAGCGTGAACGGAGCACTACCTGGCTCGCGGCCATCCAGGTGCCGGCTGTAGTTCTCAATCCCGCTGCAAAATCCGATCTCGGTCAGCATCTCAATATCATGCGTTGTCCGCATGCGTAAGCGCTGCGACTCAAGCAGCTTTCCCTGCGACTCCAACTCCTTCAGGCGATCTCGCAACTCGACCTTTATGGCGTCAATGGCGCGGGCCATCTTCTCTTCGGTCGTGACGAAGTGTGATGCCGGAAACACTTGTGCATCGTCGTGCTCTGCAATTACCTCGCCGGTAACGGGGTCCAGCCGGATTATCCGATCGACCTCATCACCGAAGAGCTCAATACGCAAAGCAGTGTCGTCATAAGCTGGAAAGATCTCGAGCGTGTCGCCCCGCACGCGGAACTTGCCCCGAACCAAGTTCGCATCATTGCGCGAGTACTGGATCTCAATCAGACGCCGCAGCAACGCGTCGCGGTCAATTTCCTTGCCGCGCTGAAGGTAGACCATCTGCTCCCCGTACTCCTCGGGAGAGCCAAGGCCGTAGATGCATGAAACCGAGGCGACAACGATCGTGTCCCTGCGATGCAGGACGGCGGCGGTCGCCGAGTGCCTGAGCCGGTCGATCTCATCGTTGATGGAGCTGTCCTTCTCGATGTATGTGTCCGAAGAAGGTATGTATGCCTCAGGCTGGTAGTAGTCGTAATAGCTGACGAAGTACTCGACTCGGTTCTTAGGAAAGAACTCGCGCAGCTCGTTTGCCAGCTGTGCGGCAAGACTCTTGTTGGGCGCGATGACAAGCGTCGGCCGCTCTACCTCAGCTATTACATGAGCGGCGGTAAACGACTTGCCAGACCCGGTGATTCCCAACAGAGTCTGAAATCGCTCTCCGCAATTCAAGCTGTCGGCCAATGCCTCGATTGCGGCCGGCTGGTCTCCCGCGGGCTCGAAATCAGCAGATATCTTGAAGCCGGACATGCATGAATCGTAGCGGCGATCAGCCCTCCCTTCTCACGGGGGCTTTGCACTCCACGCGAAATCCGTTGCGCCGTCTGGCGCAGCGGGATTCAATGCCACCCTCATGGCTACCGAATTCACCGACTATCTCGTTACATGCCGGTCATTCGCCGAATACTTGGCCATGTTCGCCCTCGATGAGCGCCAACTCGCGGGAATGGCAATTCTCGACTGCCCAGCGGGAGCTGCCTCGTTCGCCGCGGACGCCGGTAGGTGGGGCGCAAAGGTGATCTGTGCAGATACGGCGTACTCGCTGCAGAGAAGCGAACTCTTCACAGTGAGCGCTGCCGATTCCGCCAAGGGCAATGCCTACATTGTCGAGAACCCCGGTAATTTCACATGGAGCTGGTTTGAGTCGCCCGTTGACCACATGGCAAGGCGCACGTCGGCCCACGAGACATTTCGTACCCACTTCGCCGCGGCCGAAGGCTCCTACGTTTGCGCCCGCCTGCCGCACCTGCCCTTTGCAGATGGCACATTTGGACTAACGCTCTCATCTCACTTCCTCTTCACATATGCGGACCGGCTCGATGAAGACTTCCACTACGAGACTCTCGCTGAGCTAGCGCGAGTCACCTCGGGAGATGTGCGGATATTCCCCTTGCTCTCATTTGAGATGGCACGGTACCCATATCTGAATGACTTGAGAACAAGGCTCGATGGCCTCGGGATTTCGTCTGAGGTCCGGCAGGTTGACTACGAGTTCCAGCAGGGCGCCGATGAGATGCTTGTTCTCTCCAGGTATCACTAATCAGGACTCATTCGAGGCCCAGAAGGGCCGGTACCTCTGAGAGTGATTCGACAGTTGGCCATTCGCGCTCAGGGTGTCTGTTGCGCCTATCGATAATGATTGCTCCCATGCCGAGGCCCGAGGCAGGCTCGGCATCAGACCTGGGGTCGTCGCCGATGTGTACCACCGTGCTCGGATGAGCACCAGCCCTCTCCAGGGCACGGCGGAAGATTTCAGGGTTTGGCTTCTCAATTCCCTCGATTCCCGAGATTGCTCTCACCTCAAAGTGGTGCCCGATACCCAGCCCATCGAGCATGTCATCAAGAAACGCCTCCCAGTTCGAGACAACCGCCATCTTGATTCCGCGAGCAGCCAGCAGATCCATGAGGGGCTTGGCATCATCGAAGACCCGGTACCGGTGTGGCTGAGTCATCTCGTCATAGATAACGGTGGAAAGGTGCGCAGCAAGGTCTGGCTCCATACCCATCTCGCCAAGGAAACCCTGATAGAACTTGGTCCAGAAATTTCGCGAGCGTTTCGGGTCGTCGGAAAAGGAACCTCCCTCAAGTTCGCGAACGAAATCGAGAAACTTCCTCAGCCGCGCATCCGCGACTGCGTGAGCTTCATCGTCGCTGAGCTCGACGCCTTCAGATGCACAAATCTCCACAATTGCGCCGGCAAATGACGGCCACGGCCGGATCAGCGTCTCGCCCACATCGAAAAAGACCCACTCGGGAGGTCCGGCGAGTATTACCTCACTCATTCGCAGCAGCCCGCGCCTCGGCGATGAGTTCGTCCCATACCTCATCGGTCCTCAATTTCAGCTCATCGAGGGTCGACTCGTTCCAAATCACATGATCAGCGCGGGCGAGCTTCTCCTCGAGGGATGCCTGGGCAGCGATCCGCGCGCGGGCATCGTCTTCGGTCATTCCCCTTAGCTCGACCAAACGCCGCACCTGAGTGTCGGGACGCGTGGCGACCAAGACCATTGAATTGAAGTCCGACCTACCCCCCTCCACGAGCAACGGCACGTCGAGAAGAACGACCTTGTCAGTTGCGGCGTACTTGCTCATCCGCTCTGCCATCACCGTGCCAATCAGCGGATGCGTAATCGCTTCCAAATCCTTTCTGGCCTCAGAATCCGCGAAGACAATCGCTGCAAGCGCATCTCGGTCGAGGCTGCCTCGATCATCGAGAATCTCAGACCCAAAGCGTTCCACTACCGCTGCCAGCCCGGGCGTGCCCGGCTCAACGACTTCGCGGGCGATCGCGTCAGCATCAATCAAAATCGCACCAAGCTCGACGAGTCTGGCGGCAACGGTGCTCTTACCAGAGCCGATGCCGCCCGTCAGTGCAACGAGATACATGACTCCCGCGCGGCTCCTCCGGTGCCTTTCGAATAGTGAATCGGGGTCAGCCGCCCTGCGGTGGGCCCTGGCCGATGCCCTTCTCTTTCATGTCGGCCATGATCGACTCGAGACTGTCCTCGGCTGAGTCGCCGTCAGATAGCAGCTCCCCAATCTCCTCTGCTGGCTCGGCGGGGGCGGAAACCTCCTCGGGCTCGGCTTGCTCAACCGCCTCGGGCTCCGCAACTTCTGCAACCGATGCGGAGACCTCTGCCGCAGGCTCAGTGGACACCTCTGCAGCCTCATCTTTGGGCTGATCCGCTGCCGGCTCGATAGAAGATTCTTCGGCGGTTTCTCCTGTCTCGCCCGCGTCCTCGGCGAGGCTTGCCTTGAGACGCTCGAGATCCGCCCTGCTCTCTTCGGAAAGCTGGGCGGCTCCATATGGCGCTGCACCAGGGGCAAGCGTCGCCACACCCTGCTCGACACCAGTCTGCTTCATGGAAAGGCTGATTCTCCGCCGATTCAGATCGACGTCGATTACCTTCACAGAAACCTTCTGCCCGATGCTCACCACTTGCTGTGGCTGCTCGACGTGGTACTCGGCCATCTCTGAAATATGCACGAGCCCTTCGATGCCGTCCGCAACAGAAATGAAAGCTCCAAATGGCACCAGCTTGGTGACATTGCCCTCGATGATTTGCCCGTCGCCATACTCGCGAGCAAAGGCCTCCCATGGGTCTTCCTGCGTTGCCTTTAGTGAGAGGCTAATCCGCTCCCGGCTCAGGTCAACCTCGAGTACCTCGACATCGACCTCGTCACCAACTTGCACAACAGTGCCAGGATGGTCGACGTGCTTCCAGGAAAGTTCCGATACGTGGACTAGCCCGTCCATACCCCCCAGATCAATGAAGGCCCCGAAGTTCACAACCGAGGAGACAACGCCCTTGCGCCTCTCTCCCGGCTTGAGGTTGTGAAGGAAGTCCTCCCTTTGCTCCTTCTGAGTCTCCTCGAGCCAAGCCCTGCGTGAGAGCACCACATTGTTGCGGTTCTTGTCGAGCTCGATGATCTTGCACTCGAGCTCACGCCCGACATAGGGCAAGAGGTCGCGCACTCGGCGAAGTTCGACGAGGCTCGCGGGCAGGAACCCTCGCAAACCGATGTCCACGATCAAGCCACCCTTGACGACCTCGATCACCGGACCCTTGACGACACCGCCGGAATCCTTGACCTTCTCGATGTTGCCCCAGGCTCGCTCGTACTGTGCTCGCTTCTTCGACAGAATGAGCCGGCCGTCTTTGTCTTCCTTCTGGAGTACGAGGGCCTCAACGTGATCACCGACCGAGACGATCTCTGACGGATCGACGTCTTGACGAATCGAGAGTTCCTTTGCGGGAATGACACCTTCGGACTTAAAACCGATGTCAAGCAGCGCCTCGTCGCGTTCAACTCGAACAATCGTGCCCTCGACTATGTCGCCCTCGTCGAACTCGCTAATCGTGGCCGCGATTTCTGCCTCGAGATCTTCCATGCCCACGTCATCAACGGTCACTTGCTCGCGTGGCTTGTAATCGGGCTTAGGTTCGGCCGAAGCGCCCGCCGTGGGATCCAAAACAGGCGTTGCCGGTGGCTCTGGGATTTCGCTTGCTCCAGCACTCGCCGGTGCTGAGCTAGTAGTGGTGGTTGCTTCGATTCCTTCGGGCGGAGTCTCAGCAGCCGTGGTTGCCTCCGAGCCTGGCTCGGTGACGGTATCGTCGGACATCTTGGGATCTCGGTTCTGAGTAATTGGTCGGATAGGTACCTGTGGAATTCCACGGGCGTCCACTTCTCGGCGAACACGGCCTGTTCTACGGGCGCCAGACCCGCGATGAGCCATGTAAACAACACGAAAGTGGCAGACAGGTGATCGTAGCATGATGCGTGCGCCAAATACCGTGCCAGTGCGATGTGCGCGACTACCCAATACGAACAAACGACGTGGCCATGCCGCGCGCCGAAGGAATTGACCGTAGAGATGCCGGAACGAACTGAGCCACTCAGCCCCGAGATGCAGAAGGTCCTTGACCATCTGGCCGAAGAGCGAGAACGCATGGATCGCCTCACGAACATCCGCGAGGTTGTCTTCGGTGGCCAAGACGGCCTGGTGACCACGGCGACAGTGGTTGCGGGTATCGCGGCTTCTGGCGTCAGCGGCGACATCGTCCTGCTCGCAGGATTGATCGCGGCCCTCGGCGGCACGATCTCGATGGCGGCCGGAGCATTCACTTCATCAAAGGCCACGGCTCAGGTAGCCCAGGCGGAAGTGGAGCACGAAATTCGCGAGATCGAGGAGCACCCCGAGAGCGAGAAACAAGAGCTGATGGCGGTATTTCAAAGCCGGGGCATGACAGACGACGAATCATTCGCCGTCGCCGAAACCGTCGGTCACCACCGAGACCTCATGATTGAGATGCTCCTGGCCTTTGAGCTTGGCCTGACTCGAGACCGTGGCGGTTCAGCCGCCAGAGACGCCGCCGTCATGGGCGGGACATTCTTCTTGTTATCGATAATCCCGCTGATTCCATTTCTTTTCGGGTCCGGACTCGCTCCGCTAGTCATCTCGATTACCACCGCCGTGGCCGGACTGGGGGCACTCGGAGTCGTCAAAGCCCGACTCGCCAAGCTCTCAACAATCAGAAGCGCAATCGAACTGATATTGATTGGCTCCGGTTCCGCCGGCGCAGGTTATTTGCTCGGCCTAGCGGCGTCGCGTCTCCTCGACGTCTAGGGTCACTGAGTACCTAAGTACCAGGTGAATCGTGAGAAATAGTTCCTTCGCGTCATGGAGATTCTCAGGCTTGCGCCCGATATAGAGAGTGCAGACATTTTCCCGATCGAGGAGAAGCCGGCTCGACATGAGCGTCACTGTCATATCCCGCACGGAGGTGACCCAGCCGCCTGATATCACTAGGCGCGCGAGGACGTTTCTGATCGCGATTACGTATACAGCGCTCTTGGTGACCGCGGTCGGCGTCTTGCCTCAGCAACGCGAACTCTTCGCGGACAGGTTGCTCATTCAACTTGGCGCGCTGAGCGCGATTGCCGTCTGGTGGACAATTCGCCTTCGGGCGATGAGAGCACGGTGGTTCGACCTTGCCGTCGACTTCGTGCTCCTCGCCACTTTGACTGCGACAGCCCCAGTTCCTGAGAGCACCCTCGGCGTCTACTTCCCAGGCGTCCTCTTGCGCTCGCTATATGAAGGCCGCAGAATCGCCTTCGTTCGGCCAGCTGCATTTGCTGGAGCCCTCGGGTGCGGCCTGCTCGCGGGGATGTCGCTTATGGAGCTGCCTGCCGACACAGCCAAGTTGGTTCTCACGCGAGCGCCGATACCCATATTGGTGACGGGGGGAATTGCCGGCGCACTTGCGCAGCTGATCCTCAGTCACAAGATTGCACTGGAGCAGGAATCGGACCTTCTCGCTTTGTCCACCCGAATTGCGGGCGATCATCAGCCAGAAGCCATCGCCCGCGAAGTCGCAGAGTCCGTGAGATCGCTCGCCTCACGAACGTGTGGCGCAGACAGCAAGGCTCTCGTTGTACTCAGCGACAACAGGTATCTGAGGGTCGTCGATGAGCAAGGCGAGATCCTTGAGCTTGATCCAGTGGGTTCGACAGGCCCCGCGGCCACAAACCGGCACTTCGGTGAGACCATCGCGCACTCGCTCAAGTCCATCGACTCGCTGGCCTCAGAGCGATCTGGAAACTTCTGCACCATCGCGCCCTTTGGTGGTCGCGGCTCGAACCGCGGAGCGATAGCTTTGTGCACTCCGACAGCACCGTCTCGGATCCTGAGAAATGGGCTCAGGCTCGCCGCAGAGAACACGGGCCTCGCCGTTGAAGGGGCTGATCTCAACAGCTCACTCGAGGACAGCAACCAACGCAGGTCCGCCTTGTTGAGCGAAGTCGTTACGGCGTCTGAAGATCAACGGGCTAATCTCGCCGGCGACCTTCATGACGGTCCTATTCAGTCTCTGACCGCACTCACATTCGAAATCGATTTCAGCGACGACCTCCTCGAGTCTGGCGAAATCGATGGCGCCAGGCGAGCTCTTCGCGCGATGAAGCACCAGCTATTCAACGAAATCAATCGTCTGCGCCAGACCATGACCAAGCTCCTGCCACCAACTTTGAGCGAGCGAGGTATTGAAAAGGCGCTGCGTGACTACACGCGGCAGCAGGCGGCTGCGAGCGAGGGGATCCGATTTTCGTTTGAGAGCGATATCACAGTCAGGCCCCCTGAAGCGGCTGAGCGGATGCTCTACCGGGTCGCGCAAGAGGCGCTTGCAAACGCAATTCGCCATGCGCGGGCGACCCGTATCGACGTAGGGCTTGTCGGAGATGACGAGGGAATGCGCATAACCATTTCCGACAACGGTCGCGGCTTTGACACCGAGCAAGTCACCGGCTTGATATCGCGTGATCGCTTCGGCATCGCCTCTATGCAACACATCATGGAGATGATCGGCGGAGCGCTGGAGATCACGTCAAGCGCGGCTGCCGGCACGACAATTCAAATGACAATCCCAATCGCCCCTGGCGAGTCGCAATCCATCTCAGACGAAATTCCAGCTACGACGTAGCCGCTACTTGCCGGACTTCGCTGCATCCCAGTCTGAGCCGACTCCCACATCCACCTTGAGAGGAACATCGAGATCAGCGGCGCCCTCCATGATGGCCCGCAGTAGCTCGGGAATCTCGTCTCCCTCGCCTGGAGCAACCTCGATTACCAGTTCGTCATGGACCTGCAAAACTTGCCTTGATTCCAAACCACGTCTCGAGAGCTCGGCATCGACCCTGATCATCGCCACCTTGATAATGTCCGCGGCCGTTCCTTGAATGGGTGCGTTCATGGCCATACGCTCTCCCATCTTGCGAACTTGGTACGACCGGTGCTCCAACTCCGGCAGGTATCTGCGCCGGCCAAAGATTGTCTCCGTGAAGCCCTCCGCAGTCGCGCGGGCGACGGTTGAATCCATGTACTCGCGCACCCCCGGGAACTTCTCGAAGTACGAATCCATCAAAACTTGAGCCTCTGAGTTGCCGATCCCGAGCCGTTGCGCAAGGCCAAACGCCTCGAGCCCATAGGAAAGTCCGTAATTGACCATCTTGGCCTGGCGGCGCATTTCGTCGTTGACATCATCGAGGTCAACCCCGAAGACCATGGCGGCAGTCGCCTGATGCACATCGCGTCCCGCCCTGAAGGCTTCTAGGAGTCCGGGGTCCTGTGAAATGTGAGCAAGGACTCTGAGCTCGATTTGGTTGTAGTCAGCCGCGCAGAGGGACCAGCCTGACTCGGCGACAAAGGCCTTGCGAATCTGGCGGCCGATTTCAGTGCGGACCGGCACGTTTTGCACATTGGGGCTCTCCGACGAGATCCGACCGGTGGCTGCAGCGGTCTGGTTGTACCTGGGGTGAAGGCGACCGTCCTCTGCAACGAGGGGCGTGAAGCCGTCAACCGTCGAGCGCAGCTTCTCGACCTCCCTATAAGCCAGCAGCGCCTCAACAATTGGATGCCGGTCTCTGATTGCCTCCAGGCTCGCCGCATCAGTGGAGTACCCAGTCTTGACCTTCTTGGTAGGTGGCAGCCCTAGCTTCTCAAAGAGGATTTCACGCAACTGCGGGGTGGAATTGACGTTGAATTCTTCCCCCGCCAGCCGATGAATCTCGGCCTCGTATTGGCGGCAACGATCCCGAAATGTCTCCGCTAGCTCCTCGATGTAGTCGAGATCGAGGCGTACCCCCGCTCTTTCCATGCGCGCCAGCACCCCTACGAGTGGCAGTTCGATATCGCAGTAAAGCTCGCTTAGCCCACGATTCTCGAGCCTGAGCGACAGCTCCGGCGCTAGCGCGGTAATCGCCGCGGCCGACCTGCCGGCCACCTCCATGCCAGAGGAGTCAAGTGAAAGCATGCCTTGAGGTTCGGCGCTTCCGGCATCAGCCGAGATCACCTCTATGCCGAGATATCTCAGGGCGATCTCATCGAGCAGGTATTTCGACTCCGCCGGATCTAGGAGATAGGCAGCCACTGCCGTGTCACCGGCAATCCCGTTGATCTCCGGAAAGTCAAGAAGGCGGAGGGCCTCTACTATCCGGTGGCCGAGCTTTGGCTTGTGCTCGTCAGCGAGCCAGACTCTCAAGGCCTGAGATTCCCAAACGTCTTTGGATGCGATCCAGGCTGCGCTTGCTGGCCCGCAGGCCACCGCCAGCCCTTCAAGCCGCCCCGAGTCGCCTGCCGCAACGATCGCAATTCCGTCAGAGCTGGTACTCGCGTCGAGCCACTCTGAGAGCGCCTTCCCGCTCGTGACGGGGACAACTTCGACATCGAGTGCCTCGGGCTCACCTGCAGGTGCGGACTCGGCACCGGCTGCGGGAAGCTGCTTCATGGCTCGCTCCAGCAGTGTCCGAAAAGAGAGCGAGTTGAAGAGCTTGCGGACCTCCTCGCGATCCCATTCACCTTGTACACAATCGCCCCAGGTGAGGTCGAGGGGTACGTCGCGCACAAGCCGGGTCAATCGCCGGTTCAGCTCGACCTGATCCCGCGAGGTCTCCAAGTTCTCTCGCAGCTTGGGCGTGAGGCGATCCAGGTTTGAGTAAATCCCTTCAATGTCTGCGTACTCGCCGAGCAGTTTCGCCGCCGTCTTCTCACCAACCCCCTTCACCCCAGGCAAGTTGTCCGACGAATCCCCGCGCATCGCCGCATAGTCGATGTACTGCTTCGGAGACACCCCGTATCGCTCTTTGATGCCGGCCTCGTCGTAGAAAGCGACGTCGCTGATCCCTCGCTTGTTGTACATGACTCTTATGTGGGGATCCTCGACAAGCTGGAATGTGTCGCGGTCGCCGGTGACGATGACAACATCTTCGCCGTCTGCTGCGGCTTGGGTTGCCAGCGTCGCAATGATGTCGTCCGCCTCGAAGCCCTCGATGTCTACCTGAGGAATTCGCAGAGCGTCCAGCACCTCATGGATGAGCGGTTCCTGCGAGCGGAACGAGTCGGGCGTCTCTGCTCTGCCCGCCTTGTAGTCCTCGTACTCATCATTTCGAAATGTGCGGTCGGACTTGTCGAAGCAAACGCAAATCCCCGTAGGTCGCTGATCGTCAATTGCTTTCAGCAGCATTGACGTGAAGCCGTATACCGCGTTGGTCACCTGGCCCGACTCCGAAGTCAAATCCGGCGGCAGCGCGAAGAAGGCTCGATATGCGAGCGAGTGGCCGTCGAGAAGCATCAGTTTTCCCATAGGCGCCGATTGTAGGTGGCATGGCATCGCCCGGCACCCGATCACCCTAGAATCCAACTCATGCATGGATATCACCCGCCCGAAGAGGAATACCTCTCGACAATCAGGGAGATGCAAGAGGACGGCATCGCCGTGATTCAAGCACGCCTCGCAGAGCGCCTTGGCTACTCGGCACCTTCCGTCTCGGCCATGCTCAAGAGGCTCGAGCAGGCCGGGTTGGTAACGGTCGGCGAGAACCGCGAGATTGAGCTCACGGCCGATGGACGCAGACGGGCAGAGTCGGTGGTTCGCCGGCACAGGCTGGCCGAGAGGCTCCTGACCGACATTCTCGGACTTGAGTGGCATATGGTCCACGAGGAGGCAGCTCGCTGGGAGCACGTAATAAGCGATGCAGTCGAGGCCCGGCTGGTCGAGGTCCTCGGAGAACCCGCGACTTGCCCTCACGGCAATCCGATACCCGGCTTGGGCGTGCCGCGAAATGATCTCATTCCTCTGTCCCGAGCGAGCTCGGGTGACAGCGTGACAATTGAACGCATCACCGAGACCATCGAGGTTGACCTCGCGCTGGTTCGCTTCCTCGATGACAATGGCGTTAGGCCGGGCGCGCCATTTGTGGTTGCGCAGGTCTCCCCTGACGGAACGTTGGTGCTCCGATCCGATGGCGCCACCGTGGCCATCGGTGCAGAGATCTCTGAGAACCTTTACGTCGCGATCTCGTAGCAGGCTTCGACGATGATGCCCCTCGGCCTCTCCGGAGCGATCCGCAATCCGGGCAGGGCGCTCCTCTTGTTCGCCGCGTTCTCGGTGGCTGCGACCCTCGTAATGGCCGGCTCCATCTTTTCGTCGTCAACGAAGGCGGCATTCGATTCCACATATGAGCGCCAGAACGGGGCCGACATGAGCCTCTGGGTGGGAGGCAGCTCCTGCGCCTCGGCACAAGCCCAAGCAGCTCATCTTCCTCCCTCATATTCGGCGGAAGTGCGCTGCGCGATCCCGGGAGGAACCCGCCTCGCGCTGAAGTCAAGCTCGATTCGTATCTCCCTACAGGTAATGGAGGAGTCACCGAAGTTCTGGCAACTGATACCTCGGTCGGGTAGCACCGAGATTCGCGCGCTTGCAGTTCCCGGCGAGCCGGCCGTGATTCTTGAGGACCGCCTCGCCTCGGAGGCCGGCATAAGAATCGGCGACATGGCCAGAGTTGATCTGGGCAATCGCGCACTCGAGGCTCGCGTAATTGGGACTGTGAGCGATCCGTCAAAAGGGCCCTATCCGCTATTTCGGCCTGCGACGCTGTATGCGTCGCCGGCCACCGCTGCGGCGCTCGGCGTGGCACCGAGACCTGAACGACTACTTGTGAAGTCCACGACTCCGATCGGAGCGGGAAACAAGCAGCGAGTGATTGATGACGTCGAGGCGAGCGGCTTCGTGGTCTACGAAGGGCTGACGACTCCCGAATACAGGGAGTTCCGAGCGAGCCTCTCGACGGTGATCGAACGATTTGTGGCGGGCGTCGCAATGCTGGCGACAATCGGCGCGGCTCTTCTGGTGGCAATGCTCCAGCAGGCCTCGGTCGTCGAGGAATCTCGCGAGATAGCCATCTTGAAGGCAATCGGGCACACGCCGGTGAACATCGCCGCGCAAATGCTGATTCGCTCACTTGCCGTTGCGCTTGCCGGTGTCATTTTCGGAGCTCTTGTCGGACTCGCCACACACAAGGCGATCGCAACCTGGGCTGCCGAACTCGTCGACGGGATTTCCGAGCCGCGCTTTGACATCGCTTGGGTCACCGGCATGGCAACCACTGTCCTAATGATCGCGGCGCTCTTCTCGATCTACCCGTCTCTGGCCGCTGCGAGAATTAGGACTGCAGCGGCACTGCGCAAGGCTCCGGTTCTGAGAACCAGAAGACTCACTCCCCCGGCCCCAATCATGTCCCGCCCGGTGGCCTCGATTGGCGCGGGCTTTCTGACTCGCCGGCCGGCTAGAGCGATCATGGCAATACTCGCTGTGGCCGCGACGCTCTCGGTAATCCTTGGCGCAACCGGGGCAAAGTCCTTTTCAGAGAATCTCTCCTCTAATTTCTCGGGCGACAATTTCGACCTCACTGCGTCGGGTAGTGGGATCTCCTATGAGGGAATCCAAGAGCTGATGCGCTCAGTTCCCAGCGTCGCGGCGGCTGCGCCTCGCTACGGGGTACCCCAGGTGAGAGATCAGGCAGGCAAGTCGTACTGGTTCGAGGCGTTTGAGATTTCCCAGGATCTGCACCGCCCCGCGATCTTCGAAGGAAGGCCCATTGCGCGCACCGGCGAGATACTCCTTGGACCAGGCGCCCTCCAGCGAATTGGGGCGAGACTCGGCGACACAGTTCACCTCGAGATCGGAGGCGTACCCGCGAGCGTTGAGATTGTCGGCGTGATCCGAGGCCTCAGGGGAATGGGTGATGTCGGCGAGATTTCCGTTGAGACATTACTCGGACTTGGGATTGCGCCCCGGCTCAATTCGTTCATGGTCCGCGTTGATCCCGAATCGGACCCGGACTCCGTGGCGCATTCGATCTTCACCCTCTCAAACGGAAACGTCGAAGCCCGCGGCTCTGGAGTCGACACGAACGCCATCACGCGCCCGCTGACATTGGCCATGACTGCCTCCTCGATAGTCGTCATGGCGACGGGAATTCTCGCGCTCGTCCTGATCATGCTCCTGACGCTGCGAGAATTCGCCAAGGAGATGACAATCGTCAAGACAATCGGCGGCTCGACCACCACTCTCCTTGCCGGCTTTGCCCTCTACGGTGGCCTCCTCGGCCTGCTCGCCGGCCTCGCTGCAATCCCGCTCTCGCGTGTACTTACAGGGCTGGTCTTCGGCTCGATCCTCAAGTCATTGGGCGTCACGGGTGCGGAGATGGTCGGGCAAGCCCCTCAGAACCTGATCATCACGATCACCGTCTTAACAGGATGCGCCATTGGCGCGGTGATGTCGCTGCGCCTGGCTCTGAAGCGACCAGCCTCGGCGCTCAGAGAGGACTAGGAAGACTCGCCGGCCACCGATCGAATTTCTGCCGGCCCGTCACGTCAGCCGACGACTTTGGCTTTGAGCTTCTCGTATTCGGAATCGTCGATCGTACCGTTATCACGCAGAGCGGCGAGCCTCTCGATCTCTGCGGCGGGACTTGCGTCGCCCGCCTGCTCACGAATGTACTCGTTGAACTGCCGCTGTGCCTCAGACTGCGCTCTTGCACTCCGCGCGGCCATGCCTCCGCCCCTGAATATGAGGTAAATCAGCGTGCCGAGGAAGGGAAAGATGATCAGAAACACCACCCAGGCCGCTTTTCCGAAACCTGAAATCTCGTGATCCCTGAACAAATCGGCAATCACGCCAATGAAGATCCAGATGAACATGAAGAGGAAGAAGAACCAAATCATCGACCAGATGATGTGGCCGAAAGTGATTTCAGCTAGAACCATTGCGATTTCCTTCGGTAGCCGCGTCGATCAGTGCCAATACGAACTCATATATGCCGAGGATTAAGAGAAGGATCAGCAGCACAATAGCCGATGGCCTAAAAACAAGTGCGGCGACTACAACGATCGCGACACCGGCGATTTGCAGGTAGGACTTATTGGCCGCAATCCATTTCAGCGCTCGAGATTCTGAGTTCGAAAAGTCCAACCCGCCATCGGAGACCTTGCCGAAGACGCCGGCCACCCGGATTCGCGCCGCGACGGCGACGGAATTGGCGCTGGCCAGAAACGCGACCGTGATTGCCAAGATCCCGCCAATCAAGACCAGCTCGACGTAAGTATCCAGACTCCCTACAAAGGCCGAAACGCCTGCGACAACCGCCGTCCGCAATTCGGGGTCAGCAATGGATTCGGCCACCGATGACTGCAAGTCGCGCAGGACTGCCTGCGCCACCACCGAGGCCAAGACCGCCGAGATTCCAAGGATTGAGAGCATCCTCAGGCGTCGTGTCGAGATTGCGATTGCGCCCAGATAGAGAATTGCCGTGAGAATCACCAGCGCGACAACTACCTGATCAAACGCGGATACTGCGCGCTGAGCAGATTCGAGTTGGTCGCTTCGAAAGATTGTCACTTGCCCGAAATCTTCTGGGATCGGGCGCCCGATACTCTCACCAAGGATCCGCCTCACCTCCGCCGGTGAGGTGTCTGAATCAATGCGCGGTACCGAAAGCCGGTCGCCGACGAACGCAATTCGCTTGCCAAGCTCTCTGATGACATCCGCGCCGAGCAGCACGAGGTCGACTTTTACCTCCCCACCTGCTGTATCGAGGTATCGCGCCTCGTTTCGGAGGATCGCTACAACTGTCTGATGAGCAAGGCGATTGGCACTCTCCCATACCTTCGCGAACTGCTCAGTCTCCATCGCTCTAATCAGAAGCTGTTTCAGCTGACTTCGAGCGGCCTCAGTAATGGGTATCGACAGAAGCGAGTATTCCCTCGGCAATGCCTCGCTGACCCGGCGTTCGATCTCGAGTAGATCAACAACCTCGACCGTCAGGCGGGTTGCCACCGCCTCGATGAACGCGGGATCCCTAGCAAGTGGGGCAACCGTTTCAACATAGGTATCGGTATCGAGGAGGGTCCGATGCGCCCATACTCCGACGGTCGCAGCGAGAAGAGTCACTACCGCGAGCGCCGCGACAATCGCCGCGGCGATCTTGCGCATCAGAGCAGGAGGAGATTGCCCGGAACCAGCTTGTGCGCCAGTGGCTAAATCGGGCTCATCGGATTCGATCCTGCCGCTCATCACTACACCCTGGATCCCTCTGAGATCTTTTCAATTCTCGAGACCACGACCTTGTCACCCGGCTTTAGGCCCGTCCTGATCAGCAGTTTGCCCGCCGCTCCGCGAGCTGTCTCCACCTTGACGGCACGGGCAGTTCCGTCGTCAACCACATATACGTAGTCGTCGGTCCCGCGGGTGAACACCGCGGCAGCCGGCACCTCAACGACTTTCTCGATCTCCTCAACGATGATTTCCACGGATGCACTCATGCCGGGTCTCCAGCCTGGCAAGTCGCCCTCGGCGAGCTTGAGGTCCACCTGATAGGCAATGGCGCCCAGCTCGCTCCGCCCTGCCTCAAGCGAGACCCTGCTCACCTTGGCGCTGATCTGCTTGCCGGCGAACGCGGTAAGTTTCACGATGCCGGGCTGGTCAAGCTTGATCCTTGCAATCTCCGATTCCGGCACCTTGGCCCGCGCGACAGGCTCAGCAAGGTCGTAGATAGCGACGACGGGCTGTCCGGCCGATATGACACGTCCGACCGAGAGGCGCTCACCCCCACCCCCGGAGGCCGCGTCGGCCGCCGACGGAAGGGGTAAAAAGCTGACCACCCCTGGCATGGATGCGCGCACCTCGGTCTCATCTACGGCTTCCTCGGCCTTCTCGGCCTCAACGTCGGCCGCTGTAGCCTGAGCCAGCGCGCCTGCCACCAGCGGCGTAACCCGCCTCTTGAATTCCGCTGTCATTGCACCCTGAACCTGAGACACCAATGCCCGCGCGTCTTCTTCCTGAGCAGCAAGCAACGCCGCACTTGGCATAGCAGGACTCACGACAGTCACTGAGGCTGGCGGGGTCACTTCAATCACGGGCGGCGTCACTGCCTTGCCCGACTCGATTACCGCCCGTGTGTTAGCTCCGGCCGCCATTCCTCCTCCAGATGCCGATCCTGAAATCCCCAAGGCAGCTACCGCGGCTCTCGCGCTACTCGCTCGGCCGCGAGCTTCGTCCGCGGCTTTCTGGTACGGAGCAGGGTCTAGCTTGAATAGGAGCTGATCTGTTTCGACATGCTCGCCATCGGAGACGAGTATCTCGGTCACCTTCCCTGAAACCTGCGGGGCAATTCGCACCGAACGACTCGCCTCGAGGGTCCCCGAGGCAGTAACAACCACCTGCCCCCGTACAAATTCAGCGATGAGTGTCTCGGCCTTCGAGCCGCCACCGAAGCAAGATGCCATCAGCGCGAAGGTCAGCGTCAGCGCACCTGCGAGCCACCGAGAGTGGCTGTGACTACGGCGCTTCTCGACTGTGTTGTTCATCTACCGGTCTTCCTCTTGTGCGTCTCGCTGTGCGTCTCGTTTGCCCGCTTCGCGGGTGCCGTTCTCCACGTCATGGCCGACCGGAGAAGAATTGCGCTCGTTGTCATGGGCTATCACTCCGTCACTAATGGTCACGACCCTC
The DNA here is from genome assembly GCA_003577105.1 of Acidobacteriota bacterium. Classification (GTDB taxonomy): domain Bacteria; phylum Actinomycetota; class Acidimicrobiia; order ATN3; family ATN3; genus ATN3. The sequence continues at coordinate 8,591 of QEUQ01000014.1, read as the reverse complement.
GATGCCGACTCCGCGACATCTGCGGCGTGGGTAACGGTGACTATCGTCATCTCCCCGCTATGGACCATTGTCAGCAATTCGATAACTGCCTTGGCAGACGTCGAATCGAGGCTGCCTGTCGGCTCATCTGCGAGCAGCAGTTTCGGTCGCGCTACCGCCGCCCGCGCGATCGCGACTCGTTGCTGCTCGCCCCCCGATAGCTGCCCGGGCCGCTTCCCCATGACATGGGCCACGCCGAGCTGGTCAAGCAAAGCCTCAGCGGCCCGCCGCCCCCCTGTGCGATTTAGCCTAGCTGCGAGGGTCACGTTCTCGACTGCCGTCAGGTGCGGCAGGAGGTTGAACGACTGAAAGACAAACGCGATTCGCCGCCGGCGAAACCGGGCGAGTCGTGACTCGCTCATCCTGTCGACGCGAAATCCGTCAACGTGGATCTCGCCGGCGTCCGGTCGCTCCAAGCCGCCGATCAAGTTGATCAATGTCGATTTTCCCGAGCCCGAACGCCCGAGGATTGCCACGAATTCTCCCTGGTTGACGACCAGGTCGCACTCGCTCAGCACGACTTGAGGTCCGAAGCTCTTAGATGCCCCGGCGACTCGCACCAACTCAGTATTGTTCATATTTCAGTTGACAATTCGCTCGCTACAGCCTAGATTTTTGGTCCGGCAACGACGCCTGGGCAAGTGCCCGGGCTATTTTTTTTGCCACAACACCGGGCACGGATCGGTGCCCAGTCCAAAGGGGTAAAACAACGCAATGACGCGAGCTGGCTTCGACGCGCGCAATTTCAGAGAGGAATCGCCGTTCAAGATACACGGCGGGTGCGGGCTTTTTGGCGTGATCGACCGCGCGGGAAAGCGCTGGCCCGGGCAGGACATCATCGACGCCATGGCCTGCATGGATGAGCGTTCCAACGGCCTCGGCGGCGGCTATGCGGTTTACGGCCTCTATCCCGAGCATCCCAACCACTACGCCTTTCATCTTATGTACAACGACGAGGGGGCACGCGCGATCTGCGAGGAGTTTCTCCGTGCCCGCTTCGAAGTCGATCACGCTGAGGCCATACCTACACGTACCGTAGCCGGAATCACCGACGCCCCCCTGCTCCACAGGTATTTCTGTGAATTTCGCGAGGACGACCTCGCTGACGGCCAGAACCCAGACGACCTTGTGGTCGGCATTGTCATGGAGATCAACTCGGAGATAGACGGCGCATATGTTTTCTCCTCGGGGCGCAACATGGCCGCATTCAAGGCGAAGGGATTTCCGCGCGATGTCGGGGACTTCTACCGGCTCGATGAGTACGAGGCATCGTGCTGGATTGGGCATGGCCGCTTTCCCACAAACACGCCGGGATGGTGGGGAGGTGCCCACCCGTTCTGCATCTTGGAATACTCGATCGTTCACAACGGCGAGATAACCAGCTACGGAATCAACAAGCGATACCTCGAGATGCACGGGTACCTCTGCACCCTCGGCACAGACACCGAAGTGGTCGCATATATCTACGACTTGCTACTTCGCAGGCACGGGCTACCCCTGGAGCTGGCATGCAAGGTGGTAGCGCCACCGTTTTGGAGCGACATCGCAAGAATGTCTTCCGAAGACGGCGCCCTCATGACTGCACTCCGGCGCACCTACGGGCCGGCCGCCGCCAACGGACCGTTTGCAATCATCCTTGGATTCGCCGATGGCTTCTGCGCGCTCAATGACCGAATCAAGTTGCGGCCCCTAACGGCGGCAGAACATGGCGACAAGGTCTTCGTCTCGAGCGAGGAGTCAGCGATCCGCGCTATTTGCCCGGAGCCAGACCGCTCATGGCACCCCGAGGCCGGTGAACCTGTCATAGCGCGCTACTACGCTGCGGACGGTGGATCAGAGCTGTCATCGGGCGAAGGTCAGGCCGCCGGTGCGAGTGAGGGCCTTTCGGTCACCGAGGAGGTGAGCGCATCGCCATGACGAGCATTGAGCTGCCGACCCCGTCGATTGAGCAAGAAGACGAGCTCGGCCTGGTGGAGATTGCTCCCGACTATATAGAAGAGCAGGTCAAGTGCCAGGCAGCGTGTCCGGCTCACACCGATGCCCGAAGGTACATCTGGCTCGTTTCAGAGGGACGCTTCGACGAGGCGTACGCTCTGAACAAGATCTACAACGTCGTTCCCGGTGTACTCGGAAGGGTGTGCACCCGCCCGTGCGAGGTTGCCTGCCGGCGGGCTGACGATGATGAACCCGTAGCAATTCGCGCGCTGAAGCGAGCCTCATCAGACTTCAAGAGCGACCGCTGGCGCATGATGATGCCCGAGCCTCAACCGCCCAACGGCATGAGCGTGGGCATTGTGGGTGCCGGTCCCGCCGGGCTCGCCGCCGCGCAAGACCTGGCCCTTCTCGGGCATGCCGTGACGGTCTACGAATCCCTGCCAATGCCCGGCGGCATGCTCGTCGCCGGAATTCCTGCCTACCGGCTCCCGCGCGACATCGTCGAGGCCGAAATTGCTGACCTGCTCGACTACGGCGTGAAGATCCAGTGCGGCGTGAAGATCGGCGGTGACATTCCACTCTCAAGACTTCTCGGCATGCATCACGCAGTTCTCGTCTCAGCGGGATGTCAGAAGCCCATGCGACTCGATATCCCGGGTGAAGACGCGCAAGGCGTCTATCCAGGGCTCTGGTTCATGGAGAAGATCAACTTGACCTCCGACGCGCCCGAAGAAGCTCGAGAGCACGGGGGCAACCTCGATCTCACTGGCAAGCGGGTTGCTGTCATCGGTGGCGGATTCACGGCCGTTGACTGCGTGCGTTCTGCCGTGCGCCTAGGCGCATCTGAAGTCCAAATGGTTTACCGGCGCGGCATGGACGAAATGCCATCGACTCCCGAAGAGATCCACGAAGCCCAGGTCGAGGGTGTCGGGTTGGTACTACTGGCATCTCCACTTGAGGTATCGAAAGACGACAACGGCGCTGTCCGCGCGCTGAAGTGCGTACGCAACCGCCTCGGAGTCCCAGACGCCTCAGGGCGCCGCCGCCCCATGGCTATTGAGGGTTCCGACTTTGAAATCGAGTGCGACATTGTCATTGCGGCCATCAGCCAGGAACCTGACCTGTCGTGGATTGACATCGAGCTCGAACTGACGCGCTGGGGCGGAATCAAAGTGGCGCCGGATACCGGCATGACTTCCCACCAGGGCCTTTTCGCTGCCGGCGACTTCGCCCTAGGTGCAGCCAGTGTCATCGAGGCCGTGGCTGATGCGCACCGGGCTGCCGAGGGAATCCATCGCTTCCTTGGCGGCACGAACCCACTCGAAAAGACACTCGAGTCATCGACCCTTCGCGGGTACAAGCGCGAGATGCATGTCTACGAAATGCCTCGCGAGGAAGAGCCGGTAATTCCGGTCGCCGAACGCGATGACTTCACGACTGAGGTGGAAGTCGGATACTCCCCCGAAATGGCCATCGAACAAGCTCAACGGTGCTACTTCTGCCACATTCAGGTGAGCCAGACCGAGTCGCCGTGCGTGGTCTGCGGCGCGTGTGTCGAAGTTTGCCCAAAGGACACGATCGACCTGCTCCGCCCGGACGGTTCACTGGTGGATCCGAAAGAGATCATGTTTCCCCGTCGCGGGATGCCAGATAACGATGTCCTGCCCGCGTCCTCGCCCGGTGACAGCGCGTCAATCCTAATTGACGATGACGCCTGTATTCGATGTGGCCTTTGCGCAACCCACTGCCCAACCGGAACGTTGGTGATGAAGGACTACTACGTGCAGCCTCAGCCCGTCCTGCTGCGGACGGCTAAATGAGATGTGCATGAACGGACAAATGCAATGACTCTTGATGTGAAATCCAAGCGCCGACGTGTACTCACCGTCGGTCACAAACCGGAAGCCAAGCTACCGCCCGAATTCAAAGTTGTAATAGACGACAGCTGCACCAAGTGCGGAGATTGTGTGGTCGAGTGCGGCTGGGACGTCTTTGACTTCACCTTTGATGACGGCCCGATCCCCGAGCACGCCAAGTGCACGGCCTGCCAGCGCTGCGTCATTTACTGCCCGCCCCAAGCCATAACCATCAAGCGCAACGAGACAACCTACCGCGAGAACGCACACTGGACGGCCTTCAACCGCGACAACGTCTGGAAGCAAGCGGCCTCCGGTGGAGTGCTGCTCACGGCAATGGGCTACGACAAGCCGCTGCCAACCATCTTCGACCACTTGATGCTCGACGCGTGCCAGGTGACCAACCCGTCGATAGACCCACTGAGAGAGCCGATGGAACTCCGGACATTCCTCGGACGCCACCCCGACATGGTCGAGGTGGACAGGACCGACGATGCCCACTTCCGCCTCAGGGCCCGCACAGAAGAGCCCCTCGTCATGGAGATCCCTGTGATGTGGGCAGCGATGTCCTACGGAGCAGTCAGCCTGAACGTCCACAAGTCACTGGCGATGGCCGCCCATGAACACGGCACCTTTATGAACACGGGTGAGGGTGGCCTCCACCGAGACCTATTTCCTCTTCAGGACGCGATTATCGTCCAGATTGCCTCTGGCCGAATGGGCATTGATCCCGACTACCTGAACCGAGGCGTAGCCGCTGAGATCAAGGTCGGACAAGGAGCAAAGCCCGGCATTGGTGGCCACCTGCCCGGCGAGAAGGTCGACGAACACGTCAGCACGACCCGAGGGATTCCAATCGGCGCCGACGCGATCAGTCCGGCCCCGCACCACGACATCTATTCGATCGAGGACCTTCGCCAGCTGATCTACGCGATCAAGGAAGCAACTTCTTACAAGCCGGTGGGAGTCAAGATCGCGGCGGTGCACAACGTCGCAGCCATCGCCTCCGGGATTGTCAGGGCAGGTGCGGACTGGGTCTTTCTCGACGGGTATCGCGGCGGCACCGGCGCGGCACCGACGATGATCCGCGATCACATTGGTCTCCCCATTGAAATCGCCATTGCCACTGTTGACGATCGCCTCAGGGCTGAGGGAATTCGCCACCTGGCCTCGATCATTGCGGGCGGATCGCTGCGCTCCTCGGCCGATGCCGTCAAGGCAATCGCACTTGGCGCAGACGCAGTTGTTGCACCCTCTGCCAGAAGTGCTACACAGGCAAGTGCTCATGGGGGATCACCACGCAGGTGCCCTACCTCGTTGATCGGATCCCCCCGGACTGGGGCGCGGAACGCTGTTCGAACCTTCTGCGCGGATGGTCGCGCGAGATAAAGGAATTCATGGGCTCTCTCGGGGTGAACGCCATTGAGTCGCTCCGGGGTAACAGGGAGCGGCTGCGCGCGATAGACCTCGATGCCCAGACTTGCGAAATTCTCGGGGTGAAGCCGGCCGGACAGTAACGCGTGTCACACCAGCCCGGCTCAAGCCGCACCAAATTGAGTCGGATGTGCATTGTCTGCTTACTGATGATGGCAACCCTGCTAGGCATTGCGGGCTGCCGGTCGCCCGAGCGAGAGTCGAATTCGGCCGCCGAGGTCGGTCTGGGAGAGGCTCCCGACCCGGTAGTCCCGGCGAATCCGATTCCAATGGCGCCACCGCGGCTCTGGCTCTTCGAGACTGAGACTGACACCGCCGAGCCGGCCGAGTTCACCGGATACGGCGGGAAATGGAGCATCGATCGCCGGTATCCGTCACCCCGCTACTACCAGTCCTTGTGTCACGAGCCATCGCAAACCAGCGTCTCGTCACCTTATGAAGTTGAGAAGGGCCGCCAGCGCAAGGGCGACATCGCCATTGCCGATGGCGCCTACTTTGCAAACGTCGATCTTTCCGCCTATGTAGCGCTGAGCGCGCTGACTCCTGGGGCAAGCGCGGGACTGGCCTTTAGTGTTCGTGCCGGTGACGATCTATATCTAGGGCGCATTTCGGCAGACGACCAGCGCGCGGAACTGCTGCGGATTCGGCCGAGGGCGACGGCTACGATCGCCTCCGGTAGTTTCGATCTGGGTGCGGGTCAGTGGCATCTGCTGAGGGTTCGAGCATTTGGCGGCGAAGTCGAATTGTTCATCGACGACGTCTCCGTTGCCCGCGGTTCGACCGAGGTGATTCCGACTGGCATGGTTGGCCTGTGGGTCAGCGGCTCGACTGCGGCCTGCTTTGACGAGGTCGCGGCGGCTCCGCGCTGAGCCGATCGCGAGACTCGCTAAAACCAAAGGGCGTTAGTGCCAGCCAAGTTCGCCGAGACGCTCATCCGATAAACCGAAGTAGTGCCCAAGTTCATGCAGAACGGTCTTCTTGACCTGAGTGGCCAGGTCCTCAAGATCACTTGCGTGGTCGCACAAGGCGTGCCGGTAGATCGAAATCTTGTCGGGCATTACGAGGTCCCAATGCCCTTGGTCGATCTTGGGATATCCCACGTATAGGCCGAGCAGGTCGTCAAAGTCCGTCTCGGGATCGAGCCCAACTGCGATCAAGTCGTCGCGATCCGGATAGTCCTCCACAGAAATCGCGACGTTCTCGAGTTGATCGATGAATTCATCGGGAACCGCGTCGAGCGCGTCCCTGACCATGGCCTCGAACTCGGCCTCGGAGACGGCCACTCTCACGGCGCGAGTCCTGTTCTCAGCACGGTCGGGATTGTGCTCGGCAATGCGTGATCGCCACTTCTACCTCGCATTTTGCGTGGGTCCTTGGCTCCAAGACACTGTAGAATTGCACGAATTCGACCCCCAGGCATCGGGAGGATCAGCTCTTGCCGGCCAATCTCGCTGAAGCGACCGTAATTGACGCGTCCGGCGTTCACTACAGACAGCTCAATGAACTGATTCGCGAGGCGCTCGAGTCCGGCGCAAATCAGATCAAGCTAGAGGGAGTCAACGGGCAGCGCTTCATTGGCGCGGGCCTAGTTTCCGAGGCCCGCCTTGAGATAGACGGCGTTCCGGGGAACGACCTTGCGGTCTTCATGGATGGCCCCACCATCGTCTGCAAGGGCAACGTCCAAGACGGCTCGGCTAACACCATGAACTCGGGAACCGTAGTGATTCACGGAAACGCCGGCGACGTTCTTGGATACGGAATGCGCGGCGGCAAGCTCTTCATCAGAGGTTCCGTCGGGTACCGGGTCGGGATCCACATGAAGGAGTTCGGTGAGAAAGTCCCGGTCATGATCGTTGGCGGACGAGCAGGAAACTTCCTCGGCGAATACATGGCGGGCGGCGTGCTGTGCGTGCTCGGCTTAGATGTAGCTGCAAACGAGTCGGTAGTCGGGAACTACTGCGGAACTGGCATGCATGGCGGATTGATGTTCATTCGTCAGCCGATCGAGGACTGGCAGGTAGGCAAAGAAGTCGGCTTTGCAGATGTCGATCAAGATGACATAGACATGCTCATGCCCCACATCGACTCGTATTGCGAGAACTTCGGGGGTGATCCGGAAGACCTGAGGCAGATGCTTGAAGACGGCTTGATTGCCAAACTCTATCCGTTCTCGAAGAGGCCGTACGGCAACCTTTACGCGTACTGAGAGTCGACGCGCTTACTCGGCTGGGACCTCAATTGAGCCGTCGATTATCAACTCGGCGACCCGCCCCATTGTCAGCCGCCGCTCCATCGCGGTGCGCTGAATGAGCCGGAAAGCATCGGCCTCCTTGAGGTGGTGTCGATCCATGATGACGCCCTTGGCCCTGTCGACGAGTTTGCGCGATTCGAGTTGCCGTTCAAGCCCACCGACTTCTTCCTCTAGCGATCGCATCTCCCTGTGGCGGGCAAGGGCAAGCTCGATCGCCGGAACAAGGTCTGCTCGCTGGAAGGGCTTCACTAGATATGCAAGTGCGCCTGCGTCACGGGCCTGCTCGATGAGCTCCCTTTGACTGAAAGCCGTAAGTATCAAGACCGCGGCCTTGCGCTCAGCTGCAAGCTTTCGGGCAACTGAGATGCCATCTTCGCCGGGCATCTTCACGTCTAGGATCACGACCTCCGGGTTGCACTCGTCAACCAGGTCTGCGACTTCGTCGCCTCGGCCGGTTTCGGCAACGATTTCATAGCCCTCTTCTTCAAGGGTCTCACGCAGATCGAGCCTGATAATTGCTTCGTCCTCGGCCAGAAGTACACGCGGCCTGGTCAAGTTGGCTCCGTTTCCTAGTCGTCCTTCGCTGCTGCAAGCTTCTCGAGGAGCTTGTCCTGTGCCTCCACGAGCTCGTCAATCTTCTCACGAAGTTCGTCACGGTAGGACTTGAAGCGGCTATATGTCCTCTCGGCTTCTTGATATTCCCGGCTGGCAAGCGGGGTCTCGGATACGATTGCGCGAGTCTTAGCGTCGTCACGCTGGTCCTGGAGAACCAAGAGCTGTTCTTCGGTGATCCCGAGCTCGGTCCGGTACGACTTGATCTGATTATTAAGGTCACTGATTCGCCTGGTGAGGCTTGAGTGGCGCATGGGACCGAGAACCCTAGCACTGTGCAAATTGCCCGCGCCTCGCAGTCCCTTCTTTTTTCAAGGGCCTCGGTCCCGGAGTCTCGTCCCTCCAATCCGACACTAACCACCCCGCCAGTAGCGTCTGACTTCTGACAGTCGTAGCGGCTCTTCGTATCGATTCTCTCACTGCCTCGCTCCTGTTTCCGGGCGCGCGAGGACGGTCACTTGTAC
>QEUQ01000070.1 GCA_003577105.1 Acidobacteriota bacterium | reverse complement strand
GCACTTCGGTGACGACGCGACGCGCAGGCGCGTCTACCTGGCCGACATCGTCACCCTCGCCGTCACCGACGTCCGGTGGAGCAACTGAGTCGGACCTGAAAAAGACGGGATGGTCGAGATGACAATCGTCGTCGTCCTCATCGGTGCAATCGCCACCGGCTTCTTCGTTCTCGTGTTCACGCGCCTGGATCGCCGCCTTCTTCAGCGCAGGTTCGACGCCTGGAGGGCCGATGAGCTAGCCCGTCTTGACATCGAGCGCGCAGCCCTGATCGAGGACATCGACTCCTGCTCCGGGTGGTGTCGAGATCGGATTGACGACGACTTCGCCGGGAGGGGCATGGCCAGCTCGGGGATGCGATTGACAGAGCGTGAACGTTCTGACCGAGACCACGATCGCCAGCGCGACGCCGTCAATGCTTCCTATGACCGAGCCAAGAACTACCTGGACAATGCCGGCCCAGCGAGAGGAATCGCCCCGAGTGGCCCGCCATCACTGGCACTTCCGCACTGCAACACGCGGCGAGAACTGCTCACGCGCCTCGCGCTCGATCGAATTGAGCTGCCTCTTCGCGAATTCGGGGCCGAGTTCCTCGCGCCGCTTCGAATAGAGGATCAATCGTCCACTTAGCCGCTTCGTAGCGGCTGGGTCATCCGCACCCTGACCGTCCCGAATTCTTTCCCGCACGCGTTCGGGTTCTCGCCGAGAACGACAACGGCCTCGACAGATGGCGGGCCCGAACGGCTCGCCCTGGCCGAGCACGACTCGACCTGAATCTCGCTGAAGCCGCTATTTGCCAGCCAGCTGCGAACTAGGCCCATGCCAGCTGACGTCTCCATGACGGACTTTGGTCTGTAGTCCAGCTGCATCGTGACGTCGCCGTCGCCGTCGAACTTCGGCGAAGGCTCGACCAGCGGGGTGATGGGCAGACCAATTCGTTCTTGCAATAGTCCGAGGTCACTCATCGTTGATCGGAACCGCTCCCGACTGTTTGCCCTCTGCGAGATGGTGGCGCCAACCGCGATTACCACCCCGACCACTACGACCACGATCAGCCCACACCCAAGTCGCGCCCATAGCCGAGACGATTTGCCGGCCGACGGTTCCTGGCTTCCGATTGCGCTCAAAGGGCTAGATGGCCGGGTATGGAATCTTCTGATAGTCGCCCTTGAATCCAGTCTGACATCGACCCGACCCGAGACGACGAATGATCTCGCCACCGAGGTCGCGAGCATTCAGGCTGGGTACGCTGCGCAGGTATGCATCCTCACCCGCATACCCCCCCAGTGCGCCCCGGTACAGCCCCGACCCAAGTTCATACCCGACATCGCCAAGTAGCTTGTCTTGAAGTGTTCCGAGCGAACCGGCGGCAATCTCCTGCGCCGATGCCGCCAGCGTGCCGGAGAGATTGTGTTTGTAGAAGCCATACGCGACGAAAGCGATGAGGTGCTGTCCTGGGTACTTCTCGTCAACGAAGTCCGGGTTCCAGCCGACAGAGTCGATCTCGGTGGGGGCAGTCTGCGGTTGATTGCCAGTCGCCACCGCCGCTTCGATGCCAGCTAGGTCGTTGATGCCGGCGAATTTGCGTGCAATCGCTTCGACGAAATCGTGAACATTGTCATAGTTGTTCCGCCCACCGACGTATACGTCCGCGTGTATGTCGAGTAATTGGGCGAGCCTGTAGATCCCCTGCGTACAGCGAACATCAGTGCCGTTCGGGTCAGTGAACGTCGAAGGGCACCCTTCCGCGTATGCGTACCTGTTGAACGACGTCAAGTGAAGAGGATTCGCCGGTACAGGGTCGCGCGACAGAAACCGGCCAGTGTTCGGGTCCATCCACCTGGCCCGCAAGTAGTAGAGGTCGAAACCGTCCTCGTAGCGATACCCGGCAAACCTGAAGGGCTGGTGGACTTGTTCTGAGACACGCGTCGCTTGTTCCCGTCGCGGTCAGTAAGCGCGACGACGTCGCCGTGGGTGTTGGTGACGAAAAAGTAGTTGGAGTAGGACCCGTCCGAGTTCCTGGATCGCATCGCAGTCGGCGCCTCGCCGCCCGCGTAGAGATACTCCCTGACCGTCCCGGTCATGTCCTCCTCTGCGACAAGCGTGTCGCGTGGCCGTCGTAGTGATCTTTCGGTAAATGTGCTGGTGGGAGCAGGTGCGCGATGTGAGTACGACCCGGGGCGGGAGTCTCGGGGCCCGGAGAGTCGTGCGCGGACCCGCTGAGCTGGGGTTCTTCCTTTAGCTGCCCAGATCGTAGTGATAGAAGCGGGGGTCGTATACATGAATCAATTGTCGCGGGAAACGGCGTCTGCGCGTCGGGCGGATTGAGTGTCCGGCGTGTCTCGCGTTAATTCCGCACTTGTTGGCGAGTCGCTCACCCGTCCCGCCTCGTCGAGTCGCTGGCCGAGGCCGGGTAAGACGCGCCTTATAGCTTCGTGAGGCTTGGGGGTGCCGTCCAATGGATGGCAACGTACAAGAAGCGTCCGGTCTCCGAGCACGGGTAACGCGCACCGGTACGAACTTCATCTGGAGACGCCGCCAGAATGACGGACACGGCCTGATCGCCAACGAATCCGCCCCAAACGCACGGCGGCACCGACCCGGACGAAACGTTAGTCACACCGATTCGCGAGAGCCACGCGACGATCTGTGGTCTGAGCGAGTCGGCAGTCTCAGTTACTTGCAGTTCAAAGAGCGTTTCGGCTCCGTACTCGTCTTTGCCATCGGTCGCAGTGCACCTGCCTTGCCAGCAATCGAACTTCGCGGCGGGCGATAACTGAGTTGCGCCGGGAAATGCGCCGAGTTTCTCCATGTAGGCCAGGGCCGCGTCCTGGTGCTGACGGATTTGTTCGCCGCGCGCGTTGTACGTCGCGCACCCGGCGAGAAACATGAGCGTCGCTGAGATCCCGATCATGGCTAGGACACGCAGCTGGCGGGCGACCTGATGACCCGGGTGCTGCCAGCCTCTAGTCATAGCCACCAGCTTGCAAGATCTTCATCCGCCCGCAAGTCTCTTTCCCGTACGTGGTGTCGAGTGCGCCTTCGCCCGCGTTGTACTGGCTAGCGATTCTGATGAATGCCGCGTCTGGAAGCGAGCCCCAGGCCATGCCATTCCACGCGCTGCTTCGTCGGTTCTTGAGCTGCTCCAACAAGCCGACGGCATAGCGCAGCGAAAAGTACGGCCGCCCGTTCCTCTGCGTGACTCCGCCATACAGGTCTCCGAAATCGGGCACTGTCCGCGGGCCGTCGTAGTCGCTTACAACTGGAATTCCCTGTTCGAGGGCCCAAGCATTGCGTAGCTGTACGTTCGCTATGCCGTAGGAGAGCGCCGATACAGACGGGTCGATGTTGGAGCTTCCGGCGGCGGCGACGATCTGCGACCCGATCTGGTTCACTCCTTGAGCCTCGACATCCCGATTCTCGGACCACACGATGGCACCGAGGAACGAAGCGTTCATGCCCCGCATGCCGCTGACAGCCTTGATCACCGGCCGGAAGTTCCACGCCACGGTGTGGCCCCACTCGCCAGGGCCACCAGCGTTCGCGCTGCAGGGTCCGTAGCCGCTCGGGTCAACGAAGCTCGTGGGACAGCCGAGCGTGTAGATGTAGCGGTTGAGACTCCGGAGATCCGACTTCGCGCCGGCGTTCGCGTCGCGGCTCAAGAACCGGCCGGTGTTCGGGTCCATCCAGCGGGCCCGGAGGTAGTAGAGGTCGAAGCCGTCCTCGTAGCGGTAGCCCGCATACCTGAAGGGCTGGTGGACCTGCTCTGACACCCTCGTCGCCTCTCCCCACGGCCCATACGCGTATCGGTTGACGATGTTGCCGTCCTTGTCGGTGAGCGCGACCACGTCGCCGTGGGTGTTGGTGACGAAGAAGAAGTTGGAGTAGGTGCCGTCGACGTTGCGGCTCCGCATCGCCGTCGGCGCCTCACCACCGGCGTAGAGATACTCCCTCACCGTGCCTGTCATGTCCTCTTCGCCGACAAGCGTGTCGCGTGCGGGTCGTAGTGGCATTTTGATGAATGTGCTGGTGGGGGTGGGTGCGCGATGTGAGTACGACCGGGGGCGGGAGTCTCTTGGCTTGGATGGCTGGGCGACCCGGCGCCCAACTGGGGATCTCCTCTCGGTTGCTCGCGTCGCAGTGGCGAGTGGTGGATTCGTAGGCATGGACCTATTCTCGCCGAAGTTAGCACGCATCGCCTCGTAAGAGTCCAATGCCCAAGCGATAGCAGGGTTTCTGCGCTCGATGTGGCGAGTGAGCTGGACGACGAGTCCAAGGCCTCCGTCAAGGCGTTGAAAGAGGGGGTGTCTCTCAGCCACGAGGTTCGGAGTTCGGCGGCAAGGTCCCAGGCGAGTCGCGCGAAGCGGGCACGGGTCTCTGAAGGAGATCCGAGCCCGGGTGGGGCGGTCCGCGAAAGAAGGAACCGATCCCGCGGGTCGCCAAGCAAGCAGCTACGAGCGTCACCGTGGCAGCACTCCCGATCCACCCGTATTCAAGGACAATCCCCGGATCCTCGCGAAAACGTAGGGCGATTGCTCCTACGCTGATCGTGATGAGATAGAGCGCTACGATCTTCACGGCCTCGTGGACCCGTCTATCCGTGGGTGCTCCATCACAGCGGCGACTCGCTTCTCGGTCTTGCCATAGGAACTTCGCTAAGAACAGACCGGCCCCCGTTGCAATGGCGACGACCAGAAGTGCACTAACCCAACGGGCGATGTCAATTCGAAAAGCTGCGTTCACGGCGAGATCGAAACTCGACCGTGAGATACGACGGGGTGGAGGAATAAGGGGGGCAATGAAACTCCCATTCCTTGTAGTCGGCGACAACCAAGGCGGGAATAGTGCAACCGTCGCGAACAAAAGGGCGCCACCGATCGTGACACGGCGTGCCGCGGTGGTGAGTGAACGGTGGTGTGTCGAACCTCGATTTCGCCAGTAGGTATATCCCGGCCACCGAGTAAGTCTGCGACGTACCTTCTCGGGGTATACGAGGCCTGCGGCGGCCGTGAATAGGTGGTAGCCGACGACAATGCCGCTAACGGCGATCGCCGTTAGCGGCAACTTGAGGTGTGATGCAAATCTTGCCCATGCGATTGCCGCCACTACCAAAGACCAGGTCGCGGCGCCCAAGACATGTAACCATGCGAATTGCCTGCGAAGCGCGATTCGGGACTGCGCCCGCTCGATTGTTTCGCCCACGGTTACAGCACGTCTTCGCTGCCCTTGAGGAATCACGCTTCTGTGTGATGATCCGTGCAAGTCGCTCTCCTACCGCGAGCTATGCAGAGCGTGCCATTATCCCCGGCGGTGAAGGCTCAAACCCTGCTGAGTAGCTCTCGAAGTCCAGCGTGGCGTTGTAGGTCTTGAGTACTTGGAGGCCGCGACAAGACGCGTACATTTCGTCCGGATCGTCGGAACGACTCTCGATGTTGATTGCGGTTCCAATGTTGCAGGACTGGCGGTTGCCGCCCGAGAAGGCCTCGAAGTGAGCCAGCTCGTGAAGCAGAACATACAGCGAAGGCTTGACGGGCGGCGGCTCGCTTGAGTCACACAAATCGACGTCGTCGCGCAATTCGACCTTGTTGATTGCGGATCCTCCCCACCAAGCTCCGCCCCGCTCGGCATAGCCAAGGTTGTTCCCGCCACCGGGAGAATCGGCGAAGTCAATTCGCAAAGTGATGATGTCAACGCCGTAGTACTGCGACTGCAGCCACCGCCTCAATGAGTTCCCATTACCTCGGAGCGGAAGATTGGAGCCGGGGCAACTGCCAAGATTCCGCCAAGAAAAGGGACGGCGAGGCTTGGATGGTGAAAGGCCCGTAGGATCCTTCATTGTCGGCGGCACCGACTGAGCGTAGACGTATCGGTTCAACGAAGGCACCAAGAAGTTGTCGCCCCTATAGGGATCACGACTCAAGAACCTCCCCGTCCCCGCGTCATACCACCTCGCCCTCAGGTAGTAGAGGTCGAAGCCGTCCTCGTAGCGATACCCCGCATACCTGAAGGGCTGGTGGACCTGCTCGCTCACTCGCGTGGCTTCGCCCCACGGCCCATACGCGTAACGGTTGACGATGTTCCCGTCCTTGTCCGTCAGCGCGACGACATCACCGTGGGTGTTGGTGGCGAAGAAGTAGTTCGAGTAGCTCCCGTCGCCATTCCGTGACCGCATCGCGGTCGGCGCCTCGCCCCCGGCGTAGAGATACTCCCTGACGGTGCCCGTCATGTCCTCTTCGCCGACAAGCGTGTCGCGTACGGGTCGTAGTGATAAGAGAGAAAAAGGCCTGGTGGGGGCGGGTGCGCGATGTGAGTACGGCCGGGGGCGGGAGTCTCGTGGCCTGCCCGGCGTTGCGTGCTGGCGCTGAGCTGGGGTTCTTCCGTTAGCAGCTCGGGTCGTAGTGAAAGTTGCCGGGGTCGTGGGCATAGCTCGATTATCGCGGAGAGGCCAACGGGCCGCACTAACACTAATCTGAAGGATACAAATCTCGCGCCTGACTTCCAGTTCGCCAAGTCATCCGAATCAAGCTGAATCGCTCTCTTGCTGGTTCGTATCATTTCCAACCGCGCTCCGGCGGCCAACGAATCGCTCAAGGAAGAGCGCTAGGGCGATAACAGCAATGATCGGAACGAGCCACCGCACGTAGGCAATTTGGCCATTTACGCGCCCCGTGTGACCAGCAATGTGTTCGGCAAAGAATGGCGGCGACCAAATCGGGTGGTAGCCGTCAAATTCTCCCAAGAACGTCCACGGTGGAAAGATGATCAACACGGCAACAACACATGCCCCTACCGATAGGACCAACCACTGGGCGCGAGTTCGGTGATGATGTCGCTTGGTCCCCGTCATCCAAGAATACCGGGCCTGCAGCTTCGCCCAAATCCTGTACCTCCGCCCCCGCCGAATCCACCTACCTGGATGTCAACGTTGACGTCTCCAGCAAGAACTCCGAGTATGTCAATCTCCTTGCAGAACGCCTCGTCTTCGAGCGGATTGTGCCCGTAGCCATAATTACGGTCGTAGTCGCGGTAGAGTCGGTCGAACTCGTCATCTCCGAGCCGGTCATTCTGATCAACATGCTCAGTTTCGTGAATCAAGGTCGCGAGACCGCCGCTCCTCTTCATGCTGCACAAGTTCTGCCCCCAGTCAAGCTTCATCGTGTTGACGCGTCGATTGATCCAATAGCCCTTCGCACCTTCGCGCTTCGCCAATTCCTTGTCTGATTCGATGTGGTAGTTCGACGAGGTGAGACTTGGATACACGCCCCCGGCAATCAGATAATCACTCAGCGTGTGGGCGAGCTGCACCCAGCTCCCGTACTCCATGTCCCGTGATGCACACTTCTTCGAAGGAAACAACGCCTTGATTCCGGGCCCGATCTTGGGGCGTGCCGGAGAGTGCCCCGACGGGTCGGCTCCGCTTGCCGGATTCCCCTCGGCGTAGGCATACCTGTTGAGGGAGAGAAGCTCGTAACTCGATCCGCGGTCACTGTCCCTACTCAAAAACCGGCCCGTGTTCGGGTCCATCCAGCGAGCTCGCAAGTAGTAGAGGTCGAAGCCGTCCTCGTAGCGATACCCCGCATATCTGAAGGGCTGGTGGACTTGCTCGCTGACTCGCGTCGCCTCCCCCCAGGGCCCATACGCGTAGCGGTTGACGACGTTGCCATCTCGATCCGTCACGGCGACCACATCTCCGTGGGTGTTCGTCACGAAGAAGTAGTTCTTGTAGGTGCCGACTGACTGCCTCGCCCGCATCGCAGTCGGCGCTTCTCCGCCCGCGTAGAGATACTCCCTCACCGTCCCTGTCATGTCCTCTTCTAAGATGAGCGTGTCGCGTGGCCGTCGTAGTGATAGGTCGGCAAATGTGCTGGTGGGGATAGGTATGCTATGTGAGTATGACCCGGGGAGGGAATATCGGGGCTTGGACGGCAGAACGCGGCGTCTATCAATAGATTCCACAGAAGCCATCAGGTTCCGTCCCCTATCGGTGGGTTTCCCTGCAGGACTATGTGCACTTCGCCGGCGGAAGTCGGGCAGCCATTCTGCCCGAAACGGAAATGGAATTCGAGCTGGTTGCCTATCATGGGGGGATTCGGCACCATTGTTCGCGCATAGCTCCACCGACACCGCTCATACTCTTCGGAGCCGGTGATCTCAACGTATCCTCGAGGCTCGAGAGTACCTCTGATTGTGGCCGATACATCATCTAGTGATGTGTTCGCGAATGAGAGGTCGGCCACGATGTGCGCCCATCCGTCATCGTAGTGGTCGTCCAGTTCCGTAGTTTCGCCACCGGGAAACGCCGAAGCCGCGAACCACCGCAATTCCTCACGAAGTACTTGCTTGGCTCCGTTCGCTTGCTCGGTGGTCTTCGACCACCTGAAATAGGTAAATAGGCTCACAAATAGGGCGACCGCGACAACCACGGAAATCATCACCAGATGCCGTAGCCGCCGTGGTTTCACCACGCCGATGTACTCGGCTTGCCGTAGTCCTCCCAATCAGCGCAAGAACCTGAATATAGCGACTGCCAGATTCTGTCTCCCAAGTCTCTCGCTTGAAGACCTTGCACGCCGGGATTGGGATTGAATCTAGCAGTACCCCACATAAGATCTCGGCCGATAAACCAGCCGACCTCGCCGAGTTCGATGTCCTCTACCGTGCCACCCGGTTCTTGCTCGTGATACCACGCAGCCTCAATCGGCAATGTTTGAAAATAGCCGTATGCCAACCAACCAAAGAAGTGTCGAGCCCAGTCGTCTGAATCAAGGAATTCACGCCGTATGCCTTCGGATGTAGGCCGCTTCATGGCCCGCGACAAATCGCCCGCGTTCAGTGGCGGCCCATTTACGCCAATGGCCCATCCCACATAAACCTTGCCGAGGGCAGCAACAAACATGTCTACGTGAATTCGGTCGTTGCTTGACCCGACAATGCAGACGGCGATCACGGCGTCTGCATCTGCGATCTTCTCCTTCACCTGGTCGATCACGATCCCGGCGGCAAAGACGTCGTCAGCGCGAGCGACGCCGACACTGGCGTCATCACACGCCTCCTGGATCATCTCGTAGAGCCAGTTGAACTCGGCGTCGAAGGGCATGAGAACGAAGACGGTCCTAGGTTTGGGGGGATCTCGCTCCGCTCTTGGCGGGCGCCCCTGCTCCGCGCGAGCACCGACGGCCTCGTCGAACTCTTCGAAGAGTTCCAGGCGTTCCTGGATCGATTCCAATCGCGTGAGGCGGCGAGCTAGACGGCCGTCGAGGTTGGCGACGGCGTCTTCGAGTGAGTCGACGATCCGCTCGACGCCTACGTTGCTCGCGTACTCATCGGCGATCTCGGCGGCATCGAACGCGCCGCGAAGGTAGGTTTCGTTCCAGTCATCCCAAGTCTGGAAGGCGCGGCTCGTCTGCTCGTAGGACTCCTCGTCGTGAATGGGGGCATTCCGGATCTCCTCGCCCTTGGCGATCCGATCATCGATCGCCTGCTTGACGTCTGCCCGGGCCTTTCGAAGTCTGGGAAGGCCGCCACCGGCCGCCGTACTCACGCCGGTCCTTTCTCATGTAGCAGTATCACTCGGAGCTGTGGAGTCGAACCGAGAGCTCCGAGATCCTGACGGTCGGGTCGCGACCGTCGGTTCTGGGAACCGGGGCCACGATAGCACTTCTCGTGAACTTCACGAAGCGATAGTTGTCGACCTCCCAACCACAGGTGCCTGGCACCGTGGCGCCGCCTTCGAGCCGATCCGCGAAGCAGCGAAAGCGGGTTGGGTTGCCGAATTCCCGCTGGCTCCAGGACGTGATTGCCCCTGACAGCTCGGCAAAGGACAGGCTGTCCTGAATATTGAATGTGTATGTCTCGGACTCGCCGCTGGAATCCCGAGATGTCGAGGCGAGCGCGTACGTGGTGCCTGCCGGGAGTGCGCTCCTCAGGCTCTCCGCAAGCGGCGCTATGTTCGGATTGCGATGCTTCTGATAGGCAGCGCGACTCCGAGCGAGCCAGAGCGCCCCGACCATAGCGACCCCCGCGAAGAAGACGACAGTCGCAGCGAAGATCGCAACGGCTGTCACCAGTGGTCGCCGCTTCGTCTTGTTCGCGCCCGTTCGCTCGTCGGCCATTTCGCACCCGTTACCCGAGCGTCAGATCAACTCTGGATGGCCTGGCTCGTACTCATCGCAGTTTCCTGTGCTGAGGCGACGGACAATCTCGCTGCCTAGGTCATGGGCGGTGAGTCCGGCTGGCGCACCAGCAATGGGATCCCCCCGGTATCGGGTAGTCAGTCTGAGGTTCGTACCGAGTTCTCGCCCAACATCGCCGAGACGCCAGTCCTGGCGGTTGCCGGTTCCATGTCGGCGTTTTTTGTAGATTTCGAACTGGCGAGACGAGAGCGGATAGTCCTCGTAGCCGATCACGATGAATGCCGCAAGGTGATGTGCTTCATCCTCGTCTTCGGCGTAGTAAGGGTTCCAGCCCTGCCGACCGAACTTCCAAGGGGGATCGCGGTGCTCCAAGGAGGGATGCCCGGTCGGGAAACCAGCGATCCTGAGTCCGATTTGGCGGACAAACTCGTCGACCTGCTCGACGTTGTGGTCGTCCTGGACGTATACGTCTGCGAGGATGTCGACGAATATCCCGAGACGGTAAATGCCTTGCTTGCACGGATAGCGACCCGAAGGATCGGTTGAGGAACTCGGATTGTCGTGCGTGTAGATGTACTTGTTAAGTGAGCACAGCTTGAGTGGATTTGGCATAGCAGGGTCTCGCGACAAGAAGCGCCCGGTGTTGGGGTCCATCCACCTGGCCCGCAGGTAATAGAGATCGAAGCCGTCCTCGAATCTGTAACCCGCGTAGCGGAATGGCTGGTGGACTTGCTCGCTGACGCGTGTCGCCTCGCCCCAAGGCCCATACGCGTAGCGGTTGACGACTTGGCCGTCCCTGTCGGTGACAGCGACCACGTCGCCGTGAGTGTTGGTGACGAAGAAGAAGTTGGAGTAGCTGCCGTCAGAGTTGCGGGACCGCATGGCAGCCGGAGCCTCGCCCCCGGCGTAGAGATACTCCCGCACCGTCCCGGTCATGTCCTCTTCTAAGACAAGACGATTCCCATCGTAGTGGTAGAAGAGACGGCCAACGGGCCAGGTGAGATCGACGTACTCACGCCTCTCTGCAAGCCTTCCCGATGCGTCATATGAGAGGCGCAGGTTCTCGGCATGCCCCGTTGTAGGTGAGTATAGGTCGATCCCTAAGAGCCGGCCGTATCCATCCCAGTGGTAGCTGCGCTTCTCACCAGAGGCAGTTGTATCTGAGATCAGCCGCCCTGCTGAGTCATACGCGTACTCGGGGTGTAGGGCGGTATTGATCTCATCTGCGGTTGTGAAGCTGAGCGCCTGAGTAAGCTCGCCGTTCTTTCTGACTTCAGTACGGTTAGAGGCGGGATCGTATTGGTACTCGTAGTCGTCTCCGAGCTCTGCGTCATGGGCGGCGACAAGGCGCCCGAGGGCGTCATAGGAATATATCGATCCGCCCATCTCGGTGACATTGCCAGATGAGTCATAGCGGGTCTGATAGCCAAGTGAGGTTCCACTACCGGTAGTAGTTGTCATCTCGACAACTCGCCCTGTGCCGTCGTATTGGTAGGCGACTCCAGCTCCAGGCAGTCCCTGGGCCGTTCTGTGACCGGTCTTGGGGTCATAGGTATTAGAAACTGCCCCGGGACCGATCAGCTCAGGCGATGCCTGACTCCTGAGGCTCCCGTCGTCGTTGTAGGTATAGCTCACCTGAGATACCGCTCTGGGCACGAGTCTTCCGTCGTGGTAGGCAAAGCGTCCTTGGGAGTGATCGACCCTGCGCCCCCCTGGCGAGAGCGTCTGGGATAGGCCGAATACCTGGGGCTCGCCCTCGATTTCGGTCGCGTTGGTCGAATCAGCAACAGCGAACGGCCGCCCGCCAGAATCATATTGATAGATAATCTGTGAGCCCGTCGATGAGCTTACGACAAGCGGACGACCGGCCGGGTCATAAGCATATGTCGTCTCCCCTTCTCGCTCATTGACCGAACTTGTCATTCGCCCAGCGGGGTCGTAGAAGTAGTCGGTGCCTATCCCATCAGGTGCAACAGAGCGGGTCATCTCTCCGCGAAGCGAATAGTCATAGGAATAAGTCGCGCCATCTGCATCGGAGATGGACTTGAGCTTGCCAGTCGGGCTGTAGGTATAGGTCGATGTGCCTGAGGCGCCCGGCGCGCTGACGGAATCCAGCCGGTTTGCTTGGTCGTAGGAGAACCGGGCACTTACCACCTCGCCGCCTTCGATTGTAGTCTGGCCGCGGGGATCTGTGACTGCGTTCTGATTGCCCGATGTGTCGTACCCGAAGGCCGTAGTTGCCCCGAGGGGATCTCTGAACTGGGATGGACGGCGCGCGGCGTCGTAGTAGGTCGTCGAGGTCGCACCGTCGGGGCCGATTGTCGCAGAGACCGTGCCGTCGGGGTTGTAGATAGTCCTTGTTCTGCGCCCTGAGTGATCGATTTGGGCTATTGGCCGGCCATAGGAGTCGTATTCAGTTCTTCCGACTACACCGTCTGGGGAGATCGTGGCCGAGACCGTGCCGTCGGAGTTGGGAAAGAGCAGTGTCGTTCCACCACCTTGGGTCTGGATCGAGGTGAGTGCCCCTGAG
>QEUQ01000013.1 GCA_003577105.1 Acidobacteriota bacterium | reverse complement strand
CTCATCGCAACGGCATCTACATCAGGCCAAGAGACCGAGATTGCATATCACTACTTCGACCAGCGTGGAGATACACGGGCAATTGCCGATGGAGCCGGTAACGTCGGATTCCAAGCCAACTACTCCGAATACGGTGAGATCACATCTCAGAGCTCACAGCTTCCCCAATATGGATTCGTAGGGGCACATAAGCGCATCACCAATCCGGCAACCGGGCTCATTCACATGGGAGCAAGGATGTATCAGCCCAAGTTGGGGCGGTTCTTATCCCGTGATCCGATCACCGGCGGATCTGCCAATGATTATGAGTACACGAGCGGCGATCCGATCAATCGGCTCGATGTGAGTGGGATGCATCACATTTGCACTGTCTATCAGAACCCGAACTGCCAGACATCCCCTGAGGTCGATAGGGTGATTTGTGAACAGGGGATTGCCGCCGGTGTGCAGGAGATTATCGATGCGGCATGTCACTTCGGCGATGCTGGTGACGGTAGCGGTGCTAGCTTCGGTGATCCTACGTCGGGGAGGGGCGGTATTGACTGGCCAGAGATGTTTGGGCGAGATCTGAAGCGATACGTCGCTGGTTCTCTGTTTGGACCCGTTGGGTGGTTTAGAGGAGACCGTGTCAATTTCGCAAAGGTTGCCAGGGCATGTCTCTCTCCTCGCACTTCATACTGGCGCGAACCCAGGATTGACTGGGTCGACTTAGGAATCAATGCGGTCGTTAGTGCCGCCACGGGGTGGAAGGGCTTTGTCGTGGCGTGTGCTGGAGGAGCATTTGTACAGGCAAACTCGCAAATGATTCGCGGTTAGGCGTGCCACCGATGGAGGGCAATGGCCGCGCTGAACGTAGCAACGACGCCCTCGTCAAACGGGCCGTTCATGGCGGAAGAGGGCTCAGCTTCGCGGACATCCTGACAGTCGTCTTGATTGTGATGGCCGGAGCGATCGCTCCAGGTCACGACGAGGCAATTCGAATGGGAGTGGTCTTGTCGTTTGGTTCGTGCCTCGCTCTCATGGTGGACGTTGTCGCGCGGGCGACTGGCCGCAACGGAGTGCATGGAGGAACCCAAAGAATTGTTTCGGTGTTGGCGGGCTCATCGGCGTTTCTCGCATTAGTACTGGTTATTGAGCCGAGTAGAGGGTACGTTCGACCACTAGTAGCCGTAATCGCGGGCAGCGGGATTATGGTGTTGTTGACGTACTCGTGGAGGCGGATTGGCGTTCAGGTGGAGAGGGGGTCCGAGTAGCTGTGCCGCGTGGTTGCCGGTCCTGAACCTGATCCAAGAACGGGACTGTCAGATTGTCTGTGTAAACGGACGTGATGCTCATCATCAAATGTTGTTCGCAATCCGGTCACCGTAGTGAATCGGGCTCTTCGCGACATCGTGGGGTCGGCCCTGGTGTGAGCGGCTGATCTCGAAATCCGCCCTTAACGCCACAAGGCCCTCCATCTTGGTAAGTGGAAACACACCAAGACCAAGGAGAGCCCCGTGGCAGTCGACTCGATGAATATACGTCTTCGGATAAGTGGCGTGCGCGTTCTTGACGTGGACGACCAAGACAACCAGCTCAGTGTTGAGGTCGCGTCGATCTCCTCGGTCTCGAGATGCCCGTGGTGTGGGTGGAAGACAAACAAGGTGCACGAGGTGAAGCGGACCAAGGTGCGCGATCTCCCCTATGGCGGGAGGCAGGCGACGCTCATCTGGCATCGCCGTCGCTTCTCCTGCGCGAACTGTTCCGAGCGCCACACCGAATGTCATCCCCAATTTGTCGGCACCCGGCGCCTTGTTACCCGTCGGCTCCAGACAACAGCGACGCGTGAAGCGAGGGAGTCGACGATCAGTGCAGTCTCCCGTCGCTACTTCCTTTGTTGGGCTCTCGTGATGGCCTGGGTGAAGACCGCCGCAGAGATCGCGGCGAAGCGCCGCCGCGCCAAGGCCCCCAAGGTCCTGTTGATCGACGAGAAGTCGATGAGAAAGGGGAGTCACCGCTACATGACGGTCTTCTCTGACGGCGAGAGTGGCGCGGTGATAGCGATGATCCGTGGCCGTACCTCACTACAGGTCGGCACCTGGCTCGCCGAGCGCGGTCCGAAGTGGTGTAAGGGTGTAGATGTGGTCGTCACCGACATGTCGTCTTCGTATCGGGCCGCGATCAGACGCCATCTTTCCGGTGCAACCCATGTCGTCGACAGATTCCATGTCGTCCGCCTCGTCCTTGGCGCCCGGACCGAGGTTCGACGGCGCATCCAGCGCCGGGGTCCGAAGGGGACTCGCCCAGCGTTTGAGCCTGAGGTCTTTGCAACCCGCTACCTCACAGCCAAGCGGGCCGATCACCTGACATCAAAGGAAGCCGAGGCAGTTGCACGCGTCCTTGGCCGATACCCCGAGCTCGCCCGAGCCTGGGAGGTTGTCCAAAGGTTCCATCGCTTCTATGAGGCCGGCGATGAGACCGCGGCTGACTCCGCGCTAGATGACTGGGCGATTCACATGACCGAGAACCCTATTGCGGAGTTCCGCACTGTCATCAAGACCCTGGCCGCCTGGGCCGACGAGATCGTCGCCTTCCATGAGGTCGACAGGAGGACCAACGGACCCCTGGAGGGGCGGATGGCCAAGGTAGAGGTGCTGAAACGGACGGCCTACGGCTTCAAGAATCCAGACAACTTTGCGGCGAGGACTCTCTTGATCAGCCCGGCTGCTGCATGATGTTCTTCACCGAGATGGAGCGATCATCCCACGATGTCGCGACGAGGGGATTTTCGCGTTATCTATCGCATTGACGAGCGGGACCGTACCGTCTACATCGAGTCGATCGCGCATCGCAGTGACATCTACCGAACACGGTGAATGAGGACCCGGCCGTGCCCGGCCGGGAGTACATCAACTGCGCCTAATCCCCGTAGAGCTGAAGAGGGGTGTGGCGGGCCAGGGTCTCGAAATCCACGTCGGCTTGGAGCACTGGCACCCCTGCTCGGATCGCACCGGCCGCAATCAGGCAGTCCATTAACTTGCGAACCGTTTCGCCATTCTCGCGACAGGATCTGTAGAGAGCGGCAGCTTCCTCAAAGTCGGCAGGCTCGATTGGGAGTAGCGAGGCTCGTGCGAGCAAGCGGCGAAGCTCGGTGAGGTGTCTCGCATTGCGCGCCCCAGCGAGCACCTCCATTCGTATGGCGTCACACGTTGCAATCTCGGCTTCGAGAAGTTGATCAACTTGCTCACAGACTCTGCTGCCCGTATCCCGTAAGAACTCGACCCAGGCCGATGTGTCGAGAAGGATCACCCGGGTTGGCCGCAACGCATTTCGTCGAGGTCGCCGTCCCACCCGGAGCCTCTGAGAGACCGTGCTTCATCTAGGTCAAGTGGCTCTGCGGCAATCAGACGCAAGGCGAGATTGACAGCCTCCCGCTTTGTCTTTAGGTGGTAGCGGTCAATGACTGCTTTGCAGGCATCGTCGTCGATGTCGATGTTGGTGCGTGACATACACCGAGTATACACCAGTACTCGGATTACCCGACCCAGGAATTGAGCATCGGGACCGACAATGCGAAGAGTGTCAGCCCGCAGAACGCAACAGCAAGCACGGCGAAGACCTTGGACAAGATCACCTGGCGAATCGTCCGGCAGGCTGCAAGGCAAAGCGCGGCAAATGATAGGGCAGGCGTGAAGAGAAGGGTCATCTCAAACAGGAACGAGATCGCTTCGATACCTGCGAGTCGATCACCACCCGAGGACATGGCAATCCACGCGGCGAAGAACCAGGCTACCCAGGCAGAAGCGCAGTAGCTTCGGTAGTGAGACCGCCATGTATTCCAAACCGATGCCCGCCACACG
The DNA here is from genome assembly GCA_003577105.1 of Acidobacteriota bacterium. Classification (GTDB taxonomy): domain Bacteria; phylum Actinomycetota; class Acidimicrobiia; order ATN3; family ATN3; genus ATN3. The sequence continues at coordinate 47,418 of QEUQ01000013.1, read as the reverse complement.
GCAAGGGCAATCTGGCGCATCTGCCGATCGCGGAGGCCGCGTCGGGAGAAAGCTTCGAGAGGAAACCACAGATACCCCGGAGTCGCAGGTGAGGGTACGTGCGGACGCATTTCAACTGTCGCAATGTCGCCCGTGATCTTGGGGGAGTCGTAGGGGGTCTCACCGCCAGTTGCGATTTGCGCTGTCCATCGGAGCGCGTCCTCATTCGCGCCCGCAACTGCTTGCGGCACAACCAAGGGCTGCGGGGGAGAGCTGGCCGTCATCAGGATCTCAGCGCTCGCCCCTTGCTTGCGCCACGGTACGCACATCAACCAGGAACTTGGACGTGGCGCACCCAATTCGCTGATAATGTGTCTCACCCACACTCGTCAAGGACGACCGATCGCGCCCCCAAGGGGACTCAAGTGGAAATAACTCTAAAGGCAAACACAGGACGCGAAGGCGGAACGCGCGCATCCCGTAGATTGCGCCGCCAAGGCCAGGTACCAGCAATTGTTTACGGCCGTGGCTCCGAACCAGTATCGGTATCTGTGGACAGGCGTGAACTGAACGCCGCCCTGTCAACCGAGGCGGGCAAGAACGTGCTGATCAATCTTGAGGTTGAGGGCACTTCTGAACCCGCGCTGACCTTGGCCCGCGAGCTTCAAAGAGACCCCGTCAGGGGAGACCTTCTGCATGTCGATTTCGTAGCGATCAGCCGCTTTGAGGCGATTGAAGCCAATGTTCCGGTGCACCTCGTGGGCGATTCGCCCGCCGTGGGACTGGGCATGATCATCGAGACCCACGCGGTGTCGGTAGTGGTGAGCTGCCTCCCGACAGAGGTGCCTTCGGCGCTAGAACTCCCACTCGACTCAATGGCCGAAGTGGGCGACTCCCTCAAGGCGGGCGACATCGAGATGCCCGAAGGTGTTCTTCTCGTTACGGACCAAGATGAGTCGATCGCAGTAGTCGTTCCACCTCCGGTTGTCGAGCTCGAGGAAGAGCTCGAGGGCGAAGGTGTGGAGCTCGAAGGCGAAGCGGGCGAAGCGGGCGAAGCCGAGGCAGCACCTGCCACCGAGGGCGGGGAAGGCGGCGGAGAAGCCGAAGGCTGAGGCCGACGGGCCGAGGTCGCTGGAGGCGCCTTGTCCACAATGGATTCCGGTGCCAGAGATTCAGAGACGACTTGTGGGATTGTCGTAGTCGGCTTGGGCAATCCCGGCCCCGAGTATTCCGATACGCGCCATAACGCCGGTGCCATGGTGCTTGAAGAGCTTGTGAGGCGTCTGGATCTCAAGCTCAAGTCGATTCGATCCAAGGCGCGCGCGGCACGATCCGGTCACATCTGCCTGGCAATTCCCTCGTCGTACATGAATGAGAGCGGCGAACCGGTTTCGCGCATCCTCAAGCATTTCTCGGCGAGTCCCGAATCGTTAGTCGTTGTCCACGATGACCTGGACCTGCCATTGGGCAAGATTCGAATCAAGGCCCAGGGAGGCACCGGCGGGCACAGGGGTCTGGAGTCAATTGTGAAGCGTCTTGGAACTGATGATTTCGCCCGGGTGAGAGTCGGAATTGGAAGGCCACCTGGGCAAATGGACCCCGCCGACTTTGTCCTGCGCCGCTTCGCCAAGTCTGAGCGAGATGAGATTGCCTTGGCGATAAGCGACGCGGCGGATGCTGTTGAGGCGATTGCTGGCGAAGGTATCGAGTCTGCGATGAACAGGTACAACTGATGCAGCTGTACCCTTGGCGTCTCGATCAGATCGCATACGGGGAGTTGTGCAGATGCTGAAGGTGATCACGCGCTCCGGGGCGCTCCCTCGCGCCGCCTTCCTGGCGGCCGTGGTCATCGCATTGTCGCTGCCGTCTCGTGAGGGCATCGATTTCGGGTGGGCTCTCTTTTTTGCGCTGGTTCTCATCGCTCTTTCAGCGGGCAGCTACTTCGTGCCGCGCTTTCTCGGTGACAGCGAGGAGCTTCCGGACCAGTCGAACCTGAAGTTCAGGGGATTCATGTGGGTGATTGGCCTTACCCTCATTGGAACCACAGGCGCCCTGACTGCCTCTGCCGGAGGGCTCAGTCGGCCGTATTGGGCGGCTTACTTCTGGGTCTTGATTCTTGTTGCCGCGCTGACAACTCGCATGGACTCGGTGATCTTCGGACTTCTGTCGGCCGGTACGTTTCTAGGTGCGCTCGGATACAACGACCAGCTCGTCTCCGAGAATCTCGGGAGCATCACGCTTGTGGTCGTGTCTCTTCTTGCGTTTCCCGAGTACGTCAACTTGCTAGTTGGAGCACTCCTTCGAAAGCGCGAGGAGGTGCGAGCGCAAGCCGAGGCGCTTGAAGATGTGGGGCACAGGATCGACGAGGCATTTGAGCGCCTCGCCGCCGGTGACCTTGGTGCCAGCACTCGCCTCACGGCAGTTGACGCTGACGACGAATCGTCTGCTCTCATGGCCTCCGTTGCAGAGAACTTCAACACAACTGTGGCTGACCTGCGCGAGTTGGTGGGCAGGGCTCGGTCGAGCGGTGATGCCCTGGCGAACGTGGCGGCCGAGATAGGAGATGCTGCAGCTGTCAGCCTTTCTGCTGCCCAGGGCCACATGGGCTCGATTGACTCGACCCGCGTCTCGCTGGACGCGCTTGCGCTCCAGAGCGATGAAATCGCCCTGAACGTCGATGCCGCCGTTGAGCGGTTCCTCGGAGTCGCGGACGAGCTCACCGAGAAGGGGCAGCGATCTGTCGAGCAGTCGATCGAGGAGATGCGCCTCATCGAAGACTCTGTGAGGCAGATGACCGAGCGCGCGCAGCGGCTTGGAGAGCTTTCAGATGAGATCGGCCGAATCATCGAGCTAATCGAAGGGATCGCGTCGCAGACCAACTTGCTTGCGCTGAATGCGGCGATCGAAGCAGCCAGGGCGGGTGAGGCCGGCCGAGGTTTTGCGGTCGTTGCCGACGAAGTGCGAAAGCTCGCGGAGCGATCGAGTGAGGCGACCAAGGAAATTCATGAGCTGATTACTGAGGTTCAGGAACAGACTCACGCGGCCGTTGAAGCCAGCGGGAGAGGTAGCGCGGAAGTACGGCAAGGCTCTGTCTTGGTGCAGCATGCGGGGCGTTCGCTGAACAAGATCACTGAGACTGCTACTGACACGGCGGGACGAGTCAGTGAGATTAGAGGCCTGACTGAGAAGCAGCGCGCCACGTCGAGCCAGGTAGTCCACGAAATGGGAATGATGGCAGTCTCATCTGCCAACGCGTCGAGCGCGGCGGATCGGCTTGCGGAGCTTGCCGCCCAGCTGACTGCCATGTCAGACGATCTTCGCTCATCCCTAGGCCGCTTCAGTCTCGACTGAGCCTCAGTGAAGGCAATCCTCGAAGCCATTTTTGCCGATGCTGCGCTCGCGGCCTCCATAGGTAACGACGACGCTCTGGCAATCCCCGAACCGGCCCGCTCTGCGTGCCTCGCAATGCTTGCGAGCCGGGAGGCCGAGGCGGCTCCGATGTTTGTCGTAGCGCCCAACGCTGGTACCGCCGAGCGGCTTGGCGCGGAGATGGCCGCATTGCTTCCAGCGGGTGCCGTCGAGACTCTTCCGGCGTGGGAGACCCTTCCCTTTGAGCACGTCAGCCCATCTACGGAATGTGTGGGGGAGCGTTCTCGGATCATCTGGCGCATGAGGCGAAGACCCGAGGGTTTGCATGCCGTGATCTTGCCGATCCGGGCGCTGCTCCAGGCGATCGGCCCGGGTTGCCTCATCGACAAGCCCCTTGCGATCAAGGCCGGTGCAGAGCTAGATCTCGATGCCGTCATCGAACTCTTGGGCAGCTGGGGTTATGAGCGGGCCTATCAGGTTGAAGCCCACGGCGAGTTCGCTGTCAGGGGTGGGATCTTCGATGTCTGGCCCGCAGGGCACCCCGAGCCGGTCAGAGTCGAGCTCTGGGGTGACGAGATCGATGAAATTCGGAGCTTCTCGGTTGGCGATCAGCGAGCCACCAAGAAGTTAGGGCGGGGAATCCGCCTGTTTCCATGCCGTGAGTTACTTCTTACCGAAGAAGTCAGAGCGGCCGCAGCGACTCAGGGTGGAACGAATTCGGCATGGGAGAAGATCGCCGAGGGGATCTTCTTCGGGGGCATGGAGTCCTGGTTGCCATGGGTTGCGCCTGACTCGCCAACTATTGCCGATTTGATTCCCCCTGCCTCGGTGCTCGCCTTGATTGATCCAAAGGCAGCTCTTGACCGCGCATCTATGTTGAGGAGTGAAGAGGAGGCACTGGCCGATGCACTTCTCGGCACTTGGGATCTGACTGGCGACGGCAGCGATTTCCCTCGGCTCTTTGCCGACCCCGAGAAGGTGCTCGAGGACCGGGATCTCAGAGTGCTGAGGGTGCTTGGCGCGCCGGAAGGACCGTCGACACGCAGGGCCGAGATTTTGCCGTGGACGGTTTCTGGGCCGCGCCTTGCCGCTGAGGCGTCGCAGCTTGTCGCCGATGGTTGGAGGGTCTTTGTATCTGCTCCCGACCAGACCGGATCGCGCCGTCTTCGCGAGTCCATTGTGTCGGAGGGTTTGGTCGCGGCTGACGGGGGTGATCTCGCATCACTTACCCGTGCCCAAGGGGCGGGAATTTGGGTGGGCCGGCTTGCCTACGAATCGGGATTCATGGCCAAGAAGGCCAAGATCGCCCTTATCACCCTGGCCGACCTTCAGGGCCGTGCTGCGCGAAGTCGTCGGCCTGGGCGCGCAACAAAGCGGAGAGAAGCTGCTGAGTTCTTCGCGGATATCTCCAGCGGAGACTACGTCGTCCACTACCAGCATGGGATAGGCCGATTTGCGGGCATGGTCACCAAGAGCATCGGTGGTATTGAGAGGGACTACTTGCTCGTTGAGTACCACGGTGACGACAAGCTCTACGTTCCAACCGACCAGCTTGATGCGATTCGCAAGTATTCAGGGGGCGAGAAGCCGCGACTCAGCAGGCTTGGTGGATCTGACTGGGCTAGGGCGACAACGAAGGCCCGGGCCGAAGCTGCAAAGGTGGCCGAAAGGTTCGTGGATCTCTACCGGGATCGCATCACGCTCGAAGGTCACGCGTTCTCACCCGATACGCCGTGGCAGCGCGAACTCGAGTCTTCCTTTCCCCACGTTCTCACTCAGGACCAAGCCGTAGCTTTGCGCCAAATCAAAGAGGACATGGAATCGCCCCAGCCAATGGATCGGCTGATTTGTGGTGATGTCGGCTTTGGCAAGACAGAGCTGGCGGTGAGGGCGGCCTTCAAGGCGGTTCAAGACGGCATGCAAGTGGCAATCCTTGCCCCGACGACGCTCCTGGCTCATCAGCATCATCAGACGTTCACGGAGCGCTTCGAGCCGTTTCCGGTCAGAGTCGAAATGCTCAGTCGCTTCGTCTCCAAAGCTGATGAGCGCCGAATCATTGGGGAGCTTGCCGGCGGCGCGGTGGATGTGGTCGTGGGAACTCACAGGCTGCTTCAAAAAGATATTGAGATCCCAAAATTGGGACTGCTTGTCATAGACGAGGAGCAGCGCTTCGGCGTGAGTCACAAGGAGCTCATCAAGGAGAAGCGGCGCAATGTTGACGTGCTCGTCCTCTCGGCGACGCCGATACCCCGCACCCTTGAGATGTCTCTCGCGGGCATCAGAGACATGAGCACCATCGCCACTCCACCTGAGGAGCGCCACCCCGTCATTACCTATGTAGGCGAGTACGACGAAGGCGCGGTTGCGGCCGCAATCAGGCGTGAGATCCTCCGTGACGGTCAGGTCTTCTATGTACACAACCGAGTCAGATCAATTGATCACGCGCTAGCTCATGTGAGCGAGCTTGCCCCGGTGGCCCGGATTGCACCCGCTCACGGCCAAATGTCGGAGGCTCAGCTCGAGAAGACCATGATGGCCTTCTATCACGGCGAGATTGACGTGCTGGTGACAACGACGATTGTCGAGTCCGGGCTCGATATCGAGTCGGTGAATACCTTGATCGTCGAGCGAGCCGACATGCTCGGCCTGGCCCAGCTCTACCAGCTCAGAGGGAGGGTTGGGCGCGGGCGGGACCGTGCTTACTCGTATTTCTTCTATCCGAAGCGCCGTGAGCTGACCGAAGAGGCCTATGAGCGACTCAAGACCATTGGTGAGCACACGGATTTGGGATCAGGTTTCGCAATTGCCCGTAAGGATCTTGAGATCCGCGGGGCCGGCAACCTGTTGGGCGAGGCGCAGTCTGGCCACATTGCAGCCGTTGGATTCGACCTCTATTGCCAGCTTGTCTCCGAAGCCGTCGAAGAGAGGAAGGGAACTCCGCTTCGGGCAACAGCTCCCGTGAGGATCGAGTTGCCGGTCGATGCGCACATCCCAGAGGACTACATTGAGCAAGAGTCGGCGCGACTCGAGGCGTATCGGCGCCTCGCATCGGCAGCCAGCGCCGAAGCAGTTGGCGATGTCAGAAGCGAATGGATCGATCGCTTCGGCCCCCTTCCCCCAGAAGCGGAGAGCCTCTTCCAGGTGGCACTTGCCAAGGCGGAATGTGCGAAGCACGGGATTGTCGAGGCAGTTCTCACCAGGGGCAAGATGCGGCTGTTCCCCGTCGAGCTCAAGGCGTCGCGCCAGGTGAGGCTTGAACGCATCGCCAGAGGGGCGACATATAAGCCCGAGCAGCGTCAGCTGATAGCGCCCATGAAGGGCGGTCCGCAAGCCGCCGAGGAGCTCTCTGTGTTGCTGCACAAGCTCTTCGATTGAGCATCGGGAGCGGCTCGGCGCTCGTGTTATCGTGATGTCAGCCGCACCCTAGGTCCATTGATGCGCAAACACCTCAAGCTCATTCCTATTGCGCTCGCGGCCCTGTTACTCAGCGGCTGCGAGCTCACGTCTCCCGCTGTTTCAAGCGTTAATTCATCTGTCACGTCTCAGGCGTGGCTCAATCAGGCGGTCTCGTATTTCGAGGGTGACCCGGTGATGCAGTCGGCTGCAGGGATTCGCCCGCCGCAATACACCGACCCGACAGGTCAGGTTCAGGGTAGCGAGCCGAGCCGAGCCGATCTCGAGCGCAAGATTCTCGAGAGGGAGATGATCACGCAGCTCTTCGAGAGCGAGATCTTCAAGCGTGGCTTTGACCCCGAGCCTTGGATCGAGCGCGACTTGCCGAAGATGGAGCAGGCGGTCCAGACGCAGTACGGCGGGCGCAAGCTGCCGCCGCAAGGCGCAATTGAACTTCTGAACCGTTGGAACGCGACTGCTAAGGCATTTGTCGCCGTTTCCACGGGATTGCCCGATCAGCCTACGCGCCAGGCGATTGCAACGATTTTCGAGAAGCTCCCTGTTGCCGGACGCAAGGTCTGCATGTCGGTGATCGCGGTGAATTCACAGGAGAAGGTCGCGCAGGTCACAGAGAGACTCGCCAAGAAGGAGAGCTTCAAGGCAGTCGCGGCAGAGTTCAGCGATCACCAGCCGTCAAAGCCGCGCCAGGGGGACGTCGGATGCCTGACGATCACCGAGGCCACTCAGATATTTCAAGACCCCGCGGTCTTCCGCGTGGCAATGGAGACCCCGCCGGGAACCTCGACCGGCCCATTCAAGGGTGGCACCGGCCTGTCGTGGTGGGTGAGGGTCGCAGAGACCGGAAACGCCGGTGGGGATCTCGAATCTGCGACACCACAGATAGTTGCTCAATACGAGGGTGCTCGTGGAGCGCTCGCCGAGGACGAATACGTCAAGGCCCTCGAGAGGTCGGATATGCGCGCTGTCTGCCCTGTCGGTCGGTGGTTCAACTCCGGGCCATTCAAGACGAATCCGATCATGCTCTCCTGTGATGAGCCAGTCCCCAATGTCCTCGACGGCGGGGCAGTCGAGGTTGCGCCAAGTGGCGAGCAGGGCGGCTGAGGCGGGACCCGGCAAGGTAACGGTCGTGGGCCTCGGTCCATCGGGTGCGGATCTGCTCACTGTTCGGGCGTTGGCTGCACTCAAATCGGTATCGCCAGATAGGCGCTATTGCAGGACATCGCACCACCCGGCGGTCACCGAACTCGCCGAGCAGGGCATTGACTTCGTCTCATTTGACCAGGTCTATGAAGAGGCTGAGACGCTCGACGAGGTATATCTGGAGATCTCAGCCCGCCTCGTCGCAGCCGCCCGAGAGGGCGACGTGTGCTACGCGGTGCCTGGAAGCCCCGCGGCCGGCGAAATTGCCGTCGGTCACCTGAGGGGAGCAGCAGCTGGCGGAGATATCTGCCTCGAGGTGATATCGGGAGTCTCTTTCGTCGAGGCAGTGTCGCTCGCTGTAGGCATTGATCCGGTGACTGACTCGCTTCAAGTGGTCGATGCCGAGCGAATCGCGGAGCAACCCGTTGGTGATGGGGCGCTCTTGATCGCCCAGTGCCACAGCCGATTGGTGGCTTCCGAGGCGAAACTCGAGCTGCTGGAGATCTTTGACCCCGAGCACCAAGTCGCTCTGGTAACAGATGCAGGGTCCGAGGCCGAAGCAGTCGAGTGGTGCCCCCTGGCTGAGATCGATTCGTCTGACCGCGATCTCACGCCCCGCACATCCATCTTCGTGCCGGCGAGACCCTTCCCCACCACCAAGGCGCTCAGGGCCTTCGTCGATCTCGTCGAGGTGCTCCGCGGCCCGGGGGGTTGCCCCTGGGATGCGCGCCAGACGCATCACTCACTGACCAGACATCTTCTTGAAGAGGCTTACGAGGTGCTCGAGGCGATCGACGGGCTCAGCCCGGATGCACCCGGCGGTGATGTCGACTTTGCGGCGTATGCCAAGCTCGAAGAGGAACTCGGGGATCTGCTCTTTCAGATTGCATTCCATGCGACCCTTGCCAAGGAGGCCGGCGCCTTCACCTTTGAGGATGTGGCGCGCGGGATCCGTGACAAGCTCGTCGGGCGGCACCCCCACGTCTTCGGTGAAGTCGAGGTCGATGGTCCGGAAGACGTCGTTAGGAACTGGGAGCAGATCAAGGCGGGTGAGAAGGAACGGGCTTCGCTTATGGATGACATTCCGGTGGTTCTGCCCGGGCTTGCTTACGCCGGAAAGATGCAACGCAGGGCCGCCTCAGTGGGTTTCGACTGGGATAGTGCCGCCCCGGTGCTGGAGAAGGTTCGTGAAGAACTCGCCGAGCTCGAAGAGGAGATTGCGAAGGGCCCGGGCCCCGCGGCCTCTCAGGGTGTCAGCGCCGAGTTCGGGGATCTCCTGTTCTCAGCGGTCAACCTTTCTCGCAAACTCAACGTCGATCCCGAGGCGGCATTGCGACAGGCTTGTGAGAAATTCGAGAGCCGGTTTCGGATCGTCGAGAATCTGGCTGCCTCCCGCGGAGCTGACCTGCCCTCCATGTCCATCGAGGAGCTCGATGCTCTATGGGATGAGGCAAAGGCAGCTCTTGGCGGGTGATGCGGCCGGAGAGCCCGAAAGTCCTCGCTAAGCTGCGGGTGTCTCGGGCAAGTCGGCTGTCTGTGTGATTTGGCGGCGCCGGCGCACGGCGGCTCGTACTGGGATCCAAACCATGAGAGCAAGGATTCCGAGGAACGCGAGCGGGCCCATGAGGACGATGAATCCGTTGAGGGTGTCAACGAATGCATGCGCCGCACGGGAAAGCGCCTTGCCTGTGCCCCAACCGTCACCGGCAGGTGGTGCCGATGCTTGACTGATCGAGATGTTGAGTGTCGAGTACGCGGTCTTGGATTCGAGCGTCTTCAGCTGGCCTTTAATCCGCTCGATCTGCTCCGTGACCGAGAAGAGGCGGTCCTGGATCGTGATCGTCTCCTGAACCGTCTTGGCCTGCGACATGAGTGTGAGGATCTGATCGCGCTGCGCTTCGAGGTTTCTGAGCCGGGCCTCGAGGTCTACGAACTGCGCCGAGACGTCCTGACCCGATGTGCTCATTGAGCGAACCTCGCCAAGGGCCGACGCTTTTTCCGCCATCTCTTCGAACCGCTCGGCGGGAACCCTCACAACGATGCTTGCCGTGCCGCCCTTTGAACCCGTACTCGTGGCTGACGAACTGACATAGCCACCGAGCTCGCGGGCGATTGCGCCAGCCCTCGTATAGGCCTGCTGTACTTCTCCGTCAGGAACCGCGATTGAGAGGTCTCCGGTCTTGATTACGCGCTCAGGACCCGATGAGTCCGGGACTGAATCAGGGGTGTTTGACGTCGTACCAGGTGATCCGGCGCGTCCTACAGTCTCGTCTGAGGCGACGTATTCGCCTTCTGGTGCTAAAGGAGCTTTCTCTGCCGGCTGGGATCTCTGTGGGCCTTCCGGCGCGACGCCTCCGGTTCTGGAATCACTGCGATATGTGGGATCCGCGATCTTGAGAACTGTGCCGGCCATGAGCGCGACTACGACTAGTGCGAACGGAATACCGGCAGCAATTAGCCATTTCCGTGAGCGTTTCTTTACGACGGGAGTAAGGGGGGTGGGTTGCATCGAACGCCTCCTTCGTGCACTCGCTTCTGCGATGTGACGAAAGCGAGTGGGGGCTGAGTTCCCCGCCGGGTCCTAGCCGGTGTAACCCTCTGAGAAGAGCCAGGTGTTAGCAGATGCAGGTGCGCCGACCGCGACGTGCCCACCGGTCCAAATCCCCAGATATCTGAAGTACATCGGTCGCTCGGCCACGATTGGCTGATTAGCCGATATGCGAACCGAGACCTCCCGGCCGTCACCGATATCTCCGTTGACATCAACGGTGAATCTTGAATTGGCCGGGATTGAGACGTTCGAGGTCTTGATGATTCCCCCCTGCCCCTGATACTCGATTGTTGTTGAGGCAGAGGTCGGATTGGGATTTTGCAGCGTCAGGTACTCCTGGAATCCGGTGCCGGTGTATCCCTCGGCGAAGAGCCACTCCGTCAGCGGCGTCGTAGCCCCAACCGCGACGTGTCCGCCACTCACAGGGCCGAGCCAATAGCTCCATCCGTTATTGAAGTACATCGGTCGCTCGGCGACGATCGGAGTGTCAGACGTGACGCGCATGGATACTTCTTTGTTGTTTCCGGCTAGCGCCCGCACATCCAACGTCTCTCGCGTAAGCGGCCCGACCGAGAAGGTGTAGGGGATTGGCGAGCCAGTCTTGAACAAGAAGTTGACAGTTACTTGGGCAGTCTCGGTCGTGGGATTCGCCACCGTCAGGTACTCGTCGAATCCATCACCCGTGTAGCCCTCGGCGAAATAAAACGCCTGAGATGGGGTTTGCACCCCGGAACCGACATGCCCACCGGTCCAGCCCTTGTAGTCGAAGTACATCGGGCGTTCGCTCAAGATTGGGATATCGGAGCGGACCACGGCCGAGACATGTTTGTCGTCACCAACTGGCCCCCTGACATTGACGGTAGAGCGGCGATTTGGAGGCACGACAACTTGCTGATTGACGTTGCCTCCGCCGCGAATCAAGTACTCGATGTCGACTGTTGCGGCAGTCGGGTTCATGTTGGTGAGAGTCAGGTACTGCTCGAATCCCGAGCCGGTATAGCCCTCGGCGAAGTATGTCGTAGTTCGTGGCGATTGCAGACCCATGCCTACATGCCCGCCGGTCCAGATCCACGGCCCATATCCGAAGTACATCGGGCGCTCGGCCACTATTGGCACAGTCGAGCTGAGCTCTGCGGAGATCTCCTTGTTGGGTATCGCGTCGTTGACTCTGACGGTGCGGCGGGACTTGGGCGGTACGACTAGCGTGTCACCGGTCTGCGGAGGAGTGCCGTCGTTGACGATGTACTTGGGAGCGATCGTTGCGGTGCTGCTTCCCGGATTCTGAATCGTCAGGTATTCATGGAATGCAAAGCCGCCAGTGGGATCCGGCTCTTCCCAGTGCGTGGCGGCGTTGAGACTGTCGTAAGGGTTGAATCGCGTTCCGTCTGGGTAGTGGATCTCGAAATGCAGATGAGGGGATGTGCCTTCCGCATTGCCGGAGTCACCGAGATAGGCAATGAATTGGCCGGCGCGCACCGGAGCTCCCGGCTCGATTCCCGGAGCCCATGCCCACCGGTCCCCGCCGGCGCCGTCGTCAGTACCGGGATTGTCGTTGTTGATGTGGATGTACCAGTATCGGTATCCCGACTCGCCCACGAGCTCCAACATGTTTCCTGAGAGCCCCTGATTCTTCAGCCACCAGTTGATGTAGCCGTTTTCGGCTGCTACCAGGTGTCTGCGTTTGGGGGCGAAGAGGTCATTGCCGCCGTGAGTCCGGCCACCGGATCTCGGGGCGCCGTAGTCGTTTGAATATGAAGCGCCGCCGCTGACCGGAAAGATGATCGGTACAACTTCGGCATGAGCCGCAGCGGGCACCAAGAGTGGCGCGAGTAGCGCGGCTATGAGAGTTGACAGGCAAATTGCCTTGCGTAGCATTTGGCGCAGCCTCCCCGCTGTCCTGGTCCGAGAGATCGGCACTTGAGCCGCTGTGCCTTTAGATCGGGGGCACTTAAGGGTAGCAGTGAAAGCTATCCGGCCTGGTCATCTTCGCCTCGGCGCCTTGATTCGTTGTGCCTGATTCGTTCGACCGCAACAAGTGCTTCTTGACGCTGTTCGGGAGTCATCGGTCGCCCCGAATACGCGGCCTCGGCTATTAGGGCAAGTACCGATTCGGCGCGAGCACCGTCATCGGGGAGGAGCTTCCATCTCAAGGCGCGCGCGTACTCAAATGGCGTCTGGGGCGCGAGGCGACCATAGCGGGCGGCACGTTCGAGGCGGGTGAGGAGGTCCTGAGCCTCGGTGCGCGCGGGTGTCTGCGCCACGCGTCGCCTCAGCGCGCGCAGCCCCGCAGCCGCAATGAGCACGGCGACAATTGCAATTGCGAGCAGCCAAAACCAGTTCTTCTTGAGCCACCTCACAAATTGCTGCCAGCCTGAGATGTGGACATCAGGTTTGAGTGCACCGAGTCCGGCGTCGAATGTCACCCAGCCCGATCCCGGGAAATAGACCTCGACCCAGTCGTAGGCATCTGAACGTCTTATTAGGAAACCGTCGGGGTCCGCCGGGTTGCGCGGAACGTATCCGCTTACCACTCTGGTTTCGATGCCATTCGCCCTGAGCAGAATTGCAGTCGCCGAGGCGAGATGGTTCGAAAACCCGACGTAACCTCCCTCGAACAAGTAGTGCTCGATTGGATCAACACCTTCGGGGGGAGGCTCTACTCGTTCGGCGGAACTCGACTGACTTCTCAGGTACTCGATTACTGCAACTGCCTTTTCGTAGCGACCATCGCGCCCCTTGGTGATCTCGGCTGCAAGCTCGAAAACTCGCGGCGAAATCGAGTCGGGCACCTGGAGGTATCGCTCGAAACCTGGCGGGGCCTTGCCGTCGGCATCGCGCAGCACATCTGGATTGGAGTCTGGGATGAGCGCTTTGACCGTATAGGTGATGTCATTAGCAGGCCGGCTTGACGAAATGACCATGTCCGGCCGAATTGAAATGGCTGGCGGACTTGGACCGTCAAAGCTGAGCGATTCGGTGCGATACGTGGTGAATATGGCGCTTGACCTGGTGTTGAAGACCGAGACGCGCCCCTCAAAGCTTCCCCCGTAGCCAGAAGACCCATCCTCCTCCGGAACGTCGCCCCACTTGAGCTTCCTCGCCTCGCCACCTCCTGGCTGCCAGGTGCCGTTTGTGTAGGTGTCAAAGACCACACCTCTCCAGTACCACGGAAATGGCGCTTTGATTCGCATGACCGGAGTGTCGTCAGAGCGAATTTCTCCAGACGGAAGCGACAGGCTCGGTTCGAATTCCTCGCCCTGCTGACTCGATGGAGAGGGAGTGGCGGTGATCTGTGGCGCGATCGAGGGTGTGCGCGGCCGCGGCGACGTTGGGCTTGCGGGCGTTCTTCCCGTGGCGCCTCCGCCAGAGCTGCCGGAGTCGCCCGAGTCGCCCGAGTTTCCCGGCTCGGCGCCCCCAGGTGTGCTTCCGTCAGGTGAGCTACCCCCCGGCGTCTCGCCGTTGCTCCCATTTCCTTGGTTCGGATCGTCCCCCGAACCCCCGGGCTCCTGGCCGGGATCGTCCCCCGAACCCCCGGGCTCCTGGCCGGGATCGTCCCCCGGTCCTCTCGCCTCCTGGCCGGGCTCACCGCCAGCGTGGTCGCCGGCGGCTCCACTGTCGTCTCCGCGACCACCGGCCCCGCCGCTACCACCGGCCCCGCCGCCTGAATCCGGATTCCCTGAGCCTCCCCCCGCCCCGCCGTTGCCGGAATCGGATCCGTCGTCGGCACCTGGGGTTCGGGACGGTGAGGCAGTACCTCCGGGTTGAGGGGTCCTATCTCTCCCCTGTGGTGGCTTACCGATTGTCGGGGTCTCTCTCTCAAACTTCGGGAGCTCAAATGTGAGAAGCGGACTTAGAAGCGCGATCAGCAATGCGATGACTGCAATGACGGGAAGGATCTTCGCAAACAAAGAGGGCCACCAGTCCCTGCCTTCTTGCTCCACGGCCGGCTCTGAGTGCTCGAGTCTGGACTGAAGCTCGGATGCGTGAAACAGGGTTAGAGCGACGGCCACCGCTGCGAGCCAGACGATTGCTATGAAAATGACAACCGGGAGCGGAGAGCGTGAGGCGGCGCCGACAATTGCCCCCGGAGCGGTAATCAAGAGGGATCCCGACAGATCCGAGCGCTCGAAGAGCGCAAAGGACTGCCCTGCCGCGAACGCGCCTGCCAGAAAGACCGCCGACGCGATTGCGGTCTCCGGCGCAGCTCTGCGAAGCAAAATCACCAGGCATCCGACTGCGGCAAAGCCGGTGATTATCAGAACTGCGGTGCGGATCTTGCGCAGAAGCTTGACGGGTTCCGATTGCGAGCGCTCCACCTCTGCTCTCACGTACTGCGAGGCGAACCAGCCACCTATGTAGAGAACTAGTCCGGTTACGGCGGTCCACGTCAGCGCCCCCGATCGCCCCGCGATCGCATATCCGAGGAACGAGCAGACCGCGGCGACGAGGACCGCTATCCGGTATTGCGCGTCAGTCTTCACGCCGCCGGCTGAGGCAGGAAGCACAGCGGACCTTCCATTGGCACGTACCAGGTGGGTACAGGTGACCAGACGGGCGGACTCACGAGAAACAAAGCAGAGGATTCGGGGATTTCCGAGATGTATGGAATCAGCGGACCTGCTCCGACAATGGCAAGTTGCGTCCGTGGGGGGATGTCCGCAATCAAGCGCGTCACCGGTTGATGCATGCCGAATTCGACATTCGCCCAGAAGGACATGACCTCTTCTCGGGACCTCGCCTTGACGAGTCCCTGAGAGGCCGTGAGCAGGTAGACCACATCGCCCTCTCTGAGTGCGGCGAGCGCGATGCTTGCTGCAACCGAGACGGCGCGTTCACTCGCGTAATCGCCGAGGCTCACGCTCGGAGCAGCCGGAGTGACGCTCGTCAGATCGAAATAGCTGCTCGATTCCTCGGTCTCAAAGTGGCGAAACACTCCCTGTGTGTCGAGCGCGACTACAAGAGTCGCGTGCCCCTCGGATTCAAACTCCCTCACCAGGAGATCGTCGTGGCGAGCCGAAGCTCTCCAATGAATGTGACGGATCCGATCCCCGTGGCGGTACTCCCTGATATTCAAGTAGTCGATGCCTCTTCCGGCCCGAGGAGGTCGTGACTGGCGCTCGCCGGGGCCATCGACGTGCTGGAGGAAGGCAGGCAGCTCGACCTCTGAGGTAGCAGGACCTATCTCGACATCTGCGTCGGATTTGAACTCACGCTTTGCGACGAATAGACCCATCGGCATTGAGCAGGCGAGCGCCGTCCGCAGTTCCGTCCAACGCCCTCTCTGGGTGAGTAAGAGAAGCCAGCTCCCTTCGTAGCGCCCGCCCTTTGTCGGGACGAGCGCTGGACGCACCCCGAAGTTCCGGTCTTTCGCAATCAGAAACCCCCCAAGCGATCTAGGTGAGGTGACTTCGAGGCGAAATGGCACCGGATGGCCGACCTGCCCCCTCAGCGTGGTGTCTCGCTCGACGACCGCGCGCTCAACATTGCGAACTGTCAGGTAGGCAGATGCCCCGATGATCCCGAGCAGCAGCGCGGCAGAGAGCGTCAACGCCGGATTCCTGGAGCGAGCTCCAATTACGAGCATCACCGCGGCCGCCAGAATCATGAGAATTCCGAGCGCAGTAGGCCGTGGCATCGGGCGCTTCTCGCTCCTGGCCTTCCCGCTCATCGGCAGCGCTAGCTCCTGAACCTCAAACGGGCGCACCTTGTGCCGCTACTGGCACGGGGGTCGTCGTCAGCAGCTTACGGATGAGCGCGTCACCCGATCGATGATCGGACTGCCCCGCTCCTGCAAAGACGATTCTGTGCGCAAGAACATTGGGGGCGAGCGCTTTGACGTCATCTGGGAGCACATAGCCACGCGAAAGCATGGCCGCTCGGGCTTGCGATGCGGCGACGAGCGCGAGACCGGCACGCGGACTTGCTCCGATCATCACGCCGGGAACGGTCCGCGTCGCCTTGATCAGGTTGAGTACATACTCGAGCACGGGCTGACTGACGTGGATGCCCTTTACCTCGCGCCTTGCGGCGATGAGATCCTCAAGTGCGCACGCCGGGCGGAGCGCATCGTGAAGTGCGCCCTGGGCACCTGCTTGGAGGACTGAGAGCTCGTCGGCGTGATCCGGGTAGCCAAGCTGCATCGCAATCATGAAGCGGTCGAGCTGGCCCTCGGGCAGAGGATAGGTGCCGTGGTGCTCGAGCGGATTTTGGGTTGCCACAAGAAAGAACGGCACAGGGAGTTTGTAGGACTTCCCTTCAATTGAGACTTGGTGCTCCTCCATTGCCTCTAGCAGCGCTGATTGGGTCCGGGGCGTTGTGCGGTTGAGCTCATCGACGAGTACCACATTTGCAAAGACCGGACCTGGCTGGAAGACGAAGCTATTGGTTGACCTGTCAAAGATGTTGCTCCCCGTGAGATCTTGAGGCAGAAGGTCAGGGGTTGCCTGCACGCGGGCGAACTGCCCGCCGATAGCGACTGCAATTGAGCGCGCCAGCCTGGTCTTGCCAACACCAGGTACGTCCTCGAGCAGCAAATGACCACCAGCGAGCAGCGCGACGATTGCGTTCGCCACCTGCCCCGACTTGCCTTTGATTACATCGTTGAGCACCGAGGCGATCGCGGAGCCAATTCTCGGCGCGAGTTCGGGCCTTACTTGTTCTGCAATAGACACGTAGTCGAGACTCCTCTAGGCTAGTGGGGTGCACAATCGTGATACCGGTCGAAGCAGTTAAGGCTAGTTGATCAATACGGGCAATTGCGCCGTACAGAGAGTGTCGGACCTGCCGATAGGAATTAGTAAGCAAATAGCGGACCAGGAAGCTGGGGGCAGGAGGTCTTATGCCAAAGATATCGGCCCCCACGGTGGCTGAGCACCGGGAGCGGGTGATCGCTGCGATCGTCGCAGGCACTCGCGAAGTTCTGATCGACAAGGGTTATGCAGATCTGAAACTAGGCGAGGTAGCAGCCAAGGCCAAAGTCTCAAGGACAAGCATCTACGACTACTTCGTCAACAAGGACGACGTCATTCTCGCAGTACTTGAACAGGACATTCCAACTTGGGAAGCGGCGGTCAAGGCAGGTGTTGAGGGAGTTACCAGTCCGCGGGGCCGCGTCGAGGCTTATATAGAAGCCTTGATGGGGATCGCGACCGACGGGGGAATGGAACTTGCGGCAGCCTTGCGCCAATCCAATCTCAGCAAGTTCGTGATCAAGTCGCTGACCGAAATGGTCCAGGATTTGATTGCTCCGCTGGCCGCGGCGCTCAAGGACTTGGGTGACGAGAATCCAGACGTCACGGCAATGATGATCCTGAGGATCGTGGATTCGGCGATTTGGCAAATTGAAAAGGGCTATTCCAAAGCTGACGTTACGAAGATGGCAGTGTCGCTTATCCTCGACGGGGTAGATCGAGAGTAGAACACCTAGCTACAGAGCTCTGGCGCAAGGGGGAGTTCAGCCAGATGCATGAATCATATGGACAGGCAGGCGCAGGCGTCGCGGAGACTCACTGCGGAGTCGTCTTCTTCAACGGTGAGCGCGCATACAAGTTCAAGAAGCCCGTTCGATTTGAATTCGTGGATTTCTCGACGAGGGAGAAGCGCCGGGCAGCCCTGGTGAGGGAGCTCGAGTTGAATAGCCGGATCTCCCCCGAGGCATATTTAGACGTGATGGACTTGGTGGATTCCAACGGCGAGGCCGTTGAGCCTGTGCTGGTCATGAAGCGAATGCCCGCGAATCGCTCGCTAGCTCACTTGGTTTCGGCTGGTGCTGACGTCGAGGACTGCATGACTGCAATCGCGCGAAAGATTGCCGAGTTCCACTTGTCGGCGTTGACCTCCGCCGAGATTTCTTCGGTCGCCACGCTCGAGGCTCTGGCGGCCAATTGGTCGGCAAATCTCGACGAGATGGCCGGGATCGCCGTGCTGGAGGCGGACTCAATTGGAAGATGTCGCGAGCTTGCGTCTCGCTACCTCCTCGGGAGGAGGGCCTTGTTCGAGTCTCGGATCAGAAGCGGGTGCATCAAGGACGGCCACGGCGACTTGCTGGCAGCTGACATCTTTTGCATCGATCCCGTGCCTGTGATTCTCGATTGCATCGAGTTCGACGACAGGCTGCGGTGGGGTGACGTCATCTCCGACATAGCCTTCCTGGTCATGGATCTCGAGCAGCTCGGCCACCTTGAGCTCGCCCAGATCCTCTTGCGTCGGTATCACGAGTTCACCGGCGAGACTGCGCCAGACACCTTGATGCACCACTACATAGCGTTGCGCGCGCTGATCCGTTCAAAGGTGGCCGGTTTGCGCTTCGGGCAGGGCGACGCTGACTCATCTGGCCAAGCGGCAAAGTTGCTTGGAATTTCCGAGGCTCACCTTCGACGCGCCCAAGTCTGCTTCCTCACAGTTGGCGGGCGGCCCGGCACCGGGAAGTCGACACTCGCCGCTGCGCTCTCCGAGCATCTCGGCTGGCCGGTGTTGAGGTCCGATGTGATTCGCAAGGAGCTTGCGGGAGTCCCCCCAGGTGAGAATTGGGCGTCTGACCTCGGCGAGGGGATCTACTCGGAATCGTGGAATCACCGCACATACGAGGCGATGATCGAGCAAGCCAAAGTCTTGGCGTCACTTGGTGAGCCGGTCATCCTCGATGCTTCTTGGAGCAGGGCCGAGGAGAGGGTGATCGCCAGAGCCGCCGCAGCGGAAGTCCACGCCGACATAATTGAGGCCGAGTGCCGGTGTTCTGAAGATGTGGCTTTGGAGCGGATAAGCAGGCGGCGCGCCGAGGGAATGGATCCTTCCGATGCAGACGAGCGTGTGGCGAGAGAGATGCGGTTCGATTCCTGGCCAGAGGCTCTTGTGATCGATACCGGTGACGGGGCCTCACCGCTTGAACAAGTCGTGGGCTGCCTTCCCTGATGGGCGCGGCGCGCGACGAGTTCGTAGATTTTTGCCGGGCCTTCAGCTTGATTGTCGTGGTCATCTGGCACTGGGTATTCACAATCATTATCTGGTCGGAAACGGGACCGTCGGCCTCGAACCCAATCGCCTTCACCGACGGGCTATGGCTCCTGACTTGGTTGCTCCAGGTCATGCCGGTCTTCTTCTTCGTTGGCGGATTCGCGCATCTCAAAGTCTGGGAGAAAAATCGAGCGTCGGGCGGCGGCTACTGGACGTTTGTCGGGGGCAGGGCCAAGCGCCTTCTCATACCGTCAGCAGCCCTCGCCGGCACCTGGATCGCCCTCGGTATCATCGTCGGCACGCTGGTCAATGCTCCGTGGCTCGGCAAGACAGTCCTGCTGATTATCAGCCCGCTCTGGTTCATCGTCGTTTACATGATGCTGGTCGTGATCGCACCGATCGCTATCTGGGCGCACAAACGCTCTGATCCAGTTGTGGTTGTCCTCCTCGCGGGATGCGCGATTCTCGTTGATGTTGCTCGCTTCGCCAACAAGATCACCTGGGTGGCGCTGCTCAACTTCGTGATTGTCTGGGGACTCTGTCACCAGCTGGGTTTCTACTACGAGCGGCTCGTGAGCGCACCCCGCAAGATTGCATTAGCCATGGCCCTAGGGGGTCTGATCGCGCTCATCGCATTGGTCAACACGAATATCTATCCCGGGTCAATGGTCGGAGTTCCGGGTGATGACTTCTCCAACATGGGGCCGCCAACGCTGTGCATCGTTGCTTTGCTCTTCTTCCAGGTTGGTGTGGTTCTGCTGATTCGCGCCTGGGTGCTCGAGCGCCTTGAGCGGCCCCGGTGGGAGAGGGTCAACGATGTGATCAACCGATTTGCTCTCCCGCTGTACCTCTTTCACTCAACTGGCTACGCAATCGTTATGGCTGCGGTGCTCGCGCTGGGCTACCGGCCTGAGCCCGAGCCAACACTCAGCTGGTGGGCCTGGCGGCCCTTCTGGTTGATTGCCCCGCTGATTGCCACGATTCCGGTGATTCTCGTTTTTGGTAAGCGATGGACCGCGTCGCCCAAGCCCGTAGTCCCGAGCCGCTGGTAGCTCACAATTGGGGATCGAAGGTCTCGATCAGGTTCCCTCGCCACCGGCGTTAGATGATCTCTACGACGGACTCGCCGATGAGGTCCCACCCCCGGCGGTCTCGCGCCAAGTGCGGTGGGGTCCTGGTGTGATTTCTCTGGCACTTTCGGTCTATGGATTCTGGGTGGGGTTTGCAGCACTACGGGCGTGGTTCTCGCCCGGACCCTTCTGCGCCGCCGAGTGCAGGAGGGGGATTCTCTACGCCGTGCTGCTTCTCATCCCCGCGTGCTTTGGGGTCATCTTGGGATTGGCGTTGATCAAGGGGAGGCCTTGGGCGCCACCCGCCGCTCTTGCCGTCTTCGGCGCTTTCGCTCTCGAGAACCTAGTGCGAATCGATCCCGAGTTCCGCTTCACTTATCGCCTGGTCTTCCTGGTGATGTTCATCGCGAACCTGGCGGGAATTGCCACTCTCATTTGGGGTGGGCCGAAATGGAACCCACTGGCGGAGCAAACCGGTGGTTTGAATGGCAGCCGGCTGATCGAACGAACTGTTGACGGCGGGGTGACATTGGCATCGGGACGAGTAGTGCATCCGGATCAAATGGGTCTCTCGGTTCAGGAGTCAGCGCCCGGAGAAGGGCAGACCAAGGCGCGTCTGGCAGGCGCGTCTTGCCGGATCGTCGCGGCGACTCTCCTGATAGCGGCCACGGCCTGGTATCGCTTACCCGACGCGCTACTTCGCAAGGATTTTCTCGGTGTGTTCTCCTTCGAGAGACCGCCGGTGCCTCACTGGCTCGCCGCGAGCCCTGCCGTATCAGCTTTGGTCCTCTTGGCCTTCGCGTGTGCGACTGGGCTTCTCATGGCAAAGCGATGGGCTCGGATCGTCACGAACGTCACCGCAGCGATAATTGCGGCTATGTGCATTTCGTATTTGCCCTTGGCCCCCAATTGGTCGGTCCGTGTTGAGTGCATTGGCCTGTCGGTACTAAACGGATTGCTGGCAGCTCTACTGCTCATTCCCAAGTGCAGGTCAGCCGGGCATGAATGACGCAGAAATAGCGAGGCTTCGAGATGCCGGTGACGTGGGACATCTCGCCGAGCTACTCAAGAGTTCCGACGCCGAGCTTCGGTGGCGGGTCGTTGCCGCGCTTGGCGAGATCGGAGGAGCAGATGTGACGCCGACCTTGATCGGTGCTCTGGATGATCCCGAATCCGAGGTCAGGTGGCGAGCTGTTGTGGCCCTTCGCGACTCTGGTGATCCGGCGGTGATCGAGTCGGTGTCTCTGAAACTCGGCGACGAAGACGACGACGTTCGCTGGCAGGCGGTCGAGGCGCTTCGGCGTCTGGGGACGACTGCTGTGACAGTTCACCTGTGCAGGGGTCTCGAAGACCCAAACGGCCATATTCGATGGACAGCGGCAAAAGCACTGGGTGAACTCGGAGATGTCCGTGCGGTACCGGCGCTCGTCGAAGTCATGAAGTCCGACGGGAATCATCATGTCCAGTGGGCGGCGGCCGGAGCGCTGAGGTCAATGGGGATTCCGTCGGCAATCGAGGAAGTCGAGCGGTTTGAGAAGAGCCGGTAGCCAAAGCCGGCCGCTGTCCATCAGTCTGTCACCTAATAGTGATTATTATGGCTGTGAAAATGGGATCTGAAACTTCGAACAAGGCCGAAAGCACAGCCGCATCGACCCGGGCTCGCCTGGTTGAGGCGGCGGCCGAGGTCTTTGCCGAACAGGGCTATGACCGCACGCGCGTCCAGGAAATCGCACGGCGGGCGGGGCTCACGACAGGTGCGATTTACGCAAACTTCGAGGGCAAGACCGAGCTGCTGGCGCAGGCGATTTCGTTCGCCTCGACCCCGGAACTAGACCGGCTGATTACAACGGGTTCTGGAGTGGGATCAGCGGCAAACGTGTTGATTGCCATCGGCGAAGAGCTAGCCAAGGGGACTCCCCGAACGGGTTCGGTTCTGCTTTTTGAGGCGTTTGCCGCGGCGCGCCGCGATCCAGATGTCGCAGCGGCCCTGAAGAGCGGTATTGGTGAAATATCGGAGACGTTCTGTTCGCTGGTCAATGCCGGAAAAGATGACGGCTCGATCGTCGAGGATGCCGACGCCGATGCGGTCGCGCGCCTATCAATTGCTCTGGCGCTCGGCTTCCTGATGCTAGAGATGGTCGGTGTCGAACAGCCCAGTGAGGCAGCGTGGAGCGACGTGATTCATCGGATCGTTGGTTCAATTTCGACCGGATCCGATCAGTCGGAGTAGAAGACTTCCTCAAAGGCAGCCCGTGCGCGCCGGGTGTACTTCTTGTACTCGGTTCTAAGGGCTGACCGAGGGCTTTCCTGCCACCCCAGGCTCTCGGCTAGTTGTGCTGACTCACGCGGGTCCTTTGGAAGAGAGTCGAGTTGGCGCCCCTTGATCAGAAAGAGCCGATTCCTTACGCGGGTGCAGAACTCGTAACCCTCACGCAATCGCGTAGCGGTGCCTCGATCGAAGACCTCGGCAGCCTCAAGGGCGGCCAGCGCATCGAGGGTATTACCGCGTCTCAGTTCCGGATCGCGTCCGCTGTTTCGAAGAGCGGTGAGTTGCACGGCGAACTCGACGTCGGTCAATCCACCTGGCCCCAGCTTGAGATGGAACTCGGCGTCTTCGCCGGCTGGGATGCGCTCGCGTTCCATGCGCGCTTTCATCATGCGGATCTCTCTGATCCGCTCGGTGGGAAAAGGATCTGGCCAAACCAGTGGCTCAATTGACTCGAGTAGCGCCGCTGTAAGCGAGGGGTCGCCCGCGCCGTGTCGCGCCTTGGTCAGCGCTTGGAACTCCCACGTCTCGGCCCATTTCTGGTAATACAGCTGAGTCGAATCGAGGCTGCGCGCGATTGGACCGGACTTCCCCTCGGGCCTGAGCGCAGCATCCAGCTTGAAGGCGACGCCCTGGGAAGCGACGCCCTGGAAATTCTCGAAGAGCCGGGCGGCAACTGCTAGCGCGCGCTCTGGGCTGCCGCCGTCGAACACAAAGATGACATCGAGATCGCTCGAGTAGTTCATCTCCTGTCCGCCGTAACTCCCCATGGCGACAATGGCGAATCGCATCTCAGGCCCCGGAATTTCTTCGATAGCGGATTCGAGTGCCACCTCCAAGACCGAATCCCCAAGCGCTGCAAGCTCGCTGCCGATCTCGGAGACCGGCGCTCCGAAGATGATGTCGCGCGTGCCGATTCTGAGGAACTCCCGCCGGTGGAATCGCTTTATTGCTTCGAATTGCTCAGCGGGGTCGGATCGCCACGAGGTGAAGCTTCTCGCCTCCTTGACAATTGCCTGCGGGCCCTTGGCTTCGTCCTCGTACGCGCCCAGTGCTTCTGGCTCGCGCGTAAGGATGCCCGCCAATACCCGGGAAGTTCCGAGAACCGTGCAGAGATGCTGCGCTGCGGTTGGGTTCTCCCTGAAGGTCGTGACCAAGTTGGCCTGATCTCCGACTGCGTCGACGAGATTCCTGAGCTCGGTCAGGCCGAGATCAGGGTTAGGCGACTCTGACAGCCATTCGAGCATGAGGGGCAGCAGCTGCTGCATGAGCCTGCTCGCCCGAGAAAGCCCCCGGGTCAGCTCTGCTAGACCGGCGCGAGCCCGCCTGATGTCGCTGAATCCGAAGGCTGCTAGCCGCTCGTCAGCGGCCTCTTCGCTGATGTTGGCCCCGTCGTCAGCCGAAGCTGCTCCAAATGCTTCGAGTAGGGGCCGGAAGAACAAGCGCTCGTGGATGGAGCGGACAACGGCGCCGTTGTCTCTGTAGGCCTTCTCAAAGATGTCGATTGCGCTGATGTCCGCGCGCCCACGGATACCGAGCGTCTTTGCGAGCACTTCGAGCTCAGTTGGATTTGTCGGCAGCGCGTAGACCTGGCGCTCATCGCGAATCTGAAGTCGGTGCTCGACGGTGCGAAGAAACTTGTAGGCGTTTCGCAGTGCCGATGCATCAGATGTGTCCACATACCCCCCGACGGCCAGCGCCTCGAGGGCACCAAGCGTTGAGCGGTCCCGAAGCGTCGGATCGGCCCGGCCGTGAACAAGCTGGAGTAGTTGCACGGCAAATTCCACGTCTCGTATCCCCCCCGGTCCGCGCTTCACCTCCCTCTCCGATGTGCCCTTCTTCACGAGTTCCCGCTCTGTTCTGGCCTTCATCGCTCTTATCGAGCGAATTGCCTCGGGGTCGAGCCGCTCGGGCCAGATGAAGGGTTGAGCAGCCTCGACAAAGCGCCCGCCCAAGTCGAGATCGCCAGCCGCGGGTCTTGCCTTAAGGAGGGCCTGAAACTCCCAAGTCTGAGCCCACTTCTCCCAGTAGGCCTTGAATGACTCAATCGAGCGTGTGAGCGCTCCGGCCCTTCCCTCTGGCCGAAGGTCGACGTCAATTCGAAAGATCGTCTCAGCCGGCGTCGATCCACCGATGATCGCAATTACTCGCTCGGCGTGGCGGCGAGCGAGATCTTCGTTGCCGTTGGATACGAAGATGACATCGATATCCGATGCGTAGTTGAGCTCTTGTCCGCCGAGTTTCCCCATGGCGATGATCGCGGTGGGTGCGTCGTTGAGATCGAGTTCATCGGTAGCGAACTTTGACGCGCATTGGAGGCAGGCGTCTGCCAGTGCGGCGAGCGAGGCGCCCACCTCTGCCACGTCGGGGATTCCAAGTAGATCAGCGGCTGCAATCCGAATGTACTCGCGTCGCTTGTGCATGCGAAGCGCGGTGACGGGGTCTCCGTGAATCGATGCGAGTGCCCGTTCGAGTGCCTGCTCGGGGTCGCTTGGTGGAAGTGCGCCTGGGGTAGCGAGCAGCGCCACGTCGTCAGGACTTGTCTTGAGATGAAGTGCAATTGAGCCAGATGCGGCGGTGACGGCTACCAGCGCCTTGATGCAAATCGGATTCGTTTCGAAGATCGTGGAGAGGCGGAGTCGTTCCCCACCTCCACCAGGCGAGTCTGTATCTGCAGTTGAACTGGACTTTACTCCGCCTGCGTCCGCGGCGGCCTGGGCGATTGATTCGAGGCGGTTCAGGACCGCCACCGGATCAGCCGAGCTCCTGATTTCCTCGAGAAGTGAGTGCCACCACGGAGCGGTCTCGTCACGATCTGAACCGAGCGCGCCTGCCAAGCGTGTTACAGCCTCGTGATTGAGGCCCTTGAGTGACGATTTCGGAGCGTCTGTCATGGTCTTTGATGTTGAGCCGAACTGCCGGGGCGGTAATGATCGCGGATACAGGGAGGTATGGCCCTGAAGATCGCACTTGCCCAGTTGAACCTTGCGGTCGGTGATCTTGACCGCAACGCGTCTGCAATCTGCAGCGCAATTGCCGACGCGCGCGCCGGGGGCGCTGACTTGGTGGCGCTACCTGAACTGGCAACTACGGGATATCCCCCTGAAGACCTGCTGCTCAAGGCCGATTTCGTCGCAGGCAATCTTGAGTCGCTCGAAGAGATTGCGTCAGCAGCGGTCGGGATAACGGCGATCGTCGGCTTTGTCTCAAGTACTGGCTCGAAACTTGGCAACTCAGCAGCGATCTGTCGTGACGGGAAGGTCGAATCGATATACACAAAGCAAGTCCTCCCGAATTACGGGGTCTTCGACGAGCAGCGCTGGTTTACCGCGGGGAGCGAGTTGGTGATTTCCGAGATTGCCGGATTGAAATGCGGCGTCTCGATTTGTGAGGACATCTGGTCTTCGGAAGGCCCGGCGAGACGGCTGGCGGCTGCCGGTGCCGAAGTGCTCATCAATATCAACGCGTCGCCATTTCATCGAAACAAAGGCCAAGAGCGGCGAGAGCTGCTTGAGCGCCTTGCGTCTGAGACCGGACTCAAGATCGGCTATGTGAACCTCGTTGGCGGGCAAGACGAGCTTGTATTTGATGGTGGATCGATCTTCGCGGCGCCGGATCTTGTCGCTAGGGCTGAGCAATTTCGCGAAGAACTCCTCTTTGTGGAGGTCGATCGCGGCACGGCCGGAGGGCCGATGTCAGCTGATCCCGACCCGGTCGGTGAGGTATATCGGGCCCTTGAACTTGGGACGCGTGACTACATCGAGAAGAACGGCTTTGCCGGAGTTGTCGTGGGTCTGTCGGGCGGGGTTGACTCGGCGCTGACTGCGACCATCGCGGTTGATGCAATTGGCAGCGACCGCGTGGTGGGCGTGACGATGCCGTCTCGCTATACGTCGACAGCGACGCGTGACGACGCGCTCGAGCTTGCTGCCCGCCTTGGAATCCGTCTGATCGAGTTGCCAATTGAGGGACCATTTCAGGCATATCTCGACGCATTGGCTGAAGTCTTTGAGGACCGCACCCCTGATGTGACCGAGGAGAATCTCCAGGCGAGGATTCGTGGCAATTACCTCATGGCCCTCTCGAACAAGTTCGGTTGGCTGGTGCTAGCGACGGGCAACAAGAGCGAGATGGCGGTCGGCTACTCGACCCTCTATGGGGATCTTGCCGGAGGTTTCGCACTCATCAAGGACGTGCCCAAGACGCTTGTCTACGAGCTGGCGCGCTTCCGCAACGGCGGTGAGGCCGATACGGGGCCGATCCCCCTCGCGACACTGGAACGCCCCCCGTCGGCTGAACTCCGCCCAGATCAGCTCGATGAGGACTCACTCCCGCCCTACGCGATCCTAGATCCGATTCTCGAGCGATATGTCGAACTCGACATGGACTCCGGCGCAATCGTCGACGATGGCTTCGACCCGGGAGTTGTCGAGCGTGTCATCACCATGGTGGATCGTGCCGAGTACAAACGCCGCCAGTCGCCCCCCGGGATCAAGATCACTCGAAAGGCCTTCGGACGCGACCGTCGGCTGCCTATTACAAATCACTACATCGGTACGGGGCGGGAGACGGCCGGCTGATGACTACTGCCGACGACGACAGCAAGGCGCCCCGGCGCGCACCCGGCTGGGTGCGCCGGACCCTCCCGTGGATCAAGCCACACTGGAAATCGGCTGCTGCCGCATTTGGCGCGTCAGCCGTCGGCATGGCCGCAACGGCCTATACACCCCTAGTCCTCAGAAGCGCGATCGACGAAGGCATTGTTGCGAAGTCCAAGTCGCTGGCTCCCTATTTGGTTGTGCTGCTGGTAATCGCGGTGATCCGCTTCGCGACTGCATTTGTACGGCGGTGGTTAGGCGGCAAGTTCAGCCTCGATTTCGAGTACGACATGCGCAACGAGATCTACGACCATCTCCAACGGCTCGATTTCGCTCGCCACGATGAGTTGGAGACGGGGCAGATCGTCTCCCGTGCCAACACGGATCTGCGGATTCTTCAGTTCCTATACCAATGGCTCCCCCTAGTACTCGGTAGCTTCCTGATGTTTGCGGTCGCCTTGGTGCTCATGCTCTCGGTCAGCTGGGAGCTGACGCTGGTCTCATTGGTGGCGCTCCCACCTGTCATGTGGCTCGCGTTGCGACTGCGGACTTGGATCTTCGCAGCGAGCTATGACAATCAGGAGAAGCTCGGCGTAGTGGCCAATGTCGTCGATGAGGCGGTCGCCGGAGTCCAGGTCGTCAAAGGTTTCGGTCAGGAGCGCCGCGAGATCATGCGCCTTGATGAGGCCGCACGAGAGGTCTTCTCATCTCGAATGAGGACCGTGCGCATCCAGGCGCGCTATCTCGCTGCGATTCAGTCGATTCCCGCATTCGGGGCAGTTGGCGTTCTGGCCTATGCAGGCTGGCGCATCTCGACGGGGGTGATGAGCGTTGGCACCCTTCTCGCGTTCACGGCCTGGCTGGTCATGATCCTCGCCCCGGTCCGCATGATTGTCATGCTGATCGCTCTCGGTCAGCGCGCCCGCGCCGGCGCCGAACGGGTCTTCGAGTTGCTCGATTCGACCCCGGAGGTCACGGAGAAGGCCGGTGCAATCGAGCTCGAGGTGCCCTCAGGGGAAATTGTCCTTGACCATGTCGGCTTTGGCTATCTTCGCTCCGAGCCCGTTCTCGACGATTTCACGCTGACAATCGAGCCCGGCGAGACCGTCGCTTTTGTCGGTGCGAGTGGCTCAGGTAAATCAACGATTGCAGCCTTGCTTCCTCGCTTCTATGACATCCAGACCGGCGCGATTCGCATCGACGGGCAGGACATCAGAGATGTCACCCTTGAATCCCTGCGGCGTCAGATCGGCATTGTCTTTGAGGACACATTCCTCTTCTCAATGACCATCGGAGAGAACATCGCCTTTGGGCATCCGGATGCGACCAGCGAACAAGTTGAGGCCGTTGCGAGAGCGGCAGGCATTCACGACTTCATAGCGTCACTGCCAGACGGTTACGACGCCATGGTGGGGGAGAAGGGGCTCACGCTCTCTGGTGGTCAGAGGCAGCGAATCGCAATCGCACGGGCGCTGCTTCGGGACCCAAGGATCCTGATCCTCGACGACGCAACCTCAAGCGTCGATATCTCGACC
The DNA here is from genome assembly GCA_003577105.1 of Acidobacteriota bacterium. Taxonomy (GTDB): domain Bacteria; phylum Actinomycetota; class Acidimicrobiia; order ATN3; family ATN3; genus ATN3. The sequence continues at coordinate 18,544 of QEUQ01000013.1, read as the reverse complement.
GAGGAGGCCATTCATCGTTCGCTGAAGGAGGTCCTCGAAGGGCGGACGACGATCATCGTTGCGCATCGCAAGTCCACGGTGGCACTCGCGGACAGGGTCGTGCTCGTCGAAGATGGCAAGGTCTGTGCAACAGGCACAAGCGACGAGCTCATGGAGGCAAGTGAGTCCTACCGGAGGCTCATGGACGAAAACCTTGGGGCGACCGAGGAAGATGAGGGAGCCGGGGGCTTTGCGGCAGTGCTCGCTAATCCACAGGAAGCCAAGGAAATGCTCGGCCGGGTAGTGAGAACAGTCGCCAGCGCGGGTGAAGGCTCGGGCAGCGCCATGGGAGGCATGGGTGCAGCCTCAGGTGCCGGCGGTGGCGGAGCCGGAATGCGCGAAGGGCGCCCCGGCGCTCAGGTCGGTATCGGCGGAGTCGGCCAGATTGTCGCCGGGCTGAACATGACGCCCGAGTTGCGAGCCAAGATCGACGCACTTCCACCCGCGACCGATACCCCATCTGCCGACCGAGAAGCTGCAATTGAGCGACCTGCGCGCATGAGCTTTGGCGCTGTCATTGCGCCGTTTCGCTTTCCGCTCGCAATAGGCATGCTCTTGGTCGCAGCCGATGCGCTTCTAACCCTGGCTGGGCCGCGTCTCGTGGGAAGTGGAGCCGACGCGGCATCGTCTGGCGATCCGAGCAGGCTTTGGGGTGTCGTCAGTGTCTACCTAGCCGTGGTTCTCATTGACTGGTGGGTCATGTGGGCACAAACACGGTGGGTCGGGCGCACCGGCGAGAACCTCTTGTACGCCATGCGGCTGCGGGTCTTCGCGCACCTCCAGCGGCTTGGACTCGACTTCTACGACAAGGAGATGGCTGGACGGATCATGACTCGCATGACCAGCGACATAGACGCGCTGGCCTCGCTTCTTCAAGAGGGTCTGATCAATCTCATCATCAACGTCTTCACACTCGTCGGCGTCGCAGCGCTTCTCTTCCTCATGAACTGGAGATTGGCGCTTGTGACAATGACCGTGGTGCCTCCCCTTATTGGAGTCGCGATCTGGTTCCGCCGTGCCTCTGACAAGGCCTATGAACGAATTCGGGAAAAGATCGCTGAAGTCCTAGCTCACCTTCAGGAGTCAATCTCGGGGGTCCGCGTATCGCAAGCCTTCACCAGAGAGGGGATTAACCAGGCGGACTTCAGGCGCATAGCAGCCGAGCACCTTGACGCCCGCCTCGACGGCAACCGAATCTCGGCGATCTTTTTCCCATTCGTCGAATTCCTCGGTGTCGTCGGCACGGCACTGGTTCTCGGCGTCGGTGGGCACTACTACGCGGCCGGTTCGCTGACGTCGGGAGATCTTCTCGCATTCATCTTGCTTCTCACATCCTTCTTCGCGCCGATTCAGCAGCTGAGCCAGATATTCGATACCTACCAGCAGGCCAAGGCGGCTATGGCGAAGCTCACCGAATTGATCGAGACCGACTCCTCGACGCCGGAGAATCCTGAGGCGGGTGAGGCCGGCGAAATCGCGGGGGTCAAGTTAAGCGACATCCACTTTTCCTATGGGGGCGGCGAGGTGCTCAAGGGAGTCGATCTCGAGATTGCTCCCGGTGAGACGGTGGCCCTTGTCGGTCCTACGGGCGCGGGGAAGTCCACGATCATGAAGCTCCTTGCCCGCTTCTACGACCCGAAATCCGGCTCGATCACGTTGGACGGATGTGATCTCAGGGATCTAGGCGTCGGCTCCTACCGATCGCGCCTGGGCCTTGTTCCCCAAGATGGTTATCTCTTCACGGGCACAATCGCCTACAACATCGCCTATGCCAGGCCCGAGGCAACTGATGCCGAGATCGTGTCCGCAGCCCAGGCCGTGGGGGCCGACAAGTTCATCGAGTCGCTTCCCGACGGCTACGCGACCTTCGTCACCCAGGAGGGTCGGTCACTCTCGGCAGGGGAGCGGCAGCTGATTGCCCTGGCGCGCGCATGCCTTGCTGACCCGGATCTCCTTCTTCTCGATGAGGCGACATCGAACCTCGATCTTGCGACCGAGGCGCGAGTCCAGAAGGCAATGGGATTGCTGGCGTCGGGGCGGACAACTTTGCTCATTGCTCATCGGCTGCCGACAGCGCGGCGATCGACGCGCATAGCCGTTCTCGACTCGGGCAAGATCGCCGAATTCGGAACTCATGAGGAGCTAGTGGCGTTGGGCGGAATTTGGGCGGGCATGTGGGAGCAGTGGCTGCGCGGGCCGGGCGCGAGTGCTGATATGCTCAGCCAACCCACTCCATCGGAGCCCCTGAGGAGGCCGCCAACATGAAGAAGCTCATCGTCCTCTTGATCCTCGTCGCACTCGGCGTCGTGGTTGCAAAGGCAGTGACGGGTCGCGAGACCTACTGAGCGCTAGGCGGCATCGCTTTCTGCGGTGTCGCTCAAATAACGGCGAAGAATTACAGCTAAGGCGATAGCTGCGACTCCTGCGGCTATCGCTATTCCGTGCTTGTTTTCGGATAGGTAGTGGCGCGGATCAAGCGGGGCGGTCTCGGTGAATTTCCGAATCTCCCATCCCCGCTCCTCTGAAACCTTCTCAAGCTCACGATCTGGATTGACCGCGCACGGATTTCCGACCGCGTCGAGCATCGGAACATCTGTGATCGAGTCGGAATACGCGTAGCACTCGTCGAGTTCGAAGCCACGCCATTCGGCTAGTTCGCGGATTGCCACCGCCTTGTTTTCGCCATAGCAGTAGAAATCGAGTTCCCCGACGTAGCGACCATCAACAACCCGCGATCGGGTAGCGATGTAGTCGTCAACCTTGAGCATGCGGCTCAGCGGCTCGACTACTTCTTCGGGTGCGGACGAGATGATGTAGATCCTTCGGCCCGCGCGGCGATGCTCCGCGAATAGCTCGAGCGCCTCGCTGAAAATGATGGGGCGAATGGCCTCTTCCATGGTTTCGGTTACGAGGCGCCTGACGCGTGCTTGCTCCCATCCCTCCGTGAGTTTGAGAGCCGTGCGGCGGGCCTTTTCCATCTTGGCTTCATCTGCGCCGACCAGCATGAATGCGAGCTGACCGTAGGCAGCCCTGATGAGCGTGGCTCGTGAAAGAAGGCCGTCTTTGAAGAATGAGTGGCTGAAGACGAGCATCGAGCTCTTTGCGATGACGGTCTTGTCCAGGTCAAAGAATGCTGCTTGCATCAGACAAATATCATCGCACGTTTCAATTGCCACAAATTGCTATTTACAGGTGGATGCGCGGGGTCTAGCATCTTCCGCGCCTGCGGATTCCCCCGTCTCACCTACGGCGCCGCAGGGCTTCCCTCGGGCTCATGCCGGTTGCTTCGGGCACATGCCATCTTCCTCGGGCACATCCCGCCGTCCCCGGGCCCGCGCCATCTTCCTCGGCGCGCCTTCTTCCCTGAACTAGCTTTCGCCAGCGCGTCGCTACCTGACAGGAGAAATTGGCCATATGCGAAAGGTCGGAATTGCAGTAACCGACTCTGCGACCTCTCTTGAGATCGCGAAGCTCATAGAGGAACATCAGTGGATAGCCGTCAAGGAGTGGAGCGGTGACGATCGCTGCGATGCGGTCATCTGCGATCCGGAGTTGCGAGATCCGCTCGGTGATCTGGCACCTCGAACGGTAGTGATCGCCGAGACGGCCGAGGAGGCCTTGCGTTTTGCCTTGCGAATTGGTGCGCGGGAGGCAATCGCGTGGCCAGTCGAGCGTCGTCTCCTCCCGGCGGCGCTTGATTCGGCTGCATCTCGGCAGGTGCAATCCGATGTGCATCGCATAGGCGTCACCTCGGCGCGATCCTGCGGAGCAACCGTCTTCGTGGCCCATCTAGCATCAGCTTTGATTCGCTCAGGCGTCGACTGCGTAGCCTTTGACTGCGACTTGGCGCACGCAGACCTGACGGGGCTGCTCCTCGACACCGAACCTTCGCCGGCGCTTGAAGACGCCTTGGTTACCGGGTGCGAACTCCCCATTGCAGAAGCGGGTGACCTGGTGATCGTGCCGGCGACGGGAGGGACCAAGCTCTCATCCGAGGCGATGGGTGCGCTCGAGAGCTACGTGGCGATGGGGGGCCGCTGCGAAGCTCGCATTGAGATATTTGATATTCCGTCTGCGTGGCTATCGGCCGTCGGTGATGTTCTTCCGGGGGCGCTCGGCTGGCTTGACCTGCTGATCATGGCAGTGCCACTTGATTTTCCCGGAGTTCGAAGGGGAAAACGCATTGCCGAGGCATGGGGCGAGCATTCCAGGCCCGCCCTCGAAATCCTCCTGGTTCAGCGGCGACGTCATGGGATAGCGCCGGACTCGGCGATTGAAGCTATCGGCATGCCTCATCTCGGGACCTTGCCTCTTGGCGGTGAGGCTCTCGGGGAAGCGATTGACGAAGGCCGTCTCCTTTCGGCGAGGCCGGGAACCCCCTATGGCAGAGAGATTGAACACCTTGCTATTCGCATCGCATCAAAGGCCGGAATGCGAGAGGAAGCCGGGCGAAAGGCGTCGCGAATAGGTTCGCTCTTCGAGTTCGTCGCAGCGAAGGCGGCCTCTGCGTGATCGCAATCTCGGAGTTCGGCGATCTCAGGCCCGCGATACGTCGGTCGGTGCAAGAGTCGATCGCTGCGCGTTGCTCGGCTGGGTATTCGCCAGGGACCCTTGAAGTCAGGGGGCTGGTCTCTCAAACGATCGTCAGGGAGCATCCACACTTGAGCGAAGGCGAGGCCGCGGCACTCGCCGTTGAGCTGGCAGACGAGCTCTCCGGGCTCGGACCACTGCAACGGTTTCTCGAGGACCGCTCTGTCACCGAGGTCATGGTCAATGGTCCTGACGAGATCTGGATCGAGTCAGGCGGTTCGATTCAAAGAACTACGGCCTCGTTCGAGGACTCGCAGAGCTTGCGGCATCTGATCGAGCGCACCGTCGGCCCTCTCGGGCTGCGAGTGGACGACTCCTATCCAATCGCTGATGCGCGCCTGCCAGACGGATCTCGATTTCATGCCGTGCTCCCCCCCGTTGCTCGCAATGGCCCGATAGTGACCATCCGGAAGTTCAGCGAGCGCGCCTTTTCTCTCAGCGATTTGGTCTCTGGCGGCGCGCTCAGCGGCGAGGCGGCTGACTTCCTGTCGGCCGCGGTGAGAGCGAGGGCCAACATGGTCATCTCTGGTGGGACCTCTTCAGGAAAGACGAGCTTGCTCAACGCACTTTCGGCTGAAATCCCAGCTGGTGAGCGCCTGATCACGGTTGAAGATGCCGCAGAGCTTCAGCTTTGTCAGCCTCACGTCGTCACCCTCGAGGCTCGCCCTCCCAATGTTGACGGCTCAGGGAGCATTGGGATTCGGGATCTAGTAAGGGCGGCCTTGCGAATGCGGCCAGACCGGATCATTGTCGGCGAAGTGCGCGGCGGTGAGGCGCTGGACATGATCCAGGCCATGAACACTGGTCATGAGGGCAGCCTCACGACTGTTCACGCGAACTCCGCTCGTGACCTTATGTTCAGGCTCGAGGCGATGGTCCTCATGGCCGATCTTGGACTCGCCGCCGAGGTGGTACGGCACCAAATCGCGGTCTCGATTGATCTCGTGGTTCAGCTCACGCGATTTGCCAACGGTGAGCGCGCGGTTTGGGAGATCGCGGAGATTAGCGATTCAGGGGATTGGCCGCCCTTTAGGAGCCTTTTCGAGATGGATGGCTCTTCATCGGCCAGGTCGCTCAGACCAGTCGCTCCAGCCCTCTCCGCCCCCGAGCGCTGCCGACGGAGAGGTCACCAATGGGTTCAATGAAATCCATCTTGCTGACCGGAGGGAGCGTCGCCGGTTTCTATCTTGCGTGGCGATACCTGACCGATCGTAAGAACCACGGAAAGGCGATTGTCTTCGCAGGCATTGGGGCTGGATCACTCGGCATTCTTCTGCTTGGCCCGTTCGGTCTCGTGGGACTCTTTGGTCCCGCAGCCCTGTATCGCCTGATTCGATGGCGACAGAAGACGCGCATGGCTCGTGAGCGATATGCATGCACGCCGGAGGCATTTGAAGCACTTGCAGACGCAGTAAGAGCCAAAGGCTCTCTTCGGCTGGCGATTGCAGAGCTGGCGCAATCCGGTCCCGTCCCTGCGCGGGCATCGTTCCTCTCCGTTCAGACACAGTTAGAGGCAGGAGTCGATCTCGCGAGCGCAGTTGGCTCGCTCTCTGACGAACTCGGCTCAGATGAGGCTCGAGAAGCGGTTCTTGCGATGCGACTGCATCTCGCCTCGGGCGGCAATCTGGCGGAGTCACTTGAGCTGGTTGCCGAGCGGGCGCGTGATGGCCTCTCGGTTGAGCGGGAACTCATCGCCATGACGGCCCAAGGGCGCATGAGCGGATTGGTCATGGCGTTGAGCGCACCAGGATTTGCCCTGCTGACACAGAGCATTGGCCTGGGTGGCGGATTCCTAATCCGCAATCCGGTCGGCATGTTCGTGCTGGTGGCAGGCCTCACCCTTGATCTTTGTGGATATCTCTGGATGCGCAAGATCTGCGAGGTGCGGTGGTGAGGACTTGGCGAATCCTGTCGCAATTCGTGGGGAGCATCGGATTCACGGCTGTCAGCCGGCTCTTTCCGGCCGCCCGCGAGCGAAAAGCGTCTGAGGTCGAAAATCTCGGCAGCCGCATGCTGGTTGTCGCGGGCGCGGTGCTCGTCGGCGCGCTAGTTCTCGGGGCATCAGGTGCGCTGATCCTCGGAATAGCGGTCGGAGCATTCATGGCAATGCGCGACCGTGCTGCCCGTAGTCGCGAAACTGACGAGATTCGTCGCGGAATTCCAGAAGTGGTTGGTCTGCTCGGTGTTGCAGCTTCAGCGGGCCTTAATCCCCATCGCTCTATTCAGGTGGTATCCGAACTTGTCGATGGCCCTATCGCTCCTTTGATGGCCCGGGCGGGCACATTGGCGCGTGCGGGCTACACGGCAGCTGAATCACTGACGAGTATTGCGGAAGCATCTGGACTCGATGAGTTTCGCTCGATGGCCCGAGCATTCGGAGCCTCCGAGCGCCAAGGAGCGCCGCTGGCACCGGCACTGCGGCGCCTGGGTCGCGACCTTGCCGAGCAGCGACGCCGGCGGGCCGAAGCTGCTGCGCGCAAGGCCCCCGTGAGAGTTCTCTTCCCCTTGGTCGTCTGTGTCCTGCCCGCATTCGTGTTGCTGGCCGTCATACCGGTCTTTGTTGACACGCTCAATGTGGTCAGGGCCTAGACAGAGATGGAGAAAGCAAATGGAACTTCTGTTTGATTACGCACTCGCCTGCCTCAGCGCGCGAGGTCGCTCTGATGATGGTCAGGCCACGCCTGAGTACGCGCTCGTGATCCTCGCTGCCGTCGCGCTGGCTGGCACGTTGATCGTGTGGGCCAAGCAGTCCGGCGCCATGGGGCAGCTCTTCAACTTCGTGATGTCGCGGGTGCAGGAGGCAGCGGGGGAATGAACGACTCGGGTCAGGCCACAGTCGAATTTGCCTTGGTGCTGCCGCTTGTGATGCTCATTTTCGCTGCCGGAATTCACCTGGTTGCGTACTCCCGCAATCAGGTCCTCGTGGTTAACTCGGCTCGCGCGGCGGCCAGAGTTGCAATGACTACCGGGAGCACCGACGCGATTTACAAAGCTGGTCGTGAGGCGTCGCCTGGGCTCGCCCCAGACCGCCTCAGTTTCGAGATCGAAGGCGAGCGACGCCAGGGAGGCCTTGTTAGGGTGAGGGCGAGATACCGCTACGACGTGCGGATTCCTATCTTCGAGGAATTTTGGCGCGACAGAACCGTCATTTCGGCGGATGTGGCGATGCCGGTTGAGATTCCATAGGTCCACGCGCAATTCCGGCGACTACTTCTCAATCAGCTTGAGCGCCATGGCAACTGCCTCTTTGCCGCTGGGCGCGGTGTGAATTGGCGCCGGGCTACCACCGGGGTCGATCAAGCTCCAAGTACCGACGCCAACTATTGGCCTCCCGAGCTTCACCGCAAACGCGATTTCTGAGAGCGTGCCGTACTCCCCGTCGATCGCAATGACGGCATCGGCCGAGTTGACGATGATCAAGTTGCGCGCATGTCCTATCCCAGTGGCAATCGCATGAGTGACCCACGGGTTGGCACTTCCGGGGTCGCTTCCCGGCAGCACACCAATGGAGGTCCCTCCTCTTTCCGCCGCGCCCCGACACGCGGCCTCCATGACCCCGGTCAGTCCGCCGCAAATCAGCGTTGCACCGGCCTTCCCAATGGCGCGCCCGGCCTCCTCGGCATGGCCTAGAAACGGCTCCTCACAGAACTGCCCGCCGCACACGGCGATCGTTGGTCCGTTCACGAATTTCCCTCTGATAGATCAACCTAGATCGGTATATCCTGCCCCGCATGAAGCGAACAATGAGCAAAGAGGCACTTGAGCGCCTCCAGGCGGAACTTCACGAACTTGAGACCAAGGCACGCCCCGACATCATCAAACGGATCAAGGAGGCCCGTGAGCTCGGGGACTTGAGTGAGAACGCCGAGTATCACTCAGCGAGAGAAGAGCAAGGTCGGATCGAGGCAAAGATTCGTGACCTAACCGCGCGCTTGAAGGTCACCGAGGTCGGCGAGGTCGTCGACGACGGCATCGTCTCTCACGGCAAGATCGTCACCTTCAAGCAGGGCGGCGGGGGAGAGCCGCGAACCTATCTATATGCCGAGCGCGAGGAAGCTCGCGATGGGCTCGACGCGCTCTCACCAGAATCTCCAATGGGCAAGGCGTTGGCGGGCGCCAAGGTCGGTGACAAGGTTTCATATGAGGCGCCGGCAGGAACCTTTGAAATTGAGGTAATCGATGTACGGACCTGACTACTCAGGCACTCCCGTCTTCTTTATCTTCTCGAGGGCGGAGTCGTTATTAGAGAGAATCACGACGCTCGCTCCATTAACTGTCGATGTGCCGCCCTTCATCGTGTAGTTGACGATGTTGGCGGGATCAGCGAGGAAGCTAACGGACATGAGCTGGAACATTTCCGCCGGCTTCAAGTCAGTCTCGATATGGCGGCTGAGAATGTCCATATAGCTCACGACGTTGGGCCGCCCGGCGCTCTCATCCCTCAGCTTCTTGAAGATCGACAGCATCAGCAGCGTCTGGTTTGTCGTGCGTTCGAAATCGCCTGTTTCGAGATGCCGATTTCGCGACAGCGCCAACGCCTTGTCGCCGTCGAGGTGGTTCGGACCAGCCTTGAAAATCGCTCCCGAGCCCTTATCGTTCATATCGATGGGCACATCAACGGTCACGCCACCGATGTCATTGACGAGCCCGATGAGACCGTCGAAATCGGTCATCGCCCAGAAGTCCACTTCAAAACCGACCACGTCTTCAATCGTCTTGATCTGGGTTTCCATGCCTCCTAACTCAAGGGCAGCGTTGATGCGCTCCTTGCCTCGCTTCGGCGCGATCTCCACATAGCTGTCTCGGGGAATGTTGATGACCGACCCCTTATGAGTCTCCGTGTTGAGGCTGATCACATGTATGGCATCGGCGCGCTGGCCCTCAACCGAGTTGTCCTTGCGGCGGTCGGAGCCCATCACTAGCACTCGTATGATCTTCCGGTCCGATACGAAAGCCGATCCGTCGGAGCGTCTGTGTATCTCGATCCCTGGAGTCTGAGCTGATGCGGGGGCATAGGCGACAATGAGGCTCGCGGTTACCGCAAGCACGAGTCCAAGCGCCGGCTTCGTCAACTTCTTCATCAGCGGCCCTTCGTCGGAGATTTCGTCGGAGATTTCGTCGACGACTTGGTCGGGGATGGTGATGCGCTCGCCGATGGCGATGGCGATACCGATGGCGATGCGCTTGCTGTCACCGGGCCCGCCGGCGGGGCGTCAATCTGCTGAAGAACGGCATATCCCGTCACGATCCATTTGTCCTTTGACTTGACCACATAGAAGTCATCGATGTGGGAGATCGAGAGGGGTGATCCGTCAACTAGCTTGCCGCCGCCTACCATCGAGACCTTTATGATGCCGGCCTCGATACCACCTTCTGCATCTGCGTAGAGGCTTACCTTGGCTTCGAGGCGTTCGGCCCAAAGTGCCGCAATATTGGGGTCATCTGGGGTGAGGGTTGATTTCTGGGCACCCTGGGCAAGAGAGGCGACCGTGGGCGTGAAGTCACCAAACGCCTTGGCGAAGTCTTGAGTTGCCAGCTCCACCTTGAAAAATGCGCCATCGTAGTAATTGCGCACAGGACCGAGTGCCGCTTCCGCGGTCTTGTCCGAGGACGACGCTGTCTTGGCTCCAGGTCCTAGAACCTCTACCGACTTGATCGAAATCGGCACCGAGTTGGGGTCCTTCGCCGGTTCTTCGGCCGACTTGGAGCACCCGGCAAGGAGAGCTATTGAGATCGCTATAAAGATCTGAATTCGTAGTCGCATTTGGTAAAAGTTACATTCCCGCGCGGGCCCACGTTTGGCAATTCGGGAGAAGCATTGGATTTAGTAGAGCTTGACGAGTCTGGGAACATACCCGTAATACGTATACGTGGGGCACTCGACATAGGTTCCGCACCTGGCGTCAATCAGCGGCTGCTTGAAGCAGCGGCCGTCGGTGCAGGTAAGGTCAACTTCGACTTGTCGGAGGTCGATTTCATCGATTGGGCCGGGCTCGGCGTCATCGCGGGAGCGCTTTGGCGGATGAGATCGGCCGGCGGCGATGTTGCGATAACGGGTGCAAGTCCGCCGGTGGCAGAGGCCTTTGCCATCTCAAGGATTGCCGAGATCGTTGAGATCTCGCGAACGGAGAACTAATGGCGAAAAACCTGGTGATCGTTGAGTCGCCAACTAAAGCGAAGACCTTGAAGAAGTACCTGGGGTCTGGGTACACGGTCAAGGCTTCGAAGGGGCATGTCAGGGATTTGCCAAAGTCCAAACTCGGTGTTGACACAGAGGGTCCCTTCACCCCGACCTACGAGATTTCACCAGATTCCAAGAAGACGATCAGCGAACTCAAGAAGGCCGCGACCGGCGCCGAGACAGTCTTCCTCGCGACCGACTACGACCGCGAGGGCGAGGCAATTGCTTGGCACCTCGCAGAGGCCCTCGGCGTTGAGCACGCCAACAGAGTCACCTTCACCGAGATAACCAAGGCGGCAATCCTCGAGGCTTTTGAGAATCCGCGCGAAATAGACATGGCGCTCGTAAATGCGCAACAGGCTCGGCGCGTCCTTGACCGATTGGTCGGATACAAGATCAGCCCGATTCTCTGGACCAAGGTCCGACGTGGCTTGTCGGCTGGGCGAGTCCAGTCTGTCGCACTTCGGCTAATTGTCGACCGAGAACGTGAGATCGAGGCCTTTGAGGCCAGGGAGTACTGGTCGATCGAGGTTGACCTTGCGACCGGACCGGACAAGGAGAGCTTTGTCGCGTCGGTAGCGAAGATCAACGGCAAGAAGTTCGAGGTCGACAACGCAGATGACGCTGCGCGTCACAAGGAATTACTGGAATCCGCCGAGTACAGCCTCGGCGAGGTTCGCCAGAAAGAGCGGAAGCGCCGCCCATCGCCACCATTTACGACCAGCACCCTCCAGCAGGAAGCGGCGCGCAAGCTGGGCTTCTCATCCAAGAAGACGATGCGAGTCGCTCAGCAGCTATATGAGGGCATCGAGATCGAGGGCGAGGGGCAGGTCGGTCTAATCACTTACATGAGAACTGACTCCGTCAATATCGCCGAGTCAGCAATTGAGGAAATTGGCGGGGTAGTTCTCGAGCGATACGGAAGCGAGTACGGCGAAGCGCGGCGGTACAAGACCAAGTCCAAGTCCGCTCAGGAAGCTCATGAGGCGATCCGGCCGACTGAGGCCCGCCGCGACCCCGACTCGCTGAACCTGGAGCGTGATCAACAGCGCCTCTACAGGCTGATCTGGCAGCGAGCGGTTGCATCTCAAATGTCAGATGCTCGGTTCAATCAGACTTCGGTTGATATCAACGCCACCGGCGGCTACCTGCTGCGCGCCACTGGTCAGACGGTGATCTTCGACGGCTTCATGCGTGTCTATACCGAGGGGCGTGATGACAGCGCCGATGACGACCGTGAGAAGTACCTGCCGGAGATGCGGGAGGAGATCGAGTTGATTGCGGTCCGACCGGAGCAGCATTTCACTCAGCCGCCACCTCGCTTCACCGAGGCCACTCTGGTCAAGGCCCTCGAGGAGAATGGCATCGGCCGGCCGTCGACATACGCTCCGACCATCTCGACGATCATCGACCGGGGCTACGTCAGACTCGAAGAGAAGCGATTCTTTCCTGAGGATGTCGGTGTCGTGGTGACCGATCTCCTTACCGAGCACTTCCCGGACATCGTCGATGTTGGCTTCACCGCGCGCATGGAGGAAAACCTCGACGAGATTGCGGAGCAGAAGAAGGAGTGGGTCCCCGTCTTACGGGACTTCTACGACCCATTTGCCCGCCTGATTGAGAAGAAAGAGCACGAGATTGAGCGCCCAGTCGAGGAGACCGACATCGAGTGCCCCGAGGAGGGCTGTGACGCCAAGATGGTCATCCGTCTTGGGCGCTACGGCAAGTTCCTCTCATGCTCCCGCTACCCCGAGTGCAAGGGCACAAGGCAACTCGACCGTGGCGAAGCTGCCGAGCCAGAGGTCCTAGACGAAAAGTGCCCCGAGTGCGACCAGCCACTTGTCAAGAAGATGGGGCGGTTCGGTCCGTTTGTCGGCTGCTCGGGCTATCCGGAGTGCCGGTATATAAAGAAGACGGAAAACAAGATCGACGTCAAGTGCCCCAAGTGTGATGAGGGAGAGCTGGTTCAGAAGCGAAGCCGGCGAGGCAAGTTCTTCTACGGATGCAACAAGTATCCCGATTGCGACTTCGCGCTTTGGCAGAAGCCTTACGCTAAGCGATGCCCAGAGTGCGGAGGTCTTGTGACGCCCTATCGAAAACGCGCCAGGTGCTCAGAGTGCGAAACCATGTTTGATCAAGATGATTTCGCAGATGAGCAGGAAGCCGAGGTCGGCGCGGAGGCGGCGAACTAACCCGGTGTCTGACGACCGAGTCGAGGTGATTCCGCCCGGCGAGAAGCCGGAGTCGACTTCGCTCTTCAAAGACAAGCAAATCGTGCGTTTTCTGGGGGCGCAATTCGCGTCAAGCCTTGGCGACTGGATTGGCCTCGTTGCGATCCTCGCCCTCTCGGCGAGGCTGGCCGCCGGAACGGGGCTGGCGATCTTTGGTCCAGGAATCGTCCTTATTACCAGGACCCTTCCGGGATTTCTCTTCGGCCAGCTTGCCGGCCCGCTGGTCGACCGCTGGGACCGGCGCAAGGTAATGGTCATCTGCGATGTGATCCGGGGCCTTCTGATCGCCGCGCTGCCCTTCGTTCCCAATCTCGGAATCCTCGTGATCAACCAACTGCTCTTTGAAATCGTGACGATGCTTTGGCAGCCCGCCAAGGAGGCATCGGTTCCAGACGTCGCCAAGAACGAGGAGCAGATCTCACGCATCAATTCGATTGGCCAAATGGCCGCCTACGGAACCTTCCCGCTCGGCGCCTTGGCCTTTGCGGGCCTCTCGCAGCTCGCCGCGGTTCTAGGGGAGATCTCATTCTTCAAGGCGTTCGGGCTGAATCAGGAGTCGCTCGCTCTCTTCGTGGACTCGGCGACTTTCTTCATAGCTGCCCTGTTGATCTCAGGACTTGACCTACCTCGGCGAGAGGCCCCGGCTCGGAAACTCGACTTCACTCTGGCAATCCGGGAGGTGCGCGAGGGCTATCGGGAGATCAACCGGAATGTAACCGTGCGAACCGTCATCTTTGGGATGACAACGGCGGTCTTCGGTGCGGGGTCAGTAGTCTCGCTTGGTGCGATCTTTGTCCAGAATGACCTCAGCGGTGGCCCGTCCGGATTCGGAGTGATGATGACCACTCTCGGTACCGGCGCGGCCATTGGGGTGTTACTTCTTGAGACAATCGGCAAGAAGATCCGGCGCGAGGCGCTCTTTTCGACGGCGATCCTCATGGCGGGGGTCTTTCTTTTCTTGTCCTCGCTCACCGGGACGCTGAAGGTCGCAGCGCTTTTCGTCGGCCTCGTCGGTTTCTTTGCGGCCCCGGCCTATATTTCGGGTCTGACAGTGGTGCACGAATCCGCCGACGAGGAGTTCCGAGGGCGGAGCTTCGCAGCGCTCCTCTCTCTTACACGGCTATCTATCATGATGGCCCTGGCAATCAGCCCGCTGGTCGCGGGCACCCTCAACGGCGTCGCCAACTTGATTGCACCGTCGGGCTCACTTGACGTCTTTGGATTCGCGTTGCAGCTGTCAGGCACGAGAATGACCTTCTGGCTTTCAGGGTCAATTGTCATGGCCGTCGGGGTTGTTACGGGCTTGCGCTTTTGGTCTGGGATCGAGCACCCCCGTACCGCGGAGGAAGAAAGCCGCGTTCGTCGCAAGGAAATGCCGGCCGCAGGCGGCGACCCCTTCCGGCCTACTGGCAGCATTGAATTGTCAGTTGAGAGTTTTGAGGCACTTGCCGAGTCGGATGCGGAAAGGACTCCGGTCGAAGCGGTCGCTCCGCGCGACCCGATCAGGTCGCGTCATGAAGACAGGCGCGCCCGGCGCGAACGCTGGCGCCGCGGTGACTCTGGAGGCGGGTAATGGCCTTCATCGCGCTCGAAGGCGTTGAGGGGTGCGGAAAGTCCACGCAGTCTTCGTTGCTTACCGAACGCCTCAATGCCAATGGCATAGAAGCTGTTCTCACCCGCGAACCCGGTGGGACCGCTCAGGGTCAGAAGATTCGCGAGCTGCTTCTCGACCCATCCCGAGAGCTGAGCCCGCGGGCTGAAGCTCTTCTCTATGCAGCTGACCGGGCCGAACACGTGGCCGAGGTAGTGCGCCCCGCGCTTGAGTCAGGTCGTTGGGTGGTATGCGATCGATTCTCCGATTCCTACCGTGCGTATCAAGGTGCAGGACGCGGTCTAGATGGCATTGGCCCCATCTCGACATGGGCGTCATGCGGCCTTGAGCCCGATTTGGTGATCGTCTTGGACCTTCCAGTAGAGCTGGGAATGAAGCGTATAGGCGGTTCTTTTGACCGCATCGAGTCTGCAGGCATTGACTTTCACATCAGGGTCCGCCAAGCGTTTCTGGACCTAGCAGCGGCCGAACCCGAGCGCTTCTCTGTGATCGATGCCACAGATTCTGTCGAAAGAGTTGCTGAGCTCATATGGGATGCCGTGCACGCGCTCTCTGACGCCGACCGCGCACATTCGGAGGGCGGCGGCAGATGAAGCTCTCAATTCGCAGGGCGATCGACCAAGGTCCTTCGCATGCATATGTGTTCTCGGGTCCCCCGGCGAGCGGCAAGTACGAAGCCGCTATCGAGTTCGCGGCCGGGGTGCTCTGCGAGAGTTCCGGCGCCCCATGCCGGGACTGTGAGATTTGCAGACGCATCTGGTCCGGTGTTCACCCCGATGTGCTGATATTCGAGCCCGAGGGAACCTCATACCTTGTGGAGCAGGTTCGAAGCGAGATCGTTCCTGAGGCGAGCCTTGCCCCGGTCGAGGCCGCTCACCGGTTCCTGATCATCCGTGAAGCTGAGCGCCTCAACCCGGCGTCATCCAATGCGTTGCTCAAGACCCTCGAAGAGCCCCTGGGCAATGTGACATTTGTACTGCTGGCACCTGGCGCGTTGCTTGAGACAATCAGTTCGCGTTGTCAGGTCGTCGCTTTTGAGCACATGAGCCCCGACGAGATCATTGCTGCCCTAGAGGCCCAAGGAATCGACTCCGATGCCGCTCGACGAGCCGCTCGCATTTCGGGCGGCCGGATCGACAGGGCGCAGCGCCTTGATGATGAGGCTCTCGCCGCCCGTGACCGAATACTGGGAATCCCATCGCGTCTGCGAGCGGGACCACTGGCCGCAGCGATTGACTCGGCCGCCGAGTTGAAAGCTGCCGTAGAGGAGCAAGTTGCCACGGAGTCCGACACGGACAGGCACAAGAGGGAAATAAGAAGAGCAAGGGGCGAGCTCTTTGCCGAGTACCTCGACGCGCTGGCCTCCTGGTATCGGGATGTCGCGGTGATTCAGTCCGGTGCAGATGACGCACTCTTGATCAACCCCGAGTGGAAAGATCAGCTGGCGGCTGAAGCTCGAGCGCTTCCGCACTCGGCTCCCCTGGCCGCCCAGGACTTCATTGCGCAGACTCGACGCGACTGGGCGCGCAACCCCAGAGAAGAGATATGGCTTGAGCGTCTTATGGTCGCGCTGCACGCGCTGGAGCACTAGGTGATGGGGCGCAACGTCGGCGAGATACTTGCAAGGCCGTGCGCGCTCTGGCCGCGCAAGCCGGCTCTGGTTGATCAAGGCCGGACATGGTCAGAAGTTCAAGAGCACGTGGAGCGTGACGCCGGCGCGCTGAGAGAGCTCGGCCTTGGTCTGGGGGAGCGAGTAGCGGTCATATCGAGGAACTCCGCCCGGTATTTCGAGCTGTATTTCTCTATTCCAAGGGCCGGCGGAGTAATCGTCCCGCTCAATCACCGCTTGGCCAAGCCCGAACTCGAGTACTGCATGAAGGACTCGGGCAGTGTGATGCTCCTCGCAGATCGCGAGCATCTGGACCTCGCTAGCGAAATCTCGAACTCAGTTGTCTGTATCGATGATTGGGATACGTCAACGGCAAGCGCTCCCCCCGCGGTTGAGGTGAGCGAAGACGAATTGTTCGGGATCTTCTACACGGGCGGCACCACAGGGCAGCCCAAGGGTGTCATGCTCAGTCACCGGAACATCTGTGAGGGTGCGATCAACGTCGTCATCGCAATGGGGTATCGCGAAGACGACATTTACTTGCACGCCGGGCCTATGTTTCATCTCGCAGACGGATGCGGTAGTTTCGCCACGACCTGGCTCGGCGCATCCCATGTCTTCATTCCCGGATTCAGTCCGGAGGTCCTCCTCGACGCTGTGGAGTCTCATGGCGTGACCTCAATGACCTTGGTGCCGACGATGTACGCGATGTTGCTTGAATCACCCGAGTTCTCCACGGATCGCCTCAAGAGTCTCAGGCGTGTCTTCTATTCTGCTTCACCGATGCCTCCAGGACTTCTTGAACGCGTACTCGACGCATTTGATTGCGAAATCGGTCAGGGCTATGGCATGACCGAAACCTCGGCTCGCCTCACTGCGCTCTCACCTGAGGAGCACCAACGGTTTTCAAGTCCCGGTGCTACCAACCTTGAGCGGGCACGCCTCGCGTCTGCAGGTCGTCCGATCGTGGGGACTGAGGTCAGGATTGTGGATGAGCACGGCGAGATCTGTCCGCCAGGAGAAGTCGGAGAGATCGTCGCCCGCGGGCCAAACGTGATGATGGGCTACTGGGGCATGGACTCGACCAACGTTCTGCGAGACGGCTGGATGCACACGGGAGATCTAGCGTTCACTGACGATGAGGGCTACGTATTCATCGTTGATCGTTCTAAAGACATGATCATCTCGGGGGGCGAAAACGTTTACTCGGTCGAAGTTGAGAGTGCCCTGTATTCGCACCCCGATGTGCTCGAGGCCGCAGTAATAGGAGTCGCGGATCCCAAGTGGGGCGAACGGGTTCATGCGGTCGTGGTACTGCGCGATGGCGCTGCGACAACAGAGGACGCCCTCATGAACCACTGCCGAGCCCAGATTGCCGGTTACAAGATTCCAAGGTCCTTCGAGTTCCGTGACTCGCTGCCGAAGTCGGGCGCCGGCAAGACCCTCAAGCGGGAATTGCGGCTCAACGTGATGTCAGAGCAGTGAGCGGTCCGATTCAAGACGACGTTTTCGCAGCCGGAGAGGGTGATCGTTGGTACGAACGGAACCGGGATGCCCTAGGCCATGATGATTGGCCGCTCCGTTTGATCGAGCGCAATGCGCTTCACCCTGAGTCGGTCTTAGAAATCGGATGTGCCAATGGATGGCGCCTTGCTGCCATTGCCGAGAGCGGCGCGCCACGCTTGGTGGGGGTCGACGTGTCGTCTGCGGCAATCTCCGCGGGTGTGTCTCAAACTCTCGATCTCAGCGTTGGCCGGGCAGATCGGCTGCCAATTGAAGAGGAATTCTTCGACCTTGTGATCGTCAACTACGTCTTTCACTGGATCGACCGATCCACGATCCTCGCGGCGATTTCCGAGACTGATCGCTGCGTCGCGCCAGATGGATATCTCATCGTTGGCGACTTCCTGCCCGATCGCCCGACAAAGGTTCCTTACCATCACTTGCCGGATGATTCGGTCTTCACATTCAAGACCGATTACGCGGCGGCCTTCACCGCGCTCAGCACTTATGAAGTCATCGATCGCGAGATCTACAACCACGACGATCCATCTGCAGAACCGACCTCGGAGAACCGTGGGGTGTGCACATTGCTTCGCAAGACCCTGAGCGGTTTGTACCGCTAACCCAGGATTCCACGCGCGCCAAGTCCCCCCCAAGAAGGGGAATCATTGGCGTATCTGGGCCTTAGCTATCCGGCTTGTGCGAATACCAGTGGCCCGCACTCATAGCGTTTCCCATAGGGCGAGGTGAAGATGAGGCCCTCAGATGCAGAGCCGGAC
>QEUQ01000069.1 GCA_003577105.1 Acidobacteriota bacterium | reverse complement strand
TCAGGTTCCCCAATATGGATTCGTCGGGGCACATAAGCGCATCACCAATCCGGCAACCGGGCTCATTCACATGGGAGCAAGGATGTATCAGCCCAAGTTAGGGCGGTTCTTATCCCGTGACCCCATCACCGGTGGATCTGCCAATGATTACGAGTACACAAGCGGCGATCCGATCAACAGGCTCGATGTGAGTGGGATGACACATTCATGTAATTCCTGGCATCGCCCTGACCTCTGCAATCAGGAATCCGAAGACGAGATTTGTCAATTCGTAGTTGAGAGAGACTTGATGGACGCCGCAGCGTTCTACTGTCACACGACTAGTTCGGGTGGCGGAGTCAAGAGAGTTCGCGGGAAAGGGGGCAATGTCTTTGTGATCAGTACGCGAACGGGTCGACTCATGAAGGTAGAGCTTGGTTCAGCTAACGTTTCCCGACGCGTGGCGGACTGGGGTGATGTTCGCAGGAGTACCCTCAGCCAATTGCCCCTAATTGGGGGGCTGTGGGATCAAGATGGAACTTGGGGTGCCCGGATATCACGGGGGGGTTTTTGGGTCCTCGCCCGATGGGGCGCGACAGAGGCAATAAAGACTGCCGCTCGTACTGCGGGATGGTTTGTTACGCCAATAGCAATGACGGTAGCGGGTGCATACAACTGGTCAGGTCAGTGTTCCGTTGGCTATTGCGGGTGGTAGCAAGCTGAAAGTGAAGGCCCGCGAGTTGAGCAGTTCGAGCGAGCGGGTGAGCCGATGGGCGATTTTCTGGTGGTCCGTAGGAGTTGTCATCGGCCCCATCGGGTTGATCACGACGGCTCCGTCAATTGGTGGTTGGTTCGCGTGGACATGCGTGCTCCTGTTTTCCCTCCAGTTCCTCGTTGGGTTGGGTTGGGCCGCAATCACTCGCGGCCGATTTGGTCCGACTCGAGTTGAGATGCCCGTCACAATCGCTATCGATTGGTGGATTGCGCAAAGGTCAGACTCGACTCCGAGGAATCGGCCGAGCACTCGTAGGTGATCGTGCGGCGACGTCGCGGTTGGACTACGGGTTCTTGCCGCACTCTGGATTGGTGCGGTAGGTGGCAGCAGCGTGCTCAGCATCCAAGTCACGAGATTGCACCCGAGTCGCGCCCCGACGACCTGGGAATCTTATGCAATTCCATTCCTCTGGCTGTTCCGTGAGATCCGCCATTTCGGTGGTCTGAAGCGTGCTATTCGAAGGGATTCCAACAACGATAAGTGAACAACCTCGGTCGTGGGTCAGGGCAAGAAGCAGAGCGCGCATTTGCCCGGTCATTTCGGATGGGCGAAATGGTGATCGAACCCGTCGCAGCAATCGATTGGGATCGAATAGATGAGCTAATGGGCCAGCACGCCGACATGGACCTTGGAATCGTCGATGCATCTGTGGTGGCAGCTGCCGAGAGGGTCGGTGTTGCGAGAATCGCGACACTCGATCGCAAGGACGCCTCGGCCATTCGGCCGAGGCATGTCGAATCGTTTCATCTGCTGCCATAGGCGTTCGCCCCGGCTTGGAGGCTGATCGACCTACGGGCGTACGAGTGGCTTGCTCACAGTTGGCCGATACTCGTCGCAGTATCCACGATCGAATAGTTTCGAGCCCCACTTCGGCCATGGTATTGTGGTAACGATACTTTCCGGCTGGTAAGCGCACTTACCAGGCAGAGGAACGGTAGCCGCTCATGGTCGCCACACAACTAGACGTAATCCTTGAGAACCGCAGTCATGTTCGAGTGCTCCGCGCACTCCACCGTCTGCCTGATGGATTTGCTGCGAGTGGACGTGAGGTTGCGAGGCGATCAGGTGTTTCGCATCCGACTGCATCGAAGGTGCTGGCCATGCTCGCAGCGCTTGGCATTTTGGATGTCGCGCGCGGCGCGAGCGCGGACGCATACGAACTAAACCGAGAGCATTTCTTGGCCACTGCACTTGGAGAGCTCTTCAAGACCGAGGCTGCTGAGTTCGAAATGCTTGTGAGGTTCTTGGCATCGGAATTGAGCGCGATCGGAGAAATCGAATCGGCGTTTCTATTCGGAAGCGTTGCGGATGGTACGGCCTCCGTCTCCAGCGATGTTGATGTTGCCGTTCACGCTCCTGGACTGAGCGAGAGCCAAATAGAAACGGCACTTAGTGACCTATCTGATCGTACCCAGCGACGATTTGGTCGCCAGCTTGGGTACATCTTCAGTATTCAGCGACGGCGGCCGTCGAGAGGGGCATGGGCCACGGCGACGACAGATGGAATAGCTCTAATCCAAGCAGGCGAGGCATCGCCAAATTGACGCCTCAGGGGAAGACCGTCGAAACGCCTCGTCGGCTAGCTCGGCTCTATTTGGTGAAGGCAGAGCAGTTTGCGGCTGAGGCAGGAGACGCACTGGCGAGTTCACGCTACGACGCCGCGATGCTAAACGCAGTTCACGCCGGCATCAGTGCATCTGACGCCGTTTGTGTTGCTATCGGAGGGCGCCGGTCGTCAGATCCGGATCACCAACACGCTGCACGCCTTCTCGAGCAAACCGGAGGCGGTTCGAAGGAGTTCTCCGAAAGCGCCAAGCGGCTCAGGATGCTGCTCGGGAAGAAGAACGCAGTCGAATACGAATCGCGAGTGACGAGCAAGAGTGACGCTACGGATGCCGTAAAGCGAGCTGGCCGGTTGGTCAGCTGGGCCGGCCGTATCGTCGATGACGCACGAGTGTGAGCGCCCGCCGGGTTGGAGGGGTCAAGTGAAGTCCGCCGGGCCTCGCGGGGCTGACCTGGCACCCCATCCATGTTGGACACAACTATGGGCGCTTTCCGTTTGAATCCTCCAGGGCAATCACATCAATCCCCTCATCTCGGCAGACTCCCGCAAGGTGGGGGTCGCTCGTCGCCAGCGACGCTTCGCGTGTCAATGCCGTCGCTGCGGCCGCGCAATCGGCGAGCGAGACGGCGCAGGCTCTCATGTCGTAGTGTTTCGCTCGGAGCTCTCCAGCCAGCTCAGCTACTTCATGGTCAACCGGCTCGACAGTCATCCCTGCTATCAGTAGCAGCCTAACGCTCGACGCGACCTCGTCTCGGCTCCGTGAGCGATGCCGCGTGAGGCGGTCATAGACCTCCGCTAGGTTGGCCGCGCTGGTGCACGAGGCGATGTCGCGACTGTGCATGAGGTGGCTGACTTCTGACGCAGCCGGCTCATCATTGAAGAGGGCGATGAGTGCATAGGCGTCGAACAGAACTAGCGATGCGATCTCGGCTCTTCTGCCTCGGTCTCCTCGGCCCGAAGTCGTGCTCGCATTTCCTCAGATGTCGGGCCCGGTCCGGCGAGCGATCCGCGCGCGGCCTCGATCGGATCGTCGGGTACCGGTTGAAGAATCAGTCTTTCGCCCTCATCGACGATCATGACGCGCTTCGCTCCCCAGCGTCGCCTCACCTCTGCCGGGATAGACACTTGTCCGCTCTCGGTCACTTTCATCGTTACCATATGTGTTAGCCAGTTATATGGAGAAGCATGGATCCATATTGTAGCAGGCAATCCACATGCGGAGCTGAATGTCGCGCGGGTGAGTCCTCATAATGCGTCACTCTTGAAGCATATATTGCGGGATCTATGCTTTGTATAATGCAGTAATAACTCATCGCATTTCGCGGCGAAGACCCATAAGGACCCAGCCAAATGGCAGATTACCGCAATCACCTTTCCGGTCTCGTCCCACGACGGATCACCGACGTCGTGCTCCGACGCATGGACGAATCGCCGGTCGTGGTCCTCGAAGGCGCTCGAACGATTGGCAAGTCGACACTACTTCGCCAAATCGCGGAGAAGTACGGCGTGGGAGTTATCGATCTCGACGATCTAGCGACTCGAGATGCCGTCAGTGCCGATCCCGCGTTCTTTGTTGGTGGAGAACGGCCGGTCGTAGTTGACGAGTTTCAGCATGTCCCAGAGGTGCTGGACGCGATCAAGGCCGAGTTGAATCGCGACTCATCGCCGGGCAGGTTCGTCTTGGCTGGTTCAACGCGCTACCAAACACTCCCAATGGCAGCGAGGTCGCTGACGGGGCGCGTGAGCCGCGTGAGTGTGAGGCCCCTCTCGCAAGGTGAGATTGCAGGGGGCAACGATGGATTTGTAGCGGCGTTGCTGGACGATCCGGAGTCGCTATTGACCACTCGACAGTCGCGGACGATTCGCGCCGAATACATCGATCGAGCGGTTGCCGGGGGCATGCCGATGCCGCTCCATTTGAAGACGCTGGCGGCCCGAGACCGGTGGTTCGCCGAGTACCTGACGATGGTGGTTGAGCGCGATGTCGTCGAGATTGCGCGCATCCGCCAAAGGCATCAGCTGCCGAAGTTGCTGATGAGAATCGCGGGCCAGACCGGTCAACTTTTCAAGATCGCGAAGGCAGCTGAGGCGATCGGTATGAACAAGTCGATGGCCGAAGACTATGTGAAGCTCCTTGAGGCTGTGTTTCTCATCTATCGAGTTCCGGCATGGGGCACCACGCTGGGATCGCGTGTGGCCGCAACGCCAAAGGCCTACGTGAGCGATTCGGGACTAGCCGCCCACTTACTTGGCCTCACGCCTGAAAAACTTGCTGCCGCGGTGCCGAGCTCGGTGACTCAGTTCGGACATCTCATGGAGAATTTCGTCATCGGCGAAGTGCTCAAGCAAGCGGACTTCGCGGATGAGCCGCTCAAGATCGGCCACTGGCGCGTGCATGACGGCCATGAAGTGGATCTTGTCATCGAGCGTCAAGATGGAACGGTGGTCGGCATTGAGGTTAAGGCGGGCTCCCGGGTGCGAGGCGAAGACGCTAGAGCATTGCTTAGGCTGCGTGACCGGCTTGGATCACAATTCCAGATCGGAGTTGTCTTGTTTGCTGGGGATCGCATGTATCGCCTCGATGATCGAGTTCTTGTCCTACCCATCGACAGGATCTGGACCTGAAGCGAGATGACGATGGCAGAACGATCCGAGCATGCAGTGTTGCTGATTACCGGCGATCCCATCGCGGTCCGTCTCAGGCTCGACACGGTGGAGGTCATCTAAATGGACAAAGCCCGTTGGGATGCGCGCTACAGCGGCGACGAGCTCATCTGGAGCGCCGAGCCGAATCAGTATCTGGTAGAGGAGGCTGCGGACCTCAGGCCGGGCAGAGCATTGGATCTCGCCTCGGGGGAGGGGCGCAATGCGATCTGGCTGGCGCGTCAGGGCTGGAAGGTCACGGGAGTCGACTTCTCCGACGCCGGCATGAACAAGGCCAGGCGCCACTCGGCTGGCCTCGATATCGAGTGGGTCATTGCCGATCTTGCGGACTATGTGCCCGAGCCAGGCGCCTTCGATTTGGTGATCATCTTCTATCTGCACGTTGGCGTAGAGACGAGACGGGCAGTGATCGAGCGAGCCTGTCGAGCCGTAGCCTCCGGGGGCACGCTCCTCATTGCTGCTCATCATCTGGAGAATCTCGAACATGGCTACGGCGGGCCGCAGGACCCGGCGATATTGCCGACAGAGGCGGAACTGGCGTCAGAGGTTCGCGGTCTCGAAATTACCAAGGCGGATCGAGTGCTGCGCGAGGTCGATACACCTGAGGGGCCAAAGCAGGCGATTGACGCTTTGGTGCGGGCCGAACGAGCTCATTCACTCTGAATTCGCGGGGCTCCCGTCGACTGCCACCTCTCTCATAGGGCACACTTGGGGATCTCGGCGTGTCTCTAGAGCGCCTCGAATTCAGGAGTGAACAAATGGGTAACAGAGTCTTCACCGTAGGTGTGGGGATGACCAAGTTCGAGAAGCCTCAGACAAAGGACTGGGACTACCCGGACATGGCAAATGAAGCAGCCACCAAGGCGCTCGAAGATGCCGGCATTTCCTATGACAAGATCGAGCAGGCGGCAGTTGGGTATGTCTATGGCGACTCGACCTGCGGGCAGCGGGCGGTTTACGGCCTCGGGCTGACGGGAATACCCGTCTATAACGTCAACAACAACTGCTCGACCGGATCAACTGCGCTATTCATGGCCAAGCAGCTCGTAGAGGGCGGAATCGCCGACTGCGTACTGGCGCTCGGCTTCGAGAAAATGGAAAAGGGTTCGCTCGGTGTGAAGTTCACCGACCGAACCAACCCAATGGACCGCCATTTCTCCGAGATGGTCTCGCTCAGGGGATTTGAGAACGCACCAGGCGCCCCGCAGTTCTTCGGAAATGCGGGTCGCGAGCACATGGAGAAGTACGGCACCACGGCCGAGCAGATCGCGAAGATTGCAGAGAAGAACCACCGCCACTCCGTGAACAATCCGTACTCGCAATTCCAAGACGAGTACACGCTTCAAGAGATCCTTGATGCACCAATGGTTTTCGAGCCTTTGACGAAGCTCCAGTGCTGTCCGACTTCAGATGGCGCGGGTGCGGCGATTGTCGCGAGCGAGCGTTTTGTCGCCGAGAACGATCTCTGGGGCACGGCTGTTGAAGTCGTGGGCCAAGCAATGACAACGGACTTTGACTCCACATTCGATGAGAAGTCATGCATCAAGCTCGTTGGTCAGGATCTGACCCGTGCGGCGGCAGAGAAAGTATTCGAGCAGTCAGGCCGCGGCCCGGAAGACGTTGATGTAATCGAGCTTCATGACTGCTTCAGCGCCAACGAGCTTGTCACCTATGAGGGCCTTGGTCTCTGCGGCGAGGGCGAAGCGGGCAAGCTCATCGATGAGGGTGCTGTTACCTACGGAGGCAAGTGGGTGGTGAATCCTTCTGGCGGCTTGATCTCCAAGGGTCATCCTCTTGGCGCCACGGGACTCGCCCAATGTGCCGAGCTCAATTGGCAGCTGCGCGGCAAGGCCGACAAGCGTCAGGTCGACGGTGCGAAGGTCGCTCTGCAGCACAACCTCGGCCTCGGCGGCGCGGCGGTTGTGACCATGTACGAGCTTCCACCCGAGTCCAAGTAAGCATGTGGCCGGCCAATCTGACAATCGAGCGCGGATATCTGGAGATCAGCTGAGGCCGGCTACAGAGCAGCTGATCTTCAATCCATTCGATCCCGAATTCAGGAAGGACCCGTACCCGGTCTATGACTGGCTGCTCGCCGGTGACCGGGTGCGGGTCAGCCCGCTCGGACTGTGGATATTTCCGCGATACGAAGACTGCACTGCGATCCTGCGAGACAAGCGCTTCAGCGCTGACAGTCGAAACGCAGAGGGTTTTGTCGCGCCGGGAAGTGAAGAAGAGGCGCGCCTCTTTGATGAGAACAGGCCCTTCCTATTCCTCGATCCCCCCGATCACCGCAGGTTGAGGGGCCTCGTTTCGAAGGCATTTACCCCTCACGCGGTCGAGGCAATGCGCCCTCGAATCGAGGAGATCGTCGATGACTTACTCGACGCTGCGCGGGAGAAGGGTGAGGTCGATCTGATTGCAGATCTGGCGTATCCATTGCCCGTAACCGTCATCTCAGAGATGCTCGGTGTGCCAAAGGAGGACTCCGACCGGTTCCGTAAGTGGTCCGATGATCTTGCTCGGTCGTTGGATCCGGACTTCGCCGTCACCGACACATCCGCTCGAGATGAAGCAGCCTCGGCCTTCAGGGATTACTTCACCGACTTGGTCGCGAAGCGGCGTTCAGACCCTGGCGGCGATCTGCTTTCGTCGCTGATAGCCGCCGAGGAGGAGGGGGATCGGCTCAACGAGGCCGAGCTACTCACGACATGCATCTTGCTGCTAGTGGCCGGGCATGAGACGACGGTGAACTTGATAGCCAACGGAGTCTTGGCGCTACTGCGAAATCCCGACCAGTGCGCGTTTCTTGCGTCGCGACTCGACCTGATTACCACGGCAGTCGAGGAGATGCTCCGCTACGATCCGCCGGTTCAGTTCACGGGCAGGATTGCACTCGAAGACGTCGAGATAGCCGGGGAGGTCGTGCCGAAGGGTAAGGTCGCGCTCACCCTGCTCGCTGCCGCCAATCGGGATCCCGACCAGTTCGATGAGCCAGACCACTTCGACATCACCAGGGATCCAAATCCCCACTTAGCATTTGGAATGGGAATCCACCACTGCCTCGGTGCTCCGCTCGCCCGCCTCGAAGGGCAGGTTGCGATTGCCGGGCTCGTTGACAGGTTCCCGGGAATGCAGCTGGCGACCGAGGACGTTACCTACAAGGAGAATGTCGTACTCCGGGGTTTGGCCGAGCTCAGGGTCCGCTTATAGGCAGGGGATTTCCGGGTCGCCAATTCCTAGGCCCCAGGACTTTCCGGATCGTCGATTTCGAGGGAGTGGTAATGATCAAGGTGGGAGAGAAGGCTCCGGATTTCGAAGCCCGGGATCAAGATGGCAACAGCGTTCGCCTATCTGAGTTGTTGTCCTCGGGGCCGGTGGCCCTCTTTTTCTATCCGGCGGCGATGACTCCCGGCTGCACGGCCCAGAGCTGTCACCTTCGTGATCTCAAGTCTGAGTTCGAGGCACTTGGGGCGCACCGAGTTGGCGTGAGTCATGACTCAGCCGAGAAGCAGGCTGAGTTCGCCGAGCAGAACAGCTTCGACTACCCGTTGCTCTCGGATTCCGATCGTGGAGTCGCCAAGAAGTTCGGCACCAAGCGCCTAGGCATGCCCTGGGATAAGCGAACTACATTCGTAATCGACACCGACTCGACTGTTCTCGAGGTTGTCCACGACGAGGTGAACATGGAGCGTCATGCCGACCGAGCACTTGAGGTCTTGCGGGAACGCGCATCCTGAGGCTACCGCCTTGTCGGCGATGGGAATCCCGACTTCTTCCCGGCCTTGATCGAATCGACGCCGCAAACCGCAAGGGGGTCGGAGAACTGGTTGTCCAGGTAATAGGTTAACTTGACTCCGTCGGCGACAATCACGCCTGCCGCCCAGTAGGTGCCGCCTGCCGAGCGAGCCGTGATGCAGACGATGTCGTCTCCTTCAGTTGCGATCTTGACTTCGTCGGGAGGTCTTGGGTCCGAGTCGACAAATTTCCGAGGGCGGGGTGTCGACGCGGCGCTCGATGCGAGTTCAGAAGCGCTGGCAAATCTTTTATTGGATGTGAAGTACCGGTCCTCTAGCGAAAGCGCGTCCCTGACAAGGGACTGAGCCGCGGAGTCGCCGAAGTCGCTCTGGAGTCGCTTGAAGCCGCGCATCAAGCCCCATGCGGAGACTGCGGCGATCAGAACGACGATGGTGACGACCAGCGTGATGATCATGCCCTTGTTGGACTTCGGTTTGAGTGGCGGTCGGTAGGGAGGGGGTGCGCCCGGGGGTGCGCCGTAGGGGGCTGGTGGTGGTCCGGCTGGTGGTGGTCCATAAGGCGGCGGTGGCTGGGCGCCCGGGGGTGCGCCGTTTGGCTGGGGCGGGTACTGAGGGGCACCCGGTGCCGTTGGCCCCGTGTACTCAACCCCCGGAGCTCCTCTGTAGTCGGCGCCCGGTTGATATGGAATGACCGGCAGTTCGGGTGTGTCGCTCACATTCGCTCCGCGATCGGCATCTTCGAGGCACAGCTTAGTAGGTGCTCCTTGCTAGTCTTGCCTCGGTCGCATGCGCATTCCGTCGCAGGTTAAGCCGAGGACAAGCCGAGTGACTGAACCGATACGAGTCGGGGTATTTCCGCCCTTCGATGCACTGGCCGGAGGAGCGGAATCTCTCCATGAATTTGTCGACCAAGCAGCGAGAGCTGGTCTCGACCACGTCGCGACCGGCGACCACGTGAGCTTCTTCGTCGGATTTGGTGTTGACGGCCTGATCAACGCAACGGCGATGTCAATGCTCCACGACTCGATCGGCGTCTATGTCTCGGTCTATTTGCTTGCGCTGCGGCATCCAGTCCTTGTTGCCCGCCAACTGTCGACCTTGAGTTCGCTTGCTCCTGGGCGACTGACGCTTGGAGTAGGCGTCGGCGGCGAAGACAGGCACGAAGTCGAGATTTGTTCCGTGGATCCGTCATCTAGAGGGCGCCGGACGGACGAATGCATTCAGATTGTCAAGGCGCTCCTAGGTGGACAGGCGGTCGATTTCAAGGGCGAGTTCTTTGACATTGAACGTGCATTGGTCATTCCTCCAACTGTGCCAGCGCCTCCAATTGTGATTGGCGGCCGTTCGGATGCTGCGATTCGGAGAACTGGGCGCTACGGCGACGGGTGGATCGGAACCTGGGTATCGCCCGATCGATTCGCTGCGGCAACCGCTCAGATCGCTGATCTTGCGGAGGAATCCGGCCGTGGCGTTCTTCGTTGGCATCACGCGGTACAAACTTGGTGCGGGTTCGGCGAGAGTCGTGAGGATGCGCGGGGCCGGGTAGCCCGAGCAATGCAGGGGCTATATCGGATTCCGTTTGAGAAGTTCGAGCGCTGGTCGCCATATGGGACGCCTGATGACGTTGCCGAAGAGCTGGCTCCCTACTTAGAGGCCGGGTGCCGAACTTTCAATTTGTTGCCTCAGGCGGGAAGTGCGTCAGAGGCGATCGCGGCGAGCGCCGAGGTGAAGCGCCTGTTGGAGGGCGTTAGCTGAGGGGCGTGAGTTTGGTGGCTGACCGACCGTTCTTGATCGCCGTCTGGCCCCATGCCGGATCGCCGTTTCAGAAACTGTCGTAGGGCATCTATAGCATGCGAACAGTTGTTCGTTAGATAGCCGGTCTGGCCGGTGGTGTCTGGGGGGAAAGGTTCTTCTTTCTAGATGAGTCAG
>QEUQ01000012.1 GCA_003577105.1 Acidobacteriota bacterium | reverse complement strand
CCCGCCTTTGGCACTCGAGCACGAAACACCCTCTATGTACTCACCCACCACAAGGCCCTTCAAGAAGTGCTCGACGAGTCGCGCGGCATGGAGTTCTTCGCTGAGGGCTTCGAATCAGGAAAGAAATGAGCTGAGCAGTGACCTACGAGCCGACCTGGGAATCAGTCTCCGAACATGAAGTTCCGCAGTGGTACGACGACGCGAAGCTAGGCGTCTTCTTGCATTGGGGCCTCTACTCAGTGCCGGGGTGGGCGCCGCAGGTGGGAAATATCCAGGAGCTGCTGAAGGCTAAGGGCCCGGCCTACATGCTCAGCCACAATCCGTACGCCGAGTGGTACCTGAACACGATGCAAATCGAGGGTAGCCCGACTCAACTGCACCACAGCGAGACTTACGGAGCTGACTTCGAGTACGACAACTTCGTAGGCCAATTCAATGAGGGCGCAAATAGCGCGGATCTCGATGGCCTCGCATCCCTTTGTAAGGATGCGGGTGCGGGCTATGTCGTGCTCACCACCAAGCACCACGAAGGGTTTTGCCTTTGGCCGGCATCAATTGAGCATCCGGTCAAAGGGCGATACCACGCCGAGCGTGATCTCGTCGGCGATTTTTCTGAGGCGGTTCGAAGCCAGGGTATGCGCATGGGCCTCTACTACTCAGGCGGGTACGACTGGCCGTATAACGGTGCTCTGATCAGGGCTGCGGCCGACACCGCCCTCGCAGTCCCCGGCTCTCAAGCCTATGCAGACTACGCCGCGGCTCACGTGGCCGAGTTGATCGACAAGTACCAGCCGTCAGTCCTCTGGAACGACATCTGCTGGCCTCCCGCGGGTGACGTTCCCGCACTCTTTGCGCACTACTACAACACCGTGGATGAGGGAGTCATCAACGACCGATGGATCCAGTCAAAGATGCCCCGCAACATTGCGACCGAGGCGATCGCCAAGGGGGTCGGCGGGCTGATCCAGCGGCTCTGGAGGTTTGTGCCCGAGAGCGCCAAGAACTTGACGTTTCCCAACGCAAACCATTTCGACTTTTCAACACCTGAGTACGCGGTCTTTCACGAGATCAAGGAGAAGAAGTGGGAGGCGACTCGTGGGGTCGGGCACAGCTTCGGCGCCAACCGCAACGAGCGACCCCAAGATATCGTGACCGTGACCGAGTTAGTCCGCACATTCGTCGATGTTGTCTCAAAGAACGGCAACTTGTTGATCGGCATCGGGCCCGGGCCAGACGGGTCGATTCCTCTTCAACAGCAAGTGCCCCTTCGCGGTCTCGGCGAGTGGATGAGCGTCAATAGCAGCGCCGTTCTGGGCAGCAGGCCGTGGGAGGTAGCCGAAGGCGAGACGACCCAGGGCACGCCGGTTCGCTTCCTCAGGTCTGGCGACGATCTATGTGTGGCGCTGCTCGAGACCCCGTCGGCTCGAACTCTGGAGATTCGCGACTTAGCGGTTTCGGAGGTGACTGAGGTCGAGATGCTTGGCTTGGATGAGCCGATCGAGTGGTCGGTCGATGATGGGCGCTTGCTCGTGGAGTTGCCCGAGCGATTGCAGCTCTCACCTGCACATGTATTGCGAATCTCGCCGAGTCGAGGGGTGCGCCCGCTCGGCGAAGTTGCTGGAAACCAGTGAACGGATTTGTGAAGTGAAGCACGCTGGAGATGAGGAATACCTGGTTGACGCGGCCAAGACAGCTCTCGGAGATGAACAAGTTCTGGCCGCCGGTATTTTCGGCTGGCAAGACCTTGTCAAGGCCCAGTTAGTAGGTGGCATGACTGGTGCCACTGCCGGCGATGTAGCTGGCGGCGGCCCTCTTGGTGCCGGTGTGGGCGCAGGTGTAGGGAGCTACGTTGCCAAGGAGGCGATGGCTCGTGAGCATGGCATGACGCCTGCGCTTCTCGGGGTAGTCACATCTAGTGCCATCAAGGTGCTGAACTGGGACGGCGAGGCAGCCGGCGATGAGGTGATCTCGTTTGACCGAAGCTCGACCGACGTTCACATCTCGCGAATGGGCCTATCAAGGATCATTCATCTGCACGACACGACATCGGGCGGTGAGATCAAGCTTCACGCGACGGCGGCCCCTTACTTGAGTCAGTCAAAACCCGACAAGCTGGTGCTGCATCTTCTCGCTGCGCCAGACTGAGATCGAATATTTCGAACCCGCCTGACGGCCAACCGCGGGGTCTTGTTGGCAACTGCCGATCCGCGGTGACGGGTTAGAGCGGAAGTGCGCTCGGTCCCTCGGAAAACCTGCCAATGCCAGATATAAGATGGCCACATCCCACTTCTCAATGTGGCCGGGAACGGAGCGCAAACATGTGCGATCGCAGGGAGTCCCGGCAATGGCCCCGCTGAAGTACCACGCAGGACAACGCGCAGTTCAGGAGGAGGCGCGTACTGTCGAGGTCGCAGACGGACTAGCTGACTGGGTAGGCCCCGTCACTCAGTTTGCGGGCGAAGCTGACCTGATCGTCATGGCTGTGACGCCGAACTCTGGCCGCCTCGAATTCGGAGTTCTCTCAGGGCCTCCCCCACTCGTTAGAGCGCTTGGCCCGACTGACGACGCCCCTCAACTAACCGAGTTTGAGCTGAGCGAGGAGGCCTCCCTGCCCCCTGGGCCAGTTGGTGGACTTGCGATCAGCATGCAGACGGCAAGGCGTGCCCGCTTCAACGGCGAGGTGCCCGCTGGCAACAGACCAACTGTGGTCGTAGCTTCTGAGGCATTTACCAACTGCCGCAAATATGTTGTCCCCTCAGCGATCATCGGCGATGACCGATTCTTCGGCCCTGAGTCGAGGACGACGATTGACCTGGCCGACCCCGCCTTTGCCGACCTGATAGCTCGAGCAGAAACAGCCTTCCTCGCTACCGTCAGCCCCGACGGAATCCCAGACGTATCGCATCGCGGAGGTCCGCCTGGATTTCTTCAGTTAGACGCCGTATTAAGGGAGATCAAGTGGCCGGAATATGTCGGCGATGGCATGCTCAAGAGCGCTGGCAACCTTCGCTCTACGGGGATCTTCACGTTGCTGATACCCGACTTTGAGTCCGGTGACGCCGTCGAGATCTGTGGGAGAGGCGATTACGTCAACACGAGGCCCGAACGCAGACCCCGGCGAGATCCGCTCATTCAACATAGAGAGCCATTTCCACTCCAGGGCGAAATTGGCGGCGAGGCTCTTGAGGCCTTCCGTCTGACCCGAGCACTCCATAGGCGTGAGCGTATTGCAGGTCGCGAGAGATTCACTTCAAAGTCAGCTATTGGGGAGCAGGCCCCCCAGTAGCGTTGGAAGTGTGATCAAAACGTGATCGGCCGAGGGCCAGGAGCCTAGACCGATGGCTCAGCCTCTGACTCTCGGTACCGATTGGGAAATTGTCATACCCCGTGCGGTAAGTTTGCTCCTCAGCGCCAGACCCAATTGACGGAGCGATATCCCATGGACAAGCAAGTTGCGTTGCACCTCGAACTCAAAGTGAATGATGGGCAACTCGAGACGATCAAGAGCGTCATGGCCGAGATGGTCGAGTCGGCCGAGAAAGAAGAAGGCACGCTTGGCTACGAGTGGTTCATCAGTGAAGACGAATCGATGGTTCACGTCTTCGAACGCTACCTCGATTCTGACGCTGCCGCGGTTCACGGAGCCAACGTCATGCCACTGCTTCCCAAAATGATCTCTGCCGTCCAAGTCGTCAAGGCGACCGCGTTTGGCGAGCCGTCTGACGAGTACCGCCAGCGCATGGCCAGCATGGGCGCGGAGTGGTTTGGCACTCTCGGCGGCTTCGTCCGCTAGTTCTGGCCAAGGAAGCACCAGATGACAGTCGAGATCGGCAAGATCGGTATTTGGTCGGGGGCGTTTGACGCGCATCCGACTTCTGAAGTGCAAGCAGCTTGCAGGCAAGTCGAGGAGATGGGCTATTCGACCGTGTGGGTACCCGAGGCCGTTGGGCGTGACCCGTTTGTCGCCGCTGCCACCATGCTTGGAGCGACTGAAAATCTGAAGATTGCGACCGGAATTGCCAACATCTACGCTCGTGATCCCATGACCATGGCGGCGTGCCAGAAGACTCTGGCAGAGGCCTACCCCGATCGATTTCTCCTCGGGATCGGCGTTAGCCACCATCACCTTGTTCAACACCTTCGAAAGCACGACTACTCGAAGCCGTACAGCTACATGCGGAACTACCTCGATTCGATGGATTCAGCGATGTTCATGGCAACCGGGCCCACAGGCGACCCTGGGCGGGTACTTGCGGCGCTCGGACCCAAGATGCTCGAGCTCGCCGCCGAGAGGGCAAGCGGCGCACACCCGTACCTGACCACTCCCGAGCACACCGAGAGGGCCCGCAAGATCATGGGAGACGAGGCGTTACTGGCTCCGGAGCAGATGGTCGTACTCGAGACCGATCCCGAGACCGCCCGCGGCATTGCTCGCACCATGCTTACTGTCTATCTAAGAGCACCGAACTATATGAGGAACCTGAAAACTCTCGGGTTTGACGACTCGGATTGGGAAGACCCGTCCAGTGCCAGCGACCGCCTAGTCGATTCGATCGTTGCCTGGGGAGATGCCGAGCAGATCGCGGCACGCGTCAACGAGCACTACGAGGCGGGTGCCGACCATGTGTGCATTCAGGTTCTGAGAGCTGACATGGAGCTGCCCGTCGATGAGTGGCGAACGCTGGCCGGACTGTTGACATGACGTGGGTGCAGACGTGAGCAGCTTGCACGGATCAAAGCGAACTCTGCGATGACCGATTACTTTCCGGCTACCTATGCCACGGCTCGGCAAGGCTTTATCTCTGAAGCAGAGGCCGCCGGTGCTCAGATAACAAGCCACGCACATCCCCTTGACGACCCCAGTGGCGAGGAACTCGCCATCGACGTCGCCCGTTTCGGTAGCCAAGACGCTGCGGCAGTCGTCGTCATCGGCTCGGGGACCCACGGAGTCGAGGGTCGCTGCGGTTCGGGTCTGCAGCGCATTGCCATGCGAGAAGGGCTCTTCACCGAACTGCCCAAGGGAGTCGGCGTGATCCTTGTACACGGGATCAATCCATTTGGGTTTGCCTGGGACAGGCGAGTCGACCACAACAACATCGACGTAAACAGGAACTTTGTCGATCACGCCGGCCCATACCCCGACAATGACGCATACGAGGCGCTCTTCGATGTCCTGAATCCCGCCGAACTCGATGACAGCCAAGCGTGGACCGACGCGATTACCGAATACGCCAGTGCCGAGGGGCCGATTGCCGCGTACCGCGCGTCGGTCGGGGGTCAGTACATTCACCCCGAAGGGCTCCAGTACGGAGGCGCTGCGCCTACGTGGTCAAACGAAGTTCTCACCTCGGTCTGGCGACAGGAACTGGGGAAAGCATCGCTCGCGATCAATGTCGATTTTCATACCGGGATTGGCCCCCCCGGCTTTGGAAGCGTCATGCAAACAGCCAACGTCGATGAAGATGCCAGCGATCTGGCATCGCAGTGGTGGGGAGGGATCATGCGCTCAGCCCGCCCGGAGTCGGCGGACCCCATAACGTGTGGACTTGTAGGACTTGGCTTCGACGAGACTGTCAACTGGGCTCAAACCGTCTCAATAGTTCTCGAGTTCGGAACTCGCGACCCCCTCGAGGTACTAGGCGCGATCCGAGCGGACAACTGGCTCGAGCAGTACGGCGATCGTCGGTCTGAGAAGGGAAAGGAGATCGGCGAGCAGATGCGCGCCGCATTCTTCGTTGACGATCCGGTTTGGAGAGATAAGGTCACCGAACGAGGCCTCGAGGTCATGGGGCAGGCGATCGAAGGGGCCGTCGGATCCTGATCAGTGAATCAGCATTGACCCTCTGACCGGCCAAGGGCGCCGGCAATCGCGTCGGCGAACCGATCGGCAGAACCGGGTGAGTACGCACAAAACAGCGATGGTTCCGTCAGCTCCAACTCCATGAGCAGCGGAGTGCCATTGGCACTCGTCGCAAAATCGACTCTCGCGTACAGAAGATCGCGGCGTGACCTTCCGGGAACGCAATCGGCAACTGAATCGAGAATCGCGTCTGCCGCTTTGAGCTGATCAGCCGATGCCTCGACTGCCGAGATCGTCTCTTCACGGTAGTGGCCCGCGACAAATTGCGAGCCAGTGCCCAACAGCGCGTCCTTGCGGAACGCGTGCGAGTAAGCGTCCCCTGCAAAGACCAGGCCCGTCTCGCCTCCGGAGTCGACACTTCTGACATAAGGCTGGACCAAGACACTTCGTCCGGCGGCGAGCAGTGCGTTGACGTGCTCACAGGCTAGGTCGAGTGCGCTTAACGCATAGCGCTCGGTGTCTCGTGCGCCGGCCGAGACTGCCGGCTTCACGACGATTTCAGGTGCCGCCTGTTCGTCGTCGAAGCGATTGAGAGCGGCACTCAACTTCGCGGCGATGAAGGAAACGGTGGGCGCCACACCAGGCTCAGGCTCAATCAGCTCCGTCGGCACCACCGGCAAGCCGGCTGAGGCCAGGTCAATCAAGTACCGCTTGTGAGTGTTCCACCTGAGAATCTCGACCGGATTGCAGAGCACCGTGGCCGATGCGACTCGCTCGGCCCAGGCAATGAACTCATCCAATCGGGATGTGTAGTCCCATGTCGATCTCACAACAGCAAGTTCGACACTCCCCCATTCAAACGCGCGGTCATGCCAGTCAACGATGACAGCGCCGATTCCCCTGGCTTCAAGGGCCAATTGAACCAGCGGGAGATCTTCGTCTAGATCAAAGAAATCCCGCGCGCTAACTAGCGCGACGCGACTGACCAATTCGAAAGATTGGCCTGCCGGGCTCTTCAGTGGTGGTGCTCGTCGGCGTCCGCGTCGGCCTTCGTCGCGTGAACAGTCCCGGCTGGGTGCTCTGGCGGTGAGTAGATCGAGTAGAGCTTGATGTCTACATCACCGGTGTTCACAACGTTGTGCCAGACGCCCGCTGGGACAATGATCGCCCAGTCATCTTCGACATCATGAGTCTCATCTACCCCCTCGGCAGAGGAGCCGAACTCAACCCGCGCCTTGCCCTGCTCGAGACGGAGGAATTGGTCGATGTCGTGGTGGACTTCCCAACCGATCTCGCTACCGGGAGGAATCGACATGAGGGTCAGCTGGGCATGGGTGCCGGTGTGCTCGACGGTTCGAAAGTTCGGATTGTTCACCGTGAGTTCTTCGATGTTTGCGATCCAGCCAAGCATGATGCTCCTCCAATAGCGATCCATGACGAAGTGCGCCGATGGTACCACCGCCATTCGCTACTTCGAGACTGCTCACCTGCGCTTGTGAGGCAAATCAAACCGACCGGATCCACTTGTCACACTGGCGCGTAGATACTCATGGGACTGAAGAGCCGAAAGGAGATGGGAGCCGTGAAGCGATTTCTGGCGTGCCGCGCTCTTGTCGCGCTCACGGCGCTTGTCGCCCTCGGCTCCTTCGCATGCACCCCCTCAGATGCCCCTCCGGGCGAGAGCTTTGAAGAGATCACAGAGCGCACTGGCATCAACTACACGCAATTCAAGGGCTACGACTGCTTTGACCCGGTCATTTGCGGACCGGACTTCATGGCGGGCGGCGTAGCAGCGGGCGACTACGACGGCGATGGAAACACCGACCTACTCGTCACTAGGTTGAACGACTACCCGATCCTTTACCGAAACAGAGGCGATGGAACCTTTGAAGACCGAAGCAAAGAAGCTGGGCTGCTTGACGGTCCGGCACTGGCCCGATCGAACGGCGCCGCATGGGCCGATCTCGACAACAAGGGCTGTCCAGATCTGATCATCACCGCCCTTCATGACAAGCGGAACTACCTATTCGCCAATGATTGCCACGGGAAGCTGACAGAGGTCGGAGTTCAACGTGGCTTCGCGCATCCGAGAGAAGAAGAGAGTGTCTATGGATTTGGCATTGCGGTGGGTGACTACGACCGCGACGGCTTCCTCGACATCTTGACCGGCGAGTGGCGATATGACGCCATCTATCCGGGTGCGCCCTCAAACGCGAGGCTCTTGAGAAATCTTGGTAAGGCGAACCCGGGTCATTTCGAAGATCGAACTGAGCAGGCTGGTATCACGATCTCAACGACTGGAGGGTGGCTCGCCGGCCATTTCGCGTTCTCCCCTGTCTTTACCGATCTGGACCGTGACGGATATCAAGACATCTACATCGGCGCGGATTTCAACCGCGGGCAACTGCTTTGGAACAACGGAGACGGCACATTCACCGATGCCACCCACGAGGCGAAGGTCGACTCCGACGAAAACGGCATGGGTGTGGCAATCGCGGATTACGACGGTGACGGTCGCCCCGACATCTTTGTTTCTTCCATTTATCAGACAGGGTCCGCATGTGGCGATCGGATTCTCGACAGAGAGTTCTGCGCGCTCTGGGGAGAGAGCGGCAATCGCCTATATAGAAATGAGGGCGGGCGGGTCTTTAGCGATTGGACCGATCGTGCGGGCGTACGAGACGGCGCATGGGGGTGGGGATCGATGCCACTTGACTATCAAAACCGTGGCGTCGTCGATATTGCCCAGACAGCAGGGCAGTTCTGGCCATATCAGGGGATGGGGGCCGACCGCTTCCACGGAGACACCACCCGCCTCTGGCGCAATGACGGCAAAGCCAAGTTCAAAGACGTCGCGGCCGAAGCCGGTGTCGCCCCAACACGCAAAGGCAAGGGCCTGGCAACACTGGACCTAGACAAGGACGGCTTTGAAGACATAGTCGTAGCCGAGAATTCGGGGCGGCTGAGGATCTTCAGGAATCTCGCAGCGGAGCCGGGCAATCGGTGGCTTGCCGTGAAGCCGATTGGGTCGAGATCAAACCATGACGGTATCGGAGCGGTCGTGACGGTAACGGCCGGCAAGGGCGACGCAGCGCAATACCGAGAAGTCTTGGGTGGTTCGCAATTCCTCGGGCAGAGCGAAAAGGGACTTCACTTTGGCCTGGGCAAATCCAACGCCCCTGTCGCTGAGGTTGCAATCGAGTGGCCGACGTCGGGCTGCAGGCAGGTTCTCAATGATGTTGCTCTCAACACAACCATCGAACCAAAGGAATCCGACTGCCTGGCACTTGCCGGCTAAGCAACCAAGGCCAGAGGCAACCTTGGTGATATGTCAGGTGGCAGGCGCAGGCTCTGGGGCTGCCTTCTCGTCTCCCACCTCTTCCCCGGCCTCTTCCCCCGCGCCCTTGTCGAGTGGCGCAAAGACCTTGAACTTGTACATCTCGCGGAGCGCGACCAGAGCACAGACCATGGGCATCAGGTTGAACATGAAGTGCCACCAGATGCGAACCGCGGGCGGCCACGGCTCCGGAAGCGTGTACGCCCACCCGAAGAGAACCGAGAGGCCATAAGGCTTGCCGATCGTGTACCACGTTGTGGTCAACACGATGTGCTCACCGAAATGGATACCTT
Source organism: Acidobacteriota bacterium (assembly GCA_003577105.1). GTDB lineage: Bacteria > Actinomycetota > Acidimicrobiia > ATN3 > ATN3 > ATN3. Next base: position 42,897 of record QEUQ01000012.1, on the reverse strand, counting down.
CGAGAATCAATGCCCACCACGCGCCCCACATCTTGTTGCCACGCGCACCGGCATCTCGCAGCGAGATAAACATCGCGACTAAGCCGAAGAAGAAGACGCCGTTACCTGCGAGGTGGAGTAACTCATTGCCGGTTTGAAGCCTCGCACTCGAATCGCCCATCACCGCAAGACCTCGAGCGGCAGCGTCTGCCCACGGCGACAACCACGGATTGTTATAGGGAAAGCGAATCCAATATCCGGTTTGGATCAAGTGCTCAACCGTGTGCACGACTTGGAACGCGAGGGTTCCGTAGGTCAAGAAGTAGAGCCAGTTGGCTGCTGCATAGGCCTTCCCCCTCTTGCGTGCCCGCAAGTAGAGAGCCAATCCGGCGATCGAGAGAACGCACAAGAAAAGCAAGAGGAAACCGCTTGAAATGCGGATTCCCGTCGCTCTGTTCGCGACTTCCGCTCTATCTGCGTTCTGTGCGAGCAGCAAGAGAGCCTCCCGAAGTTCGGATCCGCCCACAGGCGAAGCTCATTATGTATCGGTGCACCAGCGACCTGCATGAAGCGTTAGTTTCTCTCGGCAGCAGACGGGTTTGGGCTCCGTAATCACGGCCCTTGATAGCGGCCTTTTCGTAGTCTTGTCGAGACTCGGATGACAGGAGAGCCTTGTGAGGCAGCGAGACTGCGCGCAGCGCCGCGAGGATTCGCCGGAGTTCGCCGACCCTGCGGAGCCACGCCGGGCAAGACCACGAGCTGCCCGCAACTTGTTTCGCGCTGTCGTTGCGGCCTGTGTCTTGACTTCGATAGCAGCGGCCGCGCTCTGGTGGATCGACACCCGGGATCTAAGCGGTAAGGACCTTTCTGGGCGGAACTTTGCTGGTCATGTACTGAATCGACGAGACTTCTCCGGATCCAATCTGACCGAAGCCGTCTTCTCTGGAGCGAAGCTGGTAGGCGCCGATCTCTCTGGCGCCGACATGAGCCGCGCGAGTCTTCAGAATGCCGATCTGACCGATGCCAACTTAGAAGGCGCCAATCTAGCCGGGGCAAACCTGACTGGAGCCACCATGGCCCGGGCACTGCTGCGCGGCGCGAATTTCCGTGGCACGCACGCCTACAAGATCAATCTCGAGAAAGCCGACCTGAGTGAGGCAAAGCTCGACGACGCCTACCTAGAACGAGCGATGCTTACGGATACGAACCTGGCCGGAGCGGAGATCACAACGAAGACTTCGCTACTAGGGGCTATTGGCCTCAGCGACGCCTCATTCGCAAGTGCGTTTGGAATTTTGGAGGAGGCCGTGCCGCGCATTCTCATCGAAAAGAAGTTGCTCCTCGAAAACGAAAATGAAATGGAGACGGGCGTTGCTGCCGCATGTGTGGGCCAAACGGTACCGGGCACAAGTGGATACCGGGACGACACTGACTACCATCCGGTACTTGCGTTTGCCTCTGCGCCTCAGCCCGACGAGTACTACCGATACAACGCGTTCACCCAGCTCGGCTGGGAGCCTCGGCTGCGTCGTCACCTGCAGATCGTCGCATGTCTTGACTACGGCAACGATCTTGTTCAGCGATGCCCGGGAGCTTGGTACTTTGACGACACCAACAAACGGGCCGACCTCAGGCGGGTCAGAAAATGGACTCGGATCCGCCTGATTTCTCCGGCGGACAACCGCTTGATTGCCGAGTTCAAGGTCTACGGAGGAGACCCCCCGGCGTGTCCGAGCCGTACCTTCAGCGGGGCCGACCCGACTGGCGCAATGCACGGATCGATGGCCGACTCAAGTCAAGTCCGCGAGGCAGTCCAGCCATATGTGGTGGGCGAAACACACACATAGGGCTCCACGGGAGTTCTGATCAGCCCTCGCTACAGGTTCCGCGCCAGACGATCTCGACTATCTGATCAAGCTCTCGCCGGGTCACCTTCCGGCGAAACAGGAGCGGGACCAGCAGGAGTGCTGAGCCTGCGACTAGCAGCGTTGCATCGGCATCGACATCGGCACGAACCTCGCCCCTCTCGCGTGCTCGCTCAAAGAGCTCGCGCCAGGTAGCGAAGATCGATTCATAGTGCTCGAGCACTGCTGCGTTGTACTCGGGATATGCGCCCGAGGCCATCAGGGCGTTCTGGCTGACTTCAATCGGATCTTCGAAGAACTTCGCAAAGCTGGCGACCACCGCCCGAAGGTCATCGCCCCAGTCGCCGGAGTCGGAGATCCTGAGCTGGCGCGTGTGAGCCTCAAGCGCCTCTTTCAACAAGTCTGCTTTGGTAGGCCACCAGCGATAGACGGTCGCGCGGCTGACCCCCGAGCGGCGCGCCACATCTAGCGGCCCGAAGTCACCGTGCCCCTCGGCAAGAAGTTCCAGACAGGCGCGAGCCACACGCTCGCGCACGACAGCACTGCGTCCACCCGCTCGGATTCGTGGTCGGGTCGGCTTGGCAACTGGCGCTAAACGAGACATCGTGTCTATTCTAGCGGCATGGCATCTGAACGCATTGAATCTGCCTCCTTTTGGCACGACACGCTTGAGCCGGGCGACGACCTCGCGCCGCGGCCGCCTCTTGCCGGGGATGCTGACGTAGACGTCGCGATAGTCGGCGCCGGATTCACCGGACTTTGGACGGCGCACTCTCTCCTGAGAGCCGATCCCTCCATTCGCGTCACGATCTTCGAGCGCGAGACCGCTGGGTTCGGCGCCTCGGGCAGAAATGGAGGATGGTGCGTCGGCGACTTTGGCGGCCCCGTCAGCGCCGTCGAGCGCAAGGGAGGACCGGGTTCAGTCGATGCCATGTTTCGAGAGATGTATCGCAGCGTTGACGACGTTGGCTCGGTAGTCGCCGCCGCCGGCATTGATTGCGGCTTCCACAAGGGTGGAGCGCTATATGTGGCAACCAATTCAGGTCAGATGCGGCGGGTACGTCACCACTACCAGGGCCTGCTCCGCTACGGGCAAGACGATGCCTGGCAACTTCTCGACGCGAGTGCGGCCAAGGACAAGGTCAACATGGCTGGAATACGCGGAGCGCTATTCACCCCTCACGCCGCCGCTCTGCACCCCGCACGACTTGCCAGAGGTCTCGCTCGCGAAGTCGAGAGGCTGGGTGGAGTGATCTACGAAGGCACTCGGATCAAGCACATCGAGAAAAGAAAGTTGGCAGCCGAAGGAGGCACGGTCCGCGCCGACGTCATCGTTCGAGCGACGGAGGCCTACACCAGCACCATCGATTGCCAAGAGCGAGAGGTCTTGGCTCTCGGCAATTACATGATTGCCACTGAGCCGATCGACGACGCTATGTGGGAAGAGATTGGCCTCGCCGATCGGGAGCTCTTTGAGCTGAGCGCAATCTTGCTCGGCTACGGACAGCGCACATCCGATGGCCGAATCGCCTGGGGCGGATTGGGCGCTCCGACATGGTGGAAAGGCCGAATCCCGCAGACACCAATGCGCAATGTGGAAATGGAGCATCGCCTGAGGCGCGCTCTCGGCGAGATGTTTCCCCCGTTGAAAGAGATCGGCGTGTCCCACCATTGGGGCGGAGTTCTTGGCGTCCCGCGAGATCTGCTTCCCGGTGTTGGATACGACCGCGAGCTCGGATTCGCCTGGGGGGGCGGGTACACGGGCCAGGGCGTCGCCGCGGCCAATGCTGCGGGCCGAACTCTCGCCGACCTAATCCGCGGCGAGGAGAGCGAACTCACCAGTCTCCCGTGGGTCGGCCATCGCTCCAAGAAGTGGGAACCTGAACCTCTGCAATGGATGGGAGTTCACGCCGTCACAGCTGGCGCCCGCGTTGTCGATGAAGCCGAGAGAGCGGTTGCTGGACTGCGGGGGCGAGCCTAAGGCAGGACGAAGAAGCGATGCCGCTGAGGCTTCAAGTGGGGATGCGACGCACGCCGCCCTTGTCCGCGCTCGAAGCAAAGGCCGCGTAGGCCGCCAGTGCCCGGGTGACAACCCGGCTTCGCTCACCCTGTGGCCTATATGGCTCAGGCCCGGATTCCATCTGCTCTCGCCTACGGGCAAGCTCATCGTCGGAGACCTCGAGGTGAATCGACCTTCCAGCGATGTCAATCGTGATCAAGTCGTCTTCCTCTACTAGGGCCAGCACGCCTCCGGCTGCTGCTTCGGGCGAGATGTGGCCGATCGACAGCCCGCTCGTTGCGCCCGAGAAGCGCCCATCGGTGATCAATGCCGCCTTCTCGGCGAGGCCAAGCCCCTTCATGAGAATTGTCGGCATGAGCATTTCCTGCATGCCCGGTCCGCCCTTGGGGCCCTCATATCTGATGACAATCACGTCGCCCTCCCCGACCTTGCCAGAGAAGACTGCCGAGGCAACTTGATCCTGTTGGTCGAATATCTTCGCCTTGCCGGTGAATCGAGTCATATGCGACGGCACCGAGCCGGTCTTGACTATGCATCCGTCTTCGGCGAGGTTTCCGTAGAGCACAGCCAGCCCGCCGTCGGGGCTGTACGCGTGCTCGACGTCACGAAGACAACCCTTCTCGCGATCGAGATCAAGTTCTGAGCGAGTCTCATGTGACATGGCTTTGGCACCGGTCTCGCCGCACGCGTCAGCCGAGTAGAAGCTGAGCACTTCGGGATCACTCGTACGGCGCACATCCCACTTGGTTAGGACATCAGCAAGGGTGCCGCCCGGCTCGACAAGGGTCCGCACGGTAGCGTCGATCAGTCCGGCCCGCTCCAACTCGCCGATGATCCCAATTACGCCTCCGGCCTTGTGAACATCTTCAACGAAATAATCGGATGTGGCCGGAGCGACCTTGCAGAGGAATGGCACTCGGCGAGAGAGCGCATCGATGTCGGCCATGGCGAAGTCCACGCCCGCCTCATCTGCAATCGCGAGGAGATGCAAGATCGTATTGGTCGACCCGCCCATCGCAATGTCCATTGACATCGCGTTCATGAGCGACTCCCAAGTCACGATCGAGCGAGGCAGGATCGCCTCGTCACCGTCCTCATAGTGACGACGGGCGAGATCAACAATGCGCTTAGCTGCATCGTCAAAGAGGCGGGCCCTGTCAGCATGGGTTGCCACGAGCGTGCCGTTACCTGGCAGTGCCAGCCCCAGCGCCTCGGCGAGGCAGTTCATCGAGTTGGCTGTGAACATGCCCGAGCAGCTTCCACAGGTCGGGCAGGCGTTCTCCTCGACTTCTTGCTTTGCGCCCCCGAGGTGAGCCGGATTGAGTGAGACCAGCACCGAATCGGTCGCATCAAGCCGGCGCTCGACCCCGTCGATCGTCACCCGGCCCGCCTCCATCGGCCCGCCCGACACGTATATCGCAGGAATGTTCAGGCGAGCTCCGGCCATGAGCATTCCCGGAGTGATCTTGTCGCAGTTTGAAATGCAGATCATTGCGTCGACGCAATGCGCGTTGACCATGTACTCGACTGAATCGGCGATGAGATCACGGCTTGGCAGCGAATAGAGCATGCCGTCGTGGCCCATGGCGATGCCGTCGTCAATCGCGATCGTGTTGAACTCTCGAGCGATACCCCCTGCAGCCCAGACGCCCTCGCACACCCGCCGGCCGATCTCGGACAGGTGGACATGGCCGGGGACGAATTCGGTGAAGGAGTTGACAACCGCAATTACGGGCTTGCCGAAGTCTTCGTTCCTGACGCCGGTTGCCCTCAATAGAGCACGGGCCCCGGCCGCCATCGGATGTGTGGTTACGGGCTCAGAGCGATAGGACACCTGTGATTTCCTTGTGTAGACGAGGCTGCGACCGTCGCAAACGCGCCTGCAGGATACCCAGCTGCCTCATGACCTGGACTTCAGCAGTTCCAATTGACTTCGTGCGATAGCCGGTATCTCCATTGGCAATCCAGGGGTCTCATCTGCTGCCGCCATGACAGCTTCTGGAATTCGCTGAATCAAGTCGTCAAGCAATTCGGATGCGCGCCCACGATTCATGCCCCAACCCGTCGCTTCGTTGAGGATCCGGTCTGCCGATATTCGTTCAATGCGCGTGACGCCGCCGATGGACATCGCGAGTCGGCCATCGCCGTAGTGCAATGTTGACATCAGGTCGTAAAGGGGAGCTAGGCGCAGTGCGCCCGATGTGTCGCGCAATATCGAGTAGTTCTTGGCGTGCGCGTCTCCGTTGCCTAGGACCACGTTCAGTACGACTGCCTTCAGCAAGTTGTCAGCGGATCCTCGCTCTGCAACCGTCATCAGTAATTGGGCGATTCGACAAAGCGACGGCCCGCCTTCGTCTTCGTACTTGCGGTCGGGCCTAAGCCCAAACGCTTGGCAAAAATCCTCCTGGTGAAGGCGGCGCGTCTGACCGCCGCTTGCAACTAGGCGATCGAATCTCTCGACGATTATCAGCTTGCGCTCAGCGATGGTTGTCGTCTCAACGGTAGCAACGTCTAGTCCTAGACGCTTCGCGAGTCTCATGCAAAAGGCTTCGTTCTCGACAGTAAATGGGTAGGCGGCAATCTCGGGCTTGAGAATGTGGGTAGATGGAGTCCCATCGACAGGCCTCCCCCACTGGCCATCTCCGAGGCGAGTCAATGCCAACTTCTCCTGCACACCGGCGAGAGAAACGCGGACGCGACCGCCAGTGCCGAGAGGCGCGAAACGTAGATTCTCGACCATGTGAGCAAGGTCCTCCCGCTCGATCGGCTCGGCGGCAAGCGTTGAATCGGTAACGGGTGGCGCTTCGTCGTTGGGCTGAATCACCAGAGCACCGGCGCAATCCCTCCCGAGCTCTCGAATCAGTCCGAATACATCCCGATCGGAAGTACCTAGCTCGCGAGCGATCGCACGCCGGGGCTCGCCTTCGGGAAGCAGGTTGTCCAAGAAGGCCGTCACCACACCCTGGGGGTAGCGCTCCGGAATCAGCGGAAGAGATAGCGAGACAAGTGGAGTACCCAAATCAAAACGGTCGAGGGCGTCCTCGGTGTATGCAAGGTGAATTCGGCCTTTCTCACGCCGAATAACCGCCACCCGGATTCCGTCTATCCAGACCGCTAGCTCATCCACCTCTACGGGTCGTCCCTCTCTAAGGTGATCCCAACGCCGAGCTGATTGAGGACGCGAAAGATCCGGCGCAATTGTTCGGTCTCGCGACCTTGCTCAAGGCCCGAAAGGTAAGTGCGATGCAAGCCGGCGCGCTTTGCCAATTCGTCCTGCGAAAGACCTGCCGCCAGCCGGTAGTGCCTGATCGCCAACCCAAGCGTGGCCGCTGTGCCCACATGAAATGGCTTGTCATGGTGCTTTGATGTCTTCATATCAAGACATCATAGCATGTCTGGATATCGAGACATAGCGTTGTGTTGGGAAATCCAGGCACGTGCTGCTGGGCACATAACGAGGACCAGCCTGTGACTGCTAGTCGTCTAGGTGCATCCAGCCCGGGATCGCGGGTGTCACCATCCAAACATATCGCTGATCGATGTGGGGCGCGAGCTTGAGCACCTGCGGCATGGCAGCCCGCGGCCCCCACGGATGAGTCGCCCAGAGAACTCGGCGAGCCAGATACGCGACCTTCCACCACCTGTTCAGGCGGCGAAACTCGGCAAGCGCGCCATCTCTGCTAGAAACGGCCATCGCTGCGATCTTGCCCGAGACAAGCGCGCCATGGACACCGAGCACCATTGACGGGTCCTGCATGCCCGCGAGGGTGCCCGTCAAGATCAAGTTCCCGCTGAATAGGCGGGGATTCCAGAGGGTGCCGGTCGGCGTGCCTACCAAGTTGTCAATCGCATCCCATCGAGTGAATTCGATGCCCTCGTCTTCGGCGAGTTGAGCGGGAAACCACTCCATGGATGCGACGGTTAGCGGCTTGCGACGCTGGAAGAGCACTGCGGCACCTACGCCATTTGCCGACGCGAAGTAGGCGTAGTCACGAGTGTGCTCGTTGAAGTAGGCGACGCAATAGGGGCTGCGATCGGCGCCTGCCGGGCCGCCAGCGAAATAGCCGTGCGCCCTCGAATACGGAATGTCGAGCGCGTCAAAGGCATGGCGAAACATGCCCGTGGCAATGATCGAGTTCGGTGGCAGCTCGGCGAAGTCTTGCCGGCGACGCACCGCCTCCTTGAACGAGAACTTCACCCCCGCGTCGATCGCCAGCTCGTAAAGGCGCATGTCAAGCGATGACTCGCGTGCTCCGCGCTCGACGGTCTTCATGTGAACGCCGGGTGGCGGCTCCAGATCGATTACCTTCCCGTACACACGCAACCGAAGGACTGGCAGCGGATTGCAGAACGGTGCCGATTCGAGTGATCCGGCTCTCGCGTGGCCCGCTCTAGTGAGTTCGGCTGGTTCGGCTGGCCGAGCTGGATCGCCTGGCCTAGCTGGTTCGGCGGGCTCGGCCAAGTCGAATCCCAGATACCGGTTGATCGCGCCAAGATCAAGAGGCGTCATGTCCGCAAATGAGATGTCGTGCTTGGCAACCGCCGAGGCAGTGAGCGACGCGCCGCCTACCCGCTCCTTCTCTTCTAAAACGGTGACCTCGTAGCCGTCTCTCGCAAGGATGATCCCGGCTGTCAGGCCGGAAAGTCCCGCCCCGACAATGGTCACGCTTTGCATGGAATTCTCCCGGCCACTATTCGCCCAGCTTCGCCGGGCCTGAGAACGTCATATTTGTCAATGCTAATAGGTTGGCCCCGGGCGCTATCACGCCGGGCGCTCGCGTGCCTCTAGTCTGACGACTACGTATCCGGTAATGACACCGACACTGACACCCGCGAGGACGCCGGCCGCGCATCCAATGAGAATCTTCTGATAGGCCGCCATCTCCGGCGTTGGCATGCCGGCGGCGCCCATGATCCAAAACATCGCCAGTGCCCACCCGGCCGCATTGATCCAGATCCAGCGGGATGCGCGCTCAGCGTGATCCCGAAGAACCATCCACTGAGCGAAGCCAAACCCAATAACGGCGACCGCGCCTCCAGCCGCGCCAATCACCGCCTGAAGCCAGACCGGTGGCCCCGAAGTCGAAGCCGCTCCGGCCTCCGCGCCGTTGCCGCCTAGAAGCATGATCGGTGCGAACGAGCCGAGTACCCAGAAGAGCGCGGCGACTCCGACCGTCACACGGGTCCACCTTCCCCACGGGAGCTCCGGCAGTCGCCCGCGAAGCACCCGCCACTGAAATGAACCGACGGCGAGCCCTTCGATGCAACCGCCGATCGTCACGGCGGTCAGCGCCGCAAGCTTGCCGCCGAGACCTGAGGGTTCAGAGACAAATGCGGTTATGGCAATCGCGGCAGCGAGTCCAATACCGATCGTCTCGCCCGCGGCGCACCACAGGGTCCATATGGCCCACAGTTTCCGGCGTTCGTGCGTCAATTGAGTGTTCAATGCTCTCCCGCACATTGCTTCGATAAGCGAGTACAGCATGGCAAGTATCGGTGAAGGCCGGAGTCTTCTTGTGGGCGCGGATGCGCGCCGCCCGCTGATTCATTTCACTCCGCCGAGCGGCTGGCTGAACGATCCAAATGGTCTCGTCTTCGCGAAGGGGCTGTATCACCTCTTCTATCAACACAATCCGCACTCGACTTCGTGGGGGCCAATGCACTGGGGGCACGCGACATCTGACGACTTGATCTCGTGGACGCATCGCCCAATAGCGCTCGCGCCAGACAAACACGGCCTGATTTTCTCGGGTTCTGCCGTGATCGACAGTGAAGATTCGGCCGGTTTCGGATCGAACACGCTCGTCGCCCTTTTCACATATCACGCGCTCAGCGGTGACTCCCCGGAGTGCCAAGGGCTGGCTTGGTCACGCGATCAAGGCGAAGAGTTCACCAAGCTGGATGCGCCGATCTTGGAGGCCCCGCCGGGCATCACAGACTTCCGCGACCCAACGGTCTTCTGGTTCGACGGCGCTTCGAGTTCGAAGCACATATCGCCCTCTGGAAACAGCCCCGCCGGAAGCCATTGGATCATGCTCCTCGCCGCCGGACAAGCGGTCGAGGTCTACACGTCTTCTGATCTCAGGAACTGGGCCCACGCGAGCACCTTGCGCGACGCCTTCGCTGATTCAGGCACATGGGAGATGCCCGAGCTAATCCGCTTTGAAGCTGACGACGATGTGAGATGGGTGCTCGCCGTCAGTCTTACCGAAGGAGCTCCCCACTCGGGTTCGGGGGTTCAGGCAGTTGTTGGCGACTTCGACGGCTCGGTATTTGTGCCAACCGATCCTACGTTCTGGGTCGACTTCGGACCTGACTACTACGCGCCGCAAGCTTGGAACTCTGCGCCCGGCGGAAGACGGGTTTGGGCTGGATGGGCCGGGAACTGGCGCGACGTGAGTCCAGATCCGAATGCGCAGTGGTGCGGCCAAATGAGCATCCCGCGCGAGCTCAGCCTGATTCGCACCGGCGGTGGGCTTCGGCTGAAGCAAGAGCCGGTGGCCGAGCTCACCCGCTATTACATGGATTCGCTTGTACTGGCCGGCGCGGAGATTTCAGCGACAATTGGGGTGCCTTTGGCGTTGAAGGCGCCTGCACTCGATTTCGACCTCGAGCTGGACTCCGAGCTCAGCTCTGAGGACGCTGTGATTATCGAATTTCGCCGCGCCGACAAGGCTGCGACCCTGCAGCTCGACTTAGATCGCGACGAGATTGTTCTGACGCTCGACTCGAACCAGATCGACCGCCCGACAAGCCCAGCTGCCTACCGGGCGCCTCTTGGCCTTACCGACGGGGCGGGCGAGTCGATCCGAGTGCTACTCGACACCGCTTCGATAGAGGTTTTCGCAGGTGCATCAGTGATTACGGTCAAGACCCCGGCTCTCGCCGACCCATGGTCCGTGGTAATTGAATCGCTTCCAAGCGTTGGTAGCACCGCGACCCTCACCCTGAATTCGATCGGATCCCCGAGGTAGAGGGGCAACAGGCCACCGCCTCGGCTTGGCTGAACGGTACATTGGAAGGTGGCGGATTGGTACATGGAACAGTGGCTGTTTGGTACACTCATCTTCAATGAACAGGAAATGGATAGACAGAGGTTTACTACCGGCACTCCGTCAGACAGCCTCCGACGGACTGCCGGTCAGCGTGCTCGTCGGCCCTCGGGCGAGCGGCAAGACGTCGCTCGTTCGCAGGCTTGTTGAAGAAGCGGCATATCAGCGCTACATAAGTTTCTCGGAGCCCGACACTCGAGCATCTGCCAGGCAATCGCCGCTCCTCTTCGTCGAATCCCTCCCCTTCGGAACGGTGATCGACGAGGCCCAGCTGGTTCCGGAAATCTTGGTGCCGATAAAGGACACCATTGATGCGGTTGGCAGACCCGGCCACTTCCTGCTCACCGGCTCTACGCGCGTTGACCTGCCCACCATGGACGGGTCCAATCCGCTGGCGGGCCGATGCAGCCGATTTGAACTCGGTCCCCTCAATTCTGCAGAACGACACGGGAATCCGGCCGCGAGAGTGGACGTCTTGCTATACGGTGACCCAGCGTCGCTTTCGTGCACCGAACTTTCGGGTGCCAAATACGACGAAGAGGCCGCAACAACGGGATTTCCACTCCTTGTCACATCGAATGCGGATCACCGGCGATGGCGCCGCGACTACTTGCGAAGCGTCATACCCGAAACGCTTCGCGAGTCGGACCAAACAGTCGATCACCGACGTCTGATTCGACTGCTCGACGGTATGGCAGGAATCGCGGGCCACGAGCTCGTCGTAAATCACTTGATCAGTGGGCTCGGGATCGACCGACGAACGGCATCGCGATATCTAGATCTCTTGGAGGAGATGCGCCTAATCCGCCGCTTGCCCGGTTTTCGCATGAATGCGACCGACACCGAACGAGCGGTGCAAAAAATACACATGACGGATCCGATCCTGGTCGCACCTGACCCTGGAGGCGTGAACGACAGCCGACGCGGCGCGCTTCTCGAATCGTTCGTTGTCAACGAGATTGCCACCCAGCTTGAGTGGATAGGTGGCGCTGACGGGATGTTTCACTGGCGCGACCGCGACCGGTACGAAGTAGATCTTGTAATTGAAGTCGGCGACGGACTCGTTGCGATCGAGATCAAGCGGGCAAGAGAGGTTCCGCGTACGGCGACCGCCGGAATTGCGTCCCTGAAAAGCCGCTACCCGCGCCTATTCCGCAGAGGTCTGGTGATGTATGCGGGGCGCAATGTGCTCCCCCTCGGCAGTGACGTTTGGGCAGTTCCGATCTCTGCACTATGGAGCAGCTGAAGAATGCAAAGTGATGAATCTTCCTGCGAGCAAAACGAGCCGCCGCTTCTCCCCCTTGCTCTGGATCGCAGTCATCCCGGCGACCGCAAGCGCCGCCCTTGTCTTTCTGATTAGAGAACGACCGCACCCGGGCATTGGCACCCGCGTCACTTGGTCAACGGCCGATCTCCCATCCAGGTTCTGGAGGGTCATCTCAATACTTGGCTTGTTCGCAATCGTGAACTTCCCCGACACCCTTCTGCTGTTGCGCGCCAAGGATCTCGGCTTTGAATTCGGCGGCGTCGTAGCGCTCTATGTCCTCTACAACCTCTCGTATGCAGCGCTTTCATACCCCGCGGGGGCAATCTCAGACCGGCTCAATCGACGAGTTGTCTTTGCATGCGGCCTTGGCATCTTCGCGACCGCCTACCTCGGATTTGGAATGACGACGACGCCCGCTTGGCTCTGCGTGCTATTCCCGCTCTATGGTGCTTACGCGGCGCTGACCGATGGCGTTAGCCGCGCATGGATTGCCGACCTGGTACCCGGACATGCACGCGGCACAGCACTGAGAATTCATGCAGCACTCTCTGGCGTCGGGTTGCTTGCCGCCGGTGTTTGGGCAGGCCTCGCATGGATGGGCACGGGCCGCGTGCCGTTCATTTTGAGCGGCACCCTGGTTGCCGTGATAGCCGTGATTCTCATGGCGTCACGCCACATCGGCGAACCGGCGGCGGTCTGAGCGCCCCAAATGAATGAGCGATGGAGACCCCAGTGACAACAAGTCCGACGGCTGCGGCCAACGACGAGCTGAACAATCGCCTCAAGCGCGATACCGACTTCTTGGGTCTCGTCGCAGGAAGCGAGCCCGGCCACTACGAATTCACAGTTGAAAAGCACCTGGCACGCCTTGACGGCAAGCTCTACGGCGGCACCGCGTTGGCTGCGTCGATTGCGGCATCGGAGTCGGTCTCCCAACGCCAAGCCGTCTGGATGACCACTCAGTTCGTAGCAACGGCTCCGGCCGGAGCGACCATTTCGGTCTTAGCCGAGGTGCTCGCGCCCGGACGGCGCACCAATCAGGTGCGGGTAACCGGTACCGACATCGACGGTCAGGTGATGTTCGCTTCCCTTGGGGCGACTGGCATTCATCGGCCAGATGGCATGAACGGTCAGTTTGAAAACGCGCCAAGGGTCTCGGCCCCCGACGACGCCGACCGCTGGACCAACCCCTTCTCTGGCCTCGCGAAGTTCGCCGATTCCGAATTCAAAGTCCCCGAGTTTCCCAAGGACTCGGGCTTCAATACTGTGCTCGAGCTGCGCCACCCGGAGATCATGGAGCACCCAGACCCCGGCCCCGGACGCGTCTGCATTTGGATGCGCCGCAAAGACGGTGAAGCGATCACACCAATCGTGGCGGCCTTCATGTCTGACATGGTGCCGCTCTCGGTCGCGCACGGATGTGAGGTGATCGCCGGCGGCACAAGCCTCGACAACACAATTCGCATCGGTGAATTCGTCGAGACCGAGTGGATACTGCTCGACCTGCGAGCGCACTTGGCTACAGGCAACTACGGCCACGGTGCCGCCCACATCTGGAGTGAGGATGGCCGGCTCATGGCCACCGCCAGCCAGACAGCGTCAATGATGCAGTTCGGCTTCGTGCCGCGCACCAACCCCTAAGCTAGCGCTCGAGAGCTAGCAGAGACGACTTGGGGTCAGCTCTCCGGCTGATTTGATCCGGCGGAATTGAGTGCCTGGGCGTGAGATGATGCTCGTCGGCGCGAATCCCGATACTTGGTCGCCAATGCCCGCACGTCGGCTGCTGCAATGGCTCCAACTACGGCTACGACCGGAAAGATCAAGGGATTCTGCTCAAACGCTCCGCGAACGTTCCCGCTGAGCAGCTTGGAATAGGCCCTCGTCAACCCAATTGACCAAGCGGGCACCCCCAGTCGAGCCCACAAGGACAGCTCAGGACCTGCTTCGAGCCGTTCGTACGGCACCACGAGGACCACCCCAGTGATTGCCCCAAACGCGGTGAGCCTCGCTACTGGCGTTTGAAGTCCGGCGAATTCGGCGAGTTTATTCGCGGACGAGCGCTCGGCCTTCTGCGTCAACCATCTTGTCAGTTGCAATCAAGATGATGTCTACGATCGCCCAGATTCCGCACCCGCCCAAGGTCAGCAACTTGAGCACGCCAAGACCCGTGTAGCCCAGGTAGAAACGGTCAACGCCGAGTCCGCCGAGGAAGATTGAGAGGAGGAGAGTGGTCATCCACTGTTTGGGCTCGCTTGCTGCAGGCTCAGACATGACTGTCCCTTCGTAGGGTGGTGTCGGGTCCGATTCAACGAGCTTCACGTCGTCGGCCCCAACCCGAAGTACACGAGCGTACTCCGAACCAGCGAAACTCGCCACTGCTAGTCCAGTGCTTTCGGCAGACCAGCACGGGCTGCTCGCTGGCGCGACCTTACCCGCCCGCCTTTAGGATTGGCAGAGGTGCCTCAGTTTGGGCATTTTCGACGACCAGCCAATTTGAGATCCGACGGGCCGCTGGGCCGGGCACTAAGGAGTTAGGTCATGTTCATCGAGTGGGAAACCCCCCTCACCGAGGAAGAGCGCGAAATTCGCACTACTATCCACCGCTTCGCCGAAGAGGTCATGCGCCCCATTGGTCAGCGCCTCGACAAGCTCGCCGATCCGTCTGACGTGGTCGCTCCCGATTCGGAGCTGTGGGAGGTGTTTCGTCGCCACGAAGAGCTGGGAATTGCCGACATAGCGACTTCGCCCGACCTCACTCCGGCACAACAGGCGCGCATCCGATGCATAGTTGGCGAGGAGCAAGGGTGGGGGGATCCCGGATTGGCGATCAGCCTGGGCGTCAACGGGTTCCCTCGCATGGCCGCGATGATGACTGGTCGCCAGGAACTCATCGATCGCTTCTCCGGCGAAGACCAAATTGGTTGCTGGTGCGCCACCGAGCCTGACCACGGCTCGGACTTCATCATGGATGGCGAGCGCATTGCCGAGTGGGAGACCCCCCCTAACGTGATCGCCCGCAAGGATGGCGACGAGTTCGTCATCAACGGGCAGAAGTCGGCGTGGGTCTCCAATGGCACGATCGCGACGGCAACATCGCTCTTCTGCGCAATCGACATGGGCGATGGCATCGTCGGCACCGGATCGTTCTTGGTGCCGCTAGATGTTGACGGCGTGACTAAGGGCAAGCCCCTCGACAAGATCGGTCAACGTGCACTCAACCAAGGCGAGATCTTCTTCGACAACGTGCGAATCCCCGAGAGCTACATGCTCATGCCTCCCCAGATAATGAGCATGGGCATGGAGGTCGTACTCGCAACGGCCAACAGCGGCATGGGGTCCACCTTCTCCGGACTTGCCCGGGCCGCGCTAGAACTTGCCGTCGACTATGCGAAGGAGCGAGTCCAAGGTGGAGTGGCGATCATCGAGCACCAGAGTGTGAAGTCGCGCCTCTTTGACATGTTCCGCAAGGTCGAGGCTGCAACAGCGCTTAGCCGGAGGGCCGTCATGTGGAACATGACTCAGACACCTCGAATGGATTTGGCCGTGGCATCAAAGACCCTGGCCACCCAAACCGCGTTTGACGTATCAAGTGCGGCACTTCAGATATTCGGTGGGAACGGACTCACACGTGAGTATCCAATCGAGAAAATCCTCCGGGATGCGCGCGCCTCGATGATCGAGGATGGCTGCAATGAGGTGCTGAGCATCGTCGCTGCGGGAAAGTTGTAGGGGCCGACCGGAGTTTCCGATTTGCCCACACAGATCCACCTTAGTTACGACCCGTGGCGTGGCGGATTTCACCTCAAGTTCTCCGATGCGCGTACCGAGTCAGCACGTCAGCTGCTCAACAAGACGATTTCGCTATATTTCGACGACAAGGGGCGCCTCGTTAGCATCGAAAGTTTCGTCGATGGGCGTGGCGGATTGCAGCTCAACGGCCTACGCGACCCAGACGATGCTCCGCCTCGCCGACGGAAATTAGGCGAAGCTGACTCAGTCTGGAGGTGGGACGTGGCCCAACCTCACCACGGAATATCTGGGTGCCATCGGCCTAGCAGACGCAGCAGCACCGGCACCGGCAGAGGGCCTGCTCGGCTTCTACTGGATCAAGACCTCAACTGGGCCGCCCAATCAGAATTTGGAATTTCAGTTCCCAATGCAGGACGACGCACTGAGTACTACAACGTCCTACCCACGGCAGGCATCTCCTCGCGCGAGCCCTCTTGCCGTTGGTACCCAACGGAATACCCCCGGGCCGATTTGGAAGTATTCGCAGAACTGCTTGAACCCCTGGCGCGCGACAGGCCGATACAACCGCCAATCCGGCAAGTCGGAACGTTGGCAAGTAATCGGCACTGGGCCACTCAACTGAGGTTGGTGAGCTTCTAAAGAGGCGAGGGGCTAGGCCTCATCGCGGGATCGTCTGGACCTTTTCCCTCTGCCATGCGAGCGGCCATTTCCGGATTGGAAATTGCCATATCCATCATGTCTTTGAGCATGTTGTATTTCTCGGGACCCATGTAAGCCAGGTATTCGTCGTGATAAGTGTCAAAACAGCGGCGCGATGCCACAATCACGACATTCATCACGCCGCCGGGATCCTCGCGAGCAGCGTTGAGCCGCGCCTCTGTCATTTCCTCTTCCATATCGCGCTGGCACCACTGTCCCGCAAGAAACGCGCGGTCATCCCAATCGAATAACGCGTGACCATCGGAGAAACGGGCGATGTAGGTCTCTGTCTCGGGCACTGTCCGGGCCAGATGACTCGTCTGGCTCCACCTCACCTGTGATCCGAGAGACTCGAAACGCTGGCCACTCTCAAAGAGGTGGCGGATATCTTCGCCTTCGGTACTGCGCATCCTGTCCATGGCAATCCCTAGATAGCGAATTGTCTTGTAGGCAGCGAGCTCAAGACCCGGCCAGTCCGGTGCAGACTTGCCATTAATTGTGAAGAAATTGAAGCCGTACCGCTTGAAAAAGCGGAAGATCCACATTGCCTCTTGCATGTTGACAGGCGCATCCCCCTTTGCGTGGGGCATCGTCAGAATCGTGTCGTTTGAGTTGCCCTGGAGCAGTTGACGGTAAGTGTTCATGAAGAGAGCCGATGGGCCTGCGATTTGCGGCCGATATCCGATTCGAATCATCGATTCGACGGCTCGAGCAGCGTCAGAGCCAAAGCCCCAGACGATCACCGATGTCGCACCGCTATCACGCAGTCTCATTGCCTGAATTGTCATATCGGTATCGCCTACGGCAAATGATTCAACCGCTACCGGCGCGAGACCTGCTTGGGCAAAAGCGTCCATGGCTTGCTGGTGGCCTTCGAAACCGTAGAGATCAGTTGCATGGAGCAACCCGATTCGAGTCTGATCGCGTTTGTTCTTGAGAAAGTTGATTAGCGTGATGGCATCGTCATGACGGCTGGCCTGACCGAAAAGATATGGCGCTTTTTCCGGAGTCATTTGATCTTCTGGGAGCGCCTGGATCGGCAGCATCACTGGAACCTTGCCCTTCTCAAGCGTCTGCATGGCCCTCGGTGAACGAATGCCCTCGGAGTTATCAGCGATGATCGCTGTGACCTTGTCCTTGTTCACCAGCTTCTCGACGCATGTCACTTCCTTCTGTGGCTGACGCTCGGTGTCACACGACACAATCTCAATCGTCTTGCCATCAAAGAGGCCGCCCGCGTCTTTGATTTCATCTGCGTACATTTGCGTGCCTTTGGAGAAGGCATTTCCAGAGTAAGCAAGCGGGCCGTTGAATGTCGCGATCAGGCCGATCTTGATGACAGTGCCAGGATCCTGTGGAGCACGGCAGCTCGAGCCGACAGCTAGCAGCACTAGTCCGGCCACAAGGCTGGTAATCCTGAGGCCTGTTACACGACTGTTCGCAATGATCTTCAATGCGGGTGCTCCGATTCCTAATTAGCGATCTAGCAAGCAATCCGGTCACGATGAGTGATACGCAGCCGTAGGGCTGGACAGTTCGACTGTCCTATTATCAGCACAGCGGTTCGACTCGGCTTGAATTGCCCGTGAATAACCAATCGATCCTCACCAACACCAATTTGCCTAGCACGCGTCCAAGTCGGCAAGTAAGGAGCCGGAAGATGTTCATCGAGTGGGAGACTCCCCCCAACGTGATCGCCCGCAAGGACGGCGACGAGTTCGTCATCAATGGGCAGAAGTCGGCGTGGGTCTCCAATGGCACGATCGCAATCGCAACATCGCTCTTCTGCGCAATCGACATGGGCGATGGCATCGTCGGCACCGGATCGTTCTTGGTGCCGTTAGATGTTGACGGCGTGACTAAGGGCAAGCCCCTCGACAAGATCGGTCAACGTGCACTCAACCAAGTCGGTCGTTGAGTCGTCACTTCGGCGCGAACGAAGGTAGTGAGGCATGGAAATTGTTGTTTGCGAAGGCGACGAGACCGGACAAGAACTCCTTATAGAGGCGCTGCGCGTTCTCGATTCGGACTTGCTCGGACTCCCGATCAAGCTGCATCGCTTCGATCTCTCGCTCGAAAACAGACGCCGCACCTCAAATGCAGTCGTCACCGAATCGGCCCAAGCAATGCGCCAAGTTGGCTTTGGCCTCAAGGCCGCGACCATCACGCCCGCTGGAGCAGATGACGTTGGATCACCAAATCGGATCTTGAGAGAGGCAATTGGCGGATCGGTGATCGTGCGAAGTGGCCGCCGACTTCCAGGAGTCACTCCGCTCGCGCCAATCGTGCATCCGATCGTCGTCGTTCGAATGGCCGTTGGCGATGCCTACGGAGCCGACGAGGAGCGACATGGCGCGACTGGAGCAGCCGATGAAGAAGCGACCCGAGTCGAGCGCATCGACAGGCGCCACTGCCGCGCGACCGCCGAATACTCGTTTGTGACGGCAGCAGCCATTGGCGCCCACGTCTATGGCGGTCCGAAGTGGACCGTCTCGCCGGTCTATGAAGGCATGCTCAAGGAAGAACTCGACGGCGCATCCGAAAGATATCCGGATGTGATTTACCGGCCAACCTTGATCGATGCGGCATATGCGGGCTTCATCCACGAGGCAAGCGAGTCGCCCATAGTGATGCCCACCCTCAACCGTGACGGTGATTGCCTGTCGGACTTGGTGCTGGCCCTCTTCGGCTCAATTGCGGGGGCCGAATCGGTTCTTCTTGCGCTAGATGCCGAACTACGACCAGGAGTCGTCATGGCCGAGGCTCCACACGGTACGGCACCTGCTCTCAAGGGCAAGAACGTCGCCAATCCCCTGGCCATGGTGCTCGCATGCGCGGCGGTACTCGACTATGCCGGTCGAGCTGGCGATACCGCTGCGGCCGCGGCAGCGGCAGCAATTAGAAATGCTGCTTTCGAGGCCACCGCAAGGGGCGTCAGGACTGTCGATCTAGGCGGGAGCTACTCGACTTCTGAGGTCGTGGACGAAATCGTTCGCGGCCTAGGTGGCGCATAAGACGCTTCGGTGCCGCCCAGCATTGGGTCCGCATATCAGATATGATAATACCAATGGATGATCAAGACCCCTCTCTCCAGCGTGTCTTGGAGTCGGCGTCTCGACTACAAGAAGTCGTGCCTGACGCAGTACTGGTGGGCGGGTCGGCCGCCGCGCTCCACGCCGGCCATCGCGAGTCATTTGTTCACGACCATGTTCTGCCAGACCTAGTTGATCGATACGAAGCAGTGCTGGACGCAGTAGAGGCCACCGAGGGATGGGCCACCTCCGTGCGGGCATCTAGACCGCCGTTCACGATCATGGGCAATCTCGACGGCGTAGAGGCGGGACTTCGCCAGATGAGGCGCAAGCGACCCCTTGAAACCTGCGAGGTCGAAGTTGCGCCCGACACTTCAGTCAAAGCCCCAACTGCTCCTGAGGCGCTGCGGGTCAAGGCCTACCTGGTAGTACAGCGAAACGTCGTTCGCGACTATCTCGACGTAGTCGCTCTGTCTGCGCACCTGGGTGAAGACGCGGCGGTTGAGATCCTCTCGCACATTGACGACTACTACGTCGACAGGTCAGGCGAGGACGCGTCGGTGCTCACTTCGCTCGTGATCGCGCTCGCAGACCCGCGTCCGCGTGATGCAGAAGTAACCGCTGAGCTTCCTCGCTACAAGGGCCTCGATGAGCGCTGGCACGACTGGGCAGATGTGGTAATGGCCTGTCAAGCGCTGGCACTGCGCCTGAGCGGGGTGGCGCAATGACGGTGAAATTCCGCAACGTCGATGCATCTCCCGATGACGACGTCCAAACTTGGCCCTTTGAGGCATTGGTAACGGTCATCGAACGCGGACTTGTTCCCGATTGGAAACCAGTCCTCGACGAGATCCGCCGTTCGCCATGGGGTTCAGTTGCGCGCCGCGTTGAGCGCTATTTGTCATCACGCGCTCCCGATGCCGATCGGGCAGGCACTCTATTTGCACTAGCAATCGAGAATGCCCGGAGAAAGGAGGAGTTAGCCGACCGTTCAGAGGTCGCCGAAAGGGTGCGCAAAGCTGTCGCGAGCACGGGTTTGACCAACGCCGAATTCGCCAATCTGATCGGCACAAGCGCCTCGCGCCTCAGCACCTATCGGAGCGGCAAGGTGGTGCCGTCAGCTGCAATGCTCATTCGGATTGAACGCGCCACAGCTCGAATCGCGTCGGAATCTGCTGAGCACGAAAGCTGATGGCCGCCGCGTCATTTCCTGTGCGCTGTACCGCGGTTGTCGGTGGCAGCGCCGAGTTCTGAAGGCAGCTGCAAGCGCTGATTCAAAGCGTTGAGAATGAGGTCGAGGCCGAACTCGAACTCCCCATCCATGCTGAACTCGAAGTCCTGCGCGTACTCCTTCACCTCGCGAAGGTGGGAGTGGTCGCCCGACGCTACCTCGCCGCCGGCCGTAGAAGCCGGGCCTGTCGCCCTTTCGGTGTTGCCTCGCGCCACGCTCGCCTCGTGGATCACGTGACCGTAGACGTAGTTGTCGAGGAGCCAGAAAGCGTGAGCTGCGTCTTCGATCGAAAAACCACCCGATCTGAGTATGCCGAGCACACTGTCGACGTACCCTTCGACGGCGACTGCCATCGTCGCTCGGCTCTCCATGAGCCCGACGGCCCACGAGTGTCTAGTCAACACTTCTCTAGCCGACCTGGCCCGCCGCCGCATGGCTTCCATCCACCCGGCCTCCCCGCCCGGTACCTCGATCTCGCCGATGACCAGCTCGGCGATGCCGTCCAAGATCGCGTCCTTGTTGGCGACATGCTTGTAGAGCGACATCGCCTCAACACCGAGCTCTGAACCGAGTCGCCGCATGGTCACCGCAGCTAGGCCGTGCTCATCTGCGACCGCTATCGCGGCCCGCAAGATCCGTTCTCGAGTCACGGGTAAGCGAGATTGGCCAGCCCTGTTCTTCTTCATGGTTGACAAGCTTACTAAGTAATTCATAGGATTACTTAGTAAGCTAAGGAAGTCTCGACGGAGGTGCTCAATGGAAAGCACGAGCCCGGACGCACAGGCGACGGATGGAGCAACGCTGAACCCGGCTCCCGTAGGTGTCCGAATCAAGATCTCGGGGCTCTGGGCGACGATGCTGTTCGTATTCGCCTACGTTGATCTCTTCAGCCTCTATCGCCCTGACTTCCGCGCATCCCTCGAAGCGGGCAAGGTCTTCAAGTTCGACGTGGGCCAAGGATTTCTACTCGGGACCACGACTTACATACTGATTCCCAGCCTGATGATCTTCGCTACGTTGGTACTGGGCCCGCGTCTCAATCGCGTGCTCAACATTTCACTGAGTCTGCTCTACGCGCTCACGATTGTCGGCTCGGCGATTGGCGAATGGAGCTACTTCGTCGCTGGGAGTGCGGTAGAAACCGCAGCGCTAGCGGCCGTCGTCTACTACGCGTGGACCTGGCCGCGCGACGATTCGCTACAGACGTGATTGCCGCGCTCAGTAGTTCAGCAGCGTTTTGAGAATCTCCGCGACTCGGACGCTTGTTGGCGGGTCGATGCTCCCGAGCCTATGCACGAGGCGCTTATCACTGACCGACCGAACCAGTTCGCATTGGACATAGCTGACGCCGGCAAGCCCTGTCAATTGGGTCGGTTCCACCTCGACGTGTAAAGACAGGTTCCGGTGCGTCGTCGTGAGCGGTGCGAGTATCACAAATGGCATAGCGCCAAAGGTCTCAGCTGGCCCAAGGATAAGCGCGGGGCGGTGCTTGGCTGGTTCCCCCGGGTATGGCTCCCCGAAGTCGACTCGCCAGAGATCGTCAACCGACGCCATCGCACACCGATGTTGCGTCGATCTCGGCGAGGTAGTCACCCCAGGCTGTCGGATCACTGCGCAGCGACGCCATTTCAACGGCGACCTGCCTCGCGAAGCGCTGTCGACGAAGCGCCTCCGCGCCTGTGGGACGGTTCCACCTGCAGACGCGATTGCACTTGGTGCGACTAGATGCAGATCTACCTGCATCTAGTACAGCCTGCCTCGAATCAGATCGGGCAGGTGCGCGATGGCGCATCGATTTGCTGCGCGTCTCTCGCGTGGCACGATCGGCTCGCCCGCCAATAACCTGACCCCATGGGAATCTTCAGACCGAAACTGACGAAGGAAGAAAAGGCGCTCACTCGCGTCTTGGCAAGGCGCGGCGAGCAGACTGTGGCAACCATCATTGCCATGCGAGACACCGGAGAGCGCAAGGCCGACGGCGTCGTCGAGGTGTACGAATTCACGGTCGAATTCACCCCAGCCGGCGGCGCCGCACCGGTGCGGGTTACGGCTCGGGCCAATATGAACGAGGTGACGCTCACCGGCCTTGCCGAAGGTGAGCCCGTGCGAGTGCTGTACGACCCAGAGAACCCGACTCAGCTACTTGTTCAGCAATCGCCCAAGTACGTAGCGATCCGAAACCCCAACGTCATGTTCGACGGCAAGATGGTCATCGCAGTACCGGTTGCCGAGGCAGAGGGGCAGGATCTCTAGAGGGCGACGCGCGTCGGCGAGCGAATGCGATTGATGCTCAGGTTTCGCGACGGGACCGATCGCCCTTCGCGGCAGGCTCACCCGCACTCTCAGCAAACATGCTGACTGATGGCATCTCGGTCATGCATCCGCCACTAGCGCAGAAGGCACATCCCACTTGCTAAAGACTCGTTGCCGAGTCGGAATCAATAGATCGGGCCAAGAGCTGTCGGTCCCGGGATGGCCGATTCTGCGACCATCCCGAAATCCGACGGTGATCACCCTCGAGTTGAGTCCTGGACATGGCCTCCGTTGACGCCACCTGCTGCACCTATCGATGCGTTGAAATACAGCGGGCATGCAAGATAGACCCGCTCCGATCCGGTGATCTTCACCGAGGTATCTATGGCGTTGGGGTCGGGCACAATCCCAACACCGCCTAGAAGTACTGGCAGTATTCCGTTTACGTTCTCGGTGTACCTCACGCCCCCAGTCAGCGCTTGGGCCTTTGACACCCGGCCGTAGTTGGTTAGGTAGTCGATCCGAATGGTCTGGTCAACGTCGGATGAGATTGTCAGGTACATCTGGAATCCGGGCCTGATGGTGCCTTCGGCACAAACGCCGCGGCGCGATGGGTCGCCGACATCGGAGGCGAGATCGTCGAGGGTGGAATCGGTGAATTGCGAAACGTCGGCCGCGAGGCGGTTTGCCACATAGATCTTGTTAGTCGCCTGATTGACCGCCGCATCGAAAGGTCCGCCTCCAGCCGCAACTGATGTCGAGGAGTTGTTGGTGCCTTCGATAACCGTGATGTTGCCCGACCCATAGTTCGCGACGTAGATCTTGTTGGTGGCCTCGTTGACGGCAACGGATGACGGCTGAGTCCCAGCCGCGATAGGAGTCGTCGAGTTGTCAGTTCCGTTGATCACTGTCACGTTGCTCGACGCGAAGTTTGCGACGTAGATCTTGTTGGTGGCCTCGTTTACGGCAACGGATGTCGGCTGAGTCCCGGACGCGATCGGAGTCGTCGAGTTGTCAGTTCCGTTGATCCGAGTCACGGAGGAGGCGACCTGGTTTGCGACGTAGATCTTGTTGGTGGCCTCGTTTACGGCAACTGCGGTGGGACCCGTGCCCACTGCCACTGGCGTGGTCGAGTTGTTGCTCCCGTCAATTACGGTGACGTTGTTAGATGAGTAATTAGTGACGTAGATCTTGTTAGTCGTTTGATTGACAGCGATGGCCCCGGGTGCAGGTCCCACTGCCACCGTCGTTGTTGAATTGTTGCTCCCGTCAATTACGGTGACGTTATTTGAGGCGTTGTTTACCACGTAGATCTTGTTGGTCACTTCGTTGACTGCCACCGCTACAGGGTTTGAGCCGACGGTCACGGGCGTCGCCGAGTTGTTGACGCCATCGATAACAGAGATGAATGGGGAAGTGAAGTTGGCTACGTAGATCTTGTTTGTCACCTTGTTGATCGCAATGTCACGGGCACCGGTCCCAACGGTCACAGGCGTCGTCGAGTTGTTATTCCCGTCAATCACCGACACGCTTCCGGAGGCGTAGTTCGCAACGTAGATCTTGTTGGTGACCGGGTTTACATCGACGGCGTACGGCAACGAACCAACCGGAATCCTCTCCTCATTTGTAAGCGCCTCAGCCTGCTCTATGACAGGCGCGGTGACGAAGAGCGCTATCAACAGCACGCCGACCGCCAGGGCCAGCTTCCTCGCGACACGACTACGAAATACGGGCATCTGCGCCTCCATCTTCAATACGGCCCGGTATCAGGGCAATTGACATGAAGGGAAGCTAACAAATGTTTCTCGAAGTACCCACCTTTGCCGCTAACTCAGGCGTAGGTGCGAACCAGCTCCAGCACTCGTTTGCCCGCCGTACCTTCGTAGATAAGGGATGACTCACCCGGGTCAAGCCTTCTCGCGGCCACACGGCACCAGTCGCCCGCCGGTCCAGTGATCACCACCTCTGCGTCATCGGAGCCAAATTTCCAGGCCTCGCCCTCGGGTCCCTCGAGACGCAGCGCGACCGAAGGCGCTACCTCTCCAACGCTCCCGAACGCGTAGCCGAGGGTGCGCCACGCGAGGCGCGCTATCAGCTCGAGCCGATCGGTGTCGGGTGCGGGATCACCAAGTGGCTCGCGAATGTCCATGCCGTGGATCCAATGCTCGGCAATCCGAGTGGTGGCAAGAGTGCGGGGAGACAGCGGCACGGATATCCAGTTGAGTCTGGCACCGGGTTCAGCCTCTCGGAAGCGTCGCATTACGCCGGCGTGGGCCTCCTGCCAGCGAGGCAGCACGTCAGCCGGAATAGTCGGCCTCTCGGCGCGCACGGCGGCTTCGACAATTCCGTCTACCGCTCCACCGCCGCCTGACACTGCCTCTTTGGCGTAGGGCGCGAGCGGAATACCCGCACTGCCATGATCGAAAGCCGAAATCACGCCCTCCTCGGACTGCGCGAGATGCAGAACGACGTCGGAAACCGACCAGCCAGCACACGCAGAGGGATGCCGCCATTGGTCATCCGTCAGTTGCTCGAGGAACGACGAGAGGCCAGCCGTCTCTGCGGCCAGCGCGTCAAGAGTTTGATCCATCACTCCAGCGTACCGCGAGGGCTAGCGACAGCGTCAGTCTGACTCCTCTCTTGCCTCACCCGGCCGACCGAGCGCTCTCAAGATTGAAGTTGTGGCATCTACGCGGAAATCACCGGCTGGGGCACATCTGCGCGGCGAGCCAATTCGGTCTGCTTGATACCCGCCCGCTCTCGCGCCCGGCACCCGCGGGCGTGGCAGCAATTGATGAGTACAATCCCGCTGCCGAGGCTGGGGTGGCTGAGAACCCCCAATGAATACGGCATCGCGAAGGGCGCGCCGCGGCACCTGGTACGAGTACATCAATGGAGGAAGGCGCTTGGGTCTGTTCAGCCGATCACGTAATAAGTCTGAGGGAGAGTCCACGCCGGAGTCGCCCGGACCTGCCGTGGGATCACAGCCGCGATTCGGCCACGCCGCTTTCACGCCCGACGATGTCGAAGATGCCCGCCGCGGTCACCCGGCGGTCACTCTTGAGGCTTTCGCGCACGAGCGGGGCCTGACCTCTATCGGTCAGGCGATTCACAACGGCTTCACAGCGACACAGCCGGCCTGGCCCGACTACACCTTCAACGTAAGCGTCGGCGCACTGCCAAGCGGCCGATTTGGACTTGTCAGTCATGAGCTGCTGGAACTCGCGGCCGTCGAAGGCGGCGTGCGCCAGGGCGGAGCGCTATTTGACGTCAGGGTCGTCACGCGAAGGTCGGCGTCTGAGTTTGTAGGGTTCGTCAAGGAGCGCCCAAATGAACCGTTCGCAGCCAACGCTGTTTGGGTTCCAAGTACCGCCGTGCACGTGCGGACTCCGGAGATAGCGCCGTTGCCCCCAATCACTGTGAAACGCAAAGTGATGCAGGGCTTCCTCCGAGATCCCGTTCTCGACGACTACGGAGTACCCGGATACATGATGCCGGGGGGAAGAGGGCTCGACGACGGGTTCGTCGCCGCTGTTGCCGAGCGGCTCAGGCCATATCTTCCTCAACGGAATGACCCATGGATTCGACTGGAGGCAACTCACGGGGTGGTCTCGTTGGCCGTCAATGGGTACCGGGCGGACCCCGGTGATCTCGACCACCTCATCCAGCTTGCTGAGGGGATCGCGAATGCGTTGAGCGAGCTAGCGCCTGATTCGCCGCAAGTTGCTTTTTCGACCTTGGGCCCCGAAGCCGGTGCGGCGCCCTGGCCAACGGGGATGCTCCGCCCCCACCCGCTGCTCGTGAACCAGTACGCCGAGGAAGCCAAGCGCCTCGGGATGCACAACGAAGACGTCACTCACCTGCTGACAATCGCGCGTCATCGCCCGATGCCGGGACTACCCTCGGGCGTGCTCGCCGGGAACTTCCCGGGCACCTCGACAATGTGCCGGCTGGTGTGGACCGAGCAAGGAGGGCGGACTTCAGGAGTCGAGGTGAACAGGAGGAACGCGCAATAGCTGGTGTGGACCGAGCAAGGAGGGCGGACTTCAGGCAGCGTTCGCGGCGGCGTGGTGCTTCCCGCGACCGAGGGCGTCAGCACGCCAGTAGGCGGCATCTTGGACTCCAGTACGGACATCTACACGGAAGTCGCCGACGGACTCACGTTCGGGTGGTTGCGGACGCGATCGGTTGGAAACACTGAGACCGACAAGTTGCTGACAGCGGCTGCCGCGACCTTGCGCGCGAACGGCCTGGCGCAGTGGTGACTGCCTGCTCGCGAATCTAGAGTTCTCTCTTTGACGCCAGCAGCGCCTCGAACTCGGGCGACGAAGGATCGACGTGTTCAAGCCCGTCGACTAGTGCGAAGTCATTGTCGATCGAGATGAGGGCCGCGCCCCGCGCGATCGCCACAGCAGCAATGACGGCATCGAACGCACCGATCTTGCTGCTGCCCTCGAATATCCGGACGCCCTCGCGCAAGTCTTCTGCTGTCGGCGCTACGAGCGGCGTGAGGAGCGCGGCGTACTCGAGCCCGAGGGCGGCCGCGTCAGCACGCGATCGCCGGCGAGATCTCACGTGGATGAACTCCTGGATCGCCTCGACGGTTGTCGTCGCGTTGAGCAGCCCCTCTTCGATGGATGCAATCACTCGCCTGCACGACTCGCGCTTGGGGTGGTCACCGCCAACGGCATAGACGAGCACGCTGGTGTCGAGCACATTCAATGACGATTGCCCCGAATAGCATCGAGTTCACGTTTGAACTCCTTGATGTCGGGAAGTGGCATGGGCTCCGCTGCGAGAATCCGCTTCGCTGCAAGCTTGCGTCGTGGCTCAACGTCGGGATAGCAGCTGTCGATTGCTTCGCGAACGAGCATCCCGATCGACGTGCCTCGTTCTTTGGCGCGCTTGGCCAGCCGCTCATACCGCTCGTGGTCGACGAGCACCTGGAGTCGCTTATCTAGCATGCACATATATTAGCATATGCATATATGAGCATGTCTTGTACAGGTGATTGATGTCACAGGCGTCTGCGCGAATCGATGTGACGCGAATCGCCGACGGCTCGAAGCCGGGGCAGGGATTGAACCAACTACCGCCGAATTAAGGGTCGAACAAGCCGCCGGGCCGCGCCGCCTCGCTTCGCAGGCCGAATTCTCGAGGCGTGCAGAATCCGTTCGGCGGCCGAAAGCGCGCCGACTGGCTTCGCACGGATGCCAAGATGGCGGAGTGAACCGATTTGTGATCGCACTCCTCAAATCGCCGCTGCACGGGCTTTTGAGCCGAAAGGTGCAGGTGATCCGCTACCGCGGGAGCGGTACCCGCGGTCTGGGCGAGCCCGAGGCCGACCTGCGCCAAACACTCCTTGCTCTGCACTGCATGTCGGGCCGATGTGCGCCCAAGTGCAGGAGGCACGAACCGCGCGAAAACGACCCAAGTTCCGTGCGAAACTCAAGCTAATGTTCACTATTCTCTATAGTTCACTGGTATAGTGAACTACTTGTCATGGAGGTACTATGTCGCGTCGCAGCCCACAGACGCGCATCCGGGCTGCCCTCATTGCCGCCCTGCCACCTGGATGCAAGATCGACGTCGACCAGCTTGACCCGCTGGCCAGAACGTTTTCGGTCACTGTTCGCACAACCGGCAGCCCCCATCGGTTCGTCACGGGCTGGGCAGGTGAGGGCTGGCCGGCCGATGTCAAGCGCCTCGCGATGCTCGCAGGCAAGATCGACGTTGTACTCGCTCACGACCTTTCTACGGGTGCGCGCGAATGGCTGAGCGACCACGGAATTGGATGGGTTGACGAGCGCGGCCGGGCAAACATTGCCATCTTGAGCGGCCTCGTCGTCGTTCGCGACGCCAAACCTTCGGTTTCAGAAGGCTCGAAAGCGAGTTGGTCGGCATCAACAATCGCCGTGGCAGAAGCAGCCCTTAGCGGAGTCGAGCCGCGCGTCGCGTCGATTCAACACGCCGCGGGGCTATCGCGCGGCGCTACAGCCAAGGCGCTCGCCTACCTCGAAGAACTCGGCTTGTTGCAGCACGACGTTGCACGCGGGCCAGGCTCGGCTCGTCGTGTAGCCGATGCCAATGCGCTTCTCGATAACTACTCGCATGCGGTCGCAGTTCAGGAGGCCAAGGCCCCGGTTGTGCTGATGCATCGCCTGTGGCGAGACCCAATCGACTCGCTTGGTAGCGAAATTGCGCCAGCACTGAATAGGTCGGGGGTCGACTGGGCCGTGACTGCCGGCGCGGCATCTGTGCTGCTCGCGCCTTACCTGTCAAACGTATCGGTCCTGGAGCTTTATTTGGGTCGCGAAGTGTTCGACGACCCGCTAGCCTTGGCCGACACGATCGATGCTCGTGTCGTCGAGCGGGGGCATCGAATCGAAGTTCGCCCGCTTCCCAGTCGCATCACTTCAGTCGCGGGTACTCAGATTGGCGATATCCGCTGCGCGTCTTCCGCGCGCGTCTATGCCGATCTACTTGCCAAGGGTGGCCGGTTTGCTGAGGCTGCGAACCATCTCAAGGAGGTACTGCATGTCGGAGCTTCCGCGTAGCCGCAGGGCACGCGAGCTCGCTCAGGAGGCGCTCGTCCGACTTGTCGCGGCCTACGGAACGAACCCACGATTCGTGCTGCTCGGTGGACTGGTTCCAGATCTGTTGTGCACGCGATCTCAGATGCTGCACATCGGTACAACCGATATCGATCTTCAGGTCAATCTGGAGATCTACGACGGATCACCCAACGTCGCGCGCCTTGAAACGGCCCTACGCGCCTCAGGGTTTTCGGCGGACAGCTAGCGCGCTTGGCGATGGCACACCCAATGCGAGCCGGCAAGTGCTGTCAGTGCCGAGTTCCTCGCGGATATCGACGATGCGCCCGGCAGCGCAACAATCAAGTTCGACCAGTGCAACGACCTCGGCGCCGTCAATCTGCGGGGAACTGGTCTTGTTGGTCGCGACTGGGAGGAGCGGGAATTCTCGAGCGTTGTCGATGGTGCGATGGTCACCGTCGAGCTACCTGTGGCTCGTCTCGCCGGGTTCCTTCTCGCAAAGATCCATGCTGCGTACGGTCGGCGAGCTACCAAAGACTGGTATGACGTCGCGTTTGTATTGCTGCACAACGACGAGGGCGGGCCCGCGGCTGCGGGCGATTGCGTGAGGAGCATGTTTGGCTCAGAACTAATCGGAGCTACGCGCACGGCCCTTGGCGACCTGGCCGACAACTTTGCCACTCCCCTGGCGCAAGGTCCACTGGCGTACGCGGAGACCGTGCTCGAGATATACCCCGGTCTAGATTGGGATGTCGTCGTCAACGACGCCGTCATCGCCGTGGCGAAGTTCCTCGAACGCCTCGACGCGAATCGAGACCGGGCTCCCGAGACAAGAGAAGCCCCAGGCCGATGACCTGGGGCTTCAGTGCGTTCGATTCGTAGCGGGGGTTGGATTTGAACCAACGACCTTCGGGTTATGAGTTTGACCGAGTGGTTCAGGGTGGTGCGGATGGATGCGCGTATGGGCTGGTCACGGACGATTCAACCGCTCGCTGCCTTCTCCGAGTCCGCCCGAATCCGGCCCCGTTTCGCCCGGTTCGTTTGACAAATGTTTGACACTCGATCCGCTGCCGAAGTTCGCTCGAATCACCTCGGCCCAAAATTCGTCAACGCCCTCGCTCCACCTCCGCGTTTCGCGCTGAGGCAATTCTTTCGTCCAAGTCCGACGCAAGGTCTGTCAGCCACTCCTGGAACGGCGCGCTGATACCTGCAATCGCCATCCAATGATCGACCACCGCGCGCCGCTCTTCGAAGTGTACGGATTCCAAACCTGTCCAGCCGTGCTCCGGGTATAAGAATTCCGTCGTCGCTTGGACTCGCACGCCCGTGCCATCCATTTCGATCAGTAGCCCGATGAGTGGATCAGGTTCGTCGCCAGAGAAGTCAATGTGGCCCACCAGTCGCGGTAACGCGTCGCGGGGCAGTTCTGCAATCGACTCCCCGAGTATCTCAGTGCCTGCAATCGCGCGAAGCCTCGAGAGAATCTTGGAGTGCTCCATGTATCCAAGCGACAACTCGTTCGGCGCCGCAGCCAGCGCAACGAGTGTTTCGACCGTCTCCTTCGGCCTCTCGGATGCGAGCGCATCAAGAATCGTCAGATCATCGTCGGTCAGGAAAGATTCCATTCCCCGAAGCAACTCGAGAAACAGATCGAGGCGGTCACTGAACGTCATGCGCAAGCGCGGAACAAGTTTCCCTCGGTATAGCGAAATCATTCCGCGATCGTGCCGGCCGAGCCCTGTCGTCTGGTCAAGCAATTGGCGCCCAACACCTCCCAGTTCATCAGGCACCTCCGTGTCAGGTCGTGCGTCAGCCCACTGCTCCAGGATTCCCAGGGCTTGCTCCGTCGCGACGGCGGTGTGAGCAGAGGCGAGCTCGGCCAGGATGGCGGCGACGTCTCCGGCTGGGAGCTGCCGCGCCCACCCCCCAAATAGGAACCTGCCGAGCTCCGCAGAATCGACAGTACCTCTCCGAACCGCTTCAAGTGCCAGGCTCGCGATGGCAGGCGAGGCCGGAAGGACATGAGCCGCCCGAACGACCAATACCCCGAGGTCTGGCGACTCGATCCAGCCTGAGAGTACGCCCACGGACCAGTCCTCCGGTAGCTCACGAGACAAACCGCGAAGCATTCCCAGTACTGCCGCCTCGGGAACAGGACGAAGGGCCTGAAGTGCATCGAAGGCCGCCACGCTCCCGCGCATACGAGCAAGCATCTCAAAGAGTGCGAATGACGTCCGCGGATCCCCCGATATCGATCGCTCGGCAGCAAACACGATTTGGCCTAATCCTGCGTCATCGAGATCGCGTGCCAGCTCTCCGATCACCGATGGTTCGCCGCTCAACTGCTCCTGCCTGTTCCCAGCGAGATCCCATGGCGATAGCGACAGAACGTATGCCAGTCGCTGATCAAGCGTCTCGCCGATGAACTGCGAGTGGAGAGCCTGCAACTTGGGCCCCGGATCCTCTGACCGAGACGATTCCGACAAATGAGCAATCGCTTTCCCGAGCTCGGCCCTCTCGCGATCGCCCCACGGAATGCTTGGTAGGTCGGTCACAATCTCTTCGGCGAGACCGCGACGGACAGCCCCAAAGAGTCCGGCTGCCAGCGCTGTGGCTACCTGACTACGGTGTTCAGGATTACGCGCAATCGAAATCAGCAACTTCCACGCGCCGCGACGCGCTTCGATTTCGTCGGCGACCGAAGGAGGCCGCCATTCTACTGGCTCGCGACGTTCGCCAAAGTCTGCCGACATACGAGACTCGTGAATTGTCAACGCATTTCCAAGCGCCTCGATCAGGACGGAGACGGCCTCGCCATCGCGGGTCTCCAGCGCGCGACGTGCCCATGCGAGCCTCAGCTGGAACGGTGCTGCCGTACCGCCGAGATGAACCAGAAATAATCCCTTCAGCAGTCCAGTCGCATTGTTTCCCCAGGTTTCGTTCTCGCCAATAGCCAATTTGAGAAGCGCGTCAGCCGCGCGCTCAAAATGCTCCTCATCCCACGCGAGAAGCCCGAGCGCCCAGACCATGTCGCGCCGCCCCAGCCGAAACTCCCGCACTGCGCCACTTGTCCCACGTGCTAGAAGGCGATCGATAGCATCCATCGTCGCGCTCGACGCCACGACAGCACCGAGAGGCAGTACGCTCGCATTCCCCGCGTCGAGGTCGGCAAGAACGCCGCTATCAAAAGGGGGTGCCACCAATAGCTCGGCGAAAATTTCCGCAGCAGCCCGATCGCCAGCAAAAGTCGTCATCTGGTGCAGGATCCTGTCGCGGAGTGTTTGCGGCATTCCCTCGAGTGCCTGCATGAAACGCGCATTGTTCTCGGCGAGGAACCCAGTCGCCATTGATACTGCCAACAGGCGCGGCGTGACTTGACGGTAGCGTCCCGCGGCCGACACGAATCGCCCGGTTTCGCGATCTACAACGCCGCGAAGCGCGTTCTCGTCAACCCCGAGTAGTTGACACGCGACAGTCACCTCCCCCGCGAGGTCCCCTTCGAAACCGAGCTTATCGAAGAGCGCCAGTACTCCAAGCAGTTGCCTATCGGTGTTGGAAGGGATGAGCTGGTCAAGAACCTGACGAAGTTCGGGGTTCGTGCGCACCAGATCGGCCACTTCACTACGATCGTCGCCACGAGCCATCGCCGTCGCGAGGATGTGAGCCAAGCCGGGGTAACCTTCCGCAAGGTGCGCAACCCTCGATGCGTCTTGCTCGCCGAGCCCGACGGCTCTCGCTATCTCCGCGGCAACATCAGTCGAGACTGGAAGTACCTCTTGATATGGACTCCCGTCAGACGGCCGCTCGCGGTACAGCCGCGGGCCTACGGTCACCAGCCTGATCCTTCCTGACGCCATGTCCACATAACGCTGAATCCGGTTCCTACCGTCGGAATCGCAGTCGTCAACGACTAGAACTACCGAGGCGTTGCCGCGCTGAACGATTTCCGCAAGAAGAGCGGTGTCAACGGCCTCAGGACCCGCGCCGACAAGCACACGTTCTTCAATTCCGGCGCGCGACAGTGCCTCGAACACCAGTCGACTCTTCCCGACTCCCGTGTCACCGACAAGGTGCAAAGCGCTCCCCGATGACTGACTTCTCCTGATATGTCCCCTGATTGACTCGATTAGATCGCTTCGCGCTGGGTCTGCATTGAATTCAGCCGATAGCCCTATGCCCACTCCCCACTTCTGAAGAGAGACGAGCCCACCGAGCGGTACTTCCAGGACTTGAGCAAGAGTCGCCGGCACCTGCCAGCACAGCGCTTCGATCTGCTCCGCGTATAAGAACGTGATTGCCGCGTCGGATCTAATGCGTTCAATGTGGGCTCGGAAGTCGGACTCGAGCGATTTACGCGCGGTATCGCTGGGGTCCTGAGTCCAGAACAGCACGTAGTCAGCGCCTGCGCTAATCGCCTTCCGGAGAGCAACGTGTTTCTCGGCAAACTCGTCAGCGGCTTTCCGAGCGGATACACCGCTCTTCACTTGCCAAACGCACTGACCTCGAGGAAGAGGCGTCTTGCAGCCGAGCGGAAACGATGTCCGTCCGTCGATCCCTTGGTCCTTCGCCTTGGTTCGCCCCGACATCGAGAATCCGTCGATTTTCAAGGCGAGGCGACCCACCTCGCCAAAGATCAAGGCCTGGGCAAGTCGCACAGCGTCCTGTTCATTGAGGCGTCGGATCCTGTCGATAACCGGATAATCCACTCAGCTCGAACCCCTCATGCTCGAACCAGCCAAGTACGTGGCATTGCTGTCGTATCAGTCAACTTCCTCGACCTCCACTGCGATGCCCTCGAGCGACCCGGCCAACTCGGTGAATTCAGCGAGGGCCGCCTCGAGATCTTCGACGATTTCAGCGGCAATCACACCAGGTGGCGGAAGATTGTCGGTGTCTTCGAGGCTCTCGTCGCGCAGCCAGAAGATGTCGAGGCTCGCTTTGTCGCGCGCCACCAATTCGTCATAGCCGAACCGGTGGAAGCGCTCGGTCTCCTTACGTTTGCCCCTCTGGCCCGGCCGGTAGCACTCAACGAAGTCGTCAAGATCGGCTCGTCTGAGCGGATTCGTCTTCAACGTGAAGTGCATGTTCGTTCGCAGGTCGTAGAACCACAGCTCTTTCGTCCAGGGTGTGTCGGAGCCGGGCTTGCGGTCGAAGAAGAGCACGTTTGCCTTTACGCCCTGGGCATAAAAGATCCCCGTCGGCAAGCGCAGCAGCGTATGTACGTCGCACTCGTGAAGCAGCCTGCGGCGAATCGTCTCACCGGCTCCACCCTCAAATAGCACATTGTCGGGCACGACAACTGCCGCGCTGCCCTCGACTTTCAGCAGCGTCTTGACGTGCTGCAAGAAGTTCAGCTGCTTGTTCGACGTCGACGCCCAGAAGTCGTCTCGCACCACGGTCAGACTCTGCTTCTCGGCCTTGCCCTCACCATTGACGATCGTGACCGATGACTTCTTGCCGAACGGCGCATTGGTCAGCACCATGTCGAAGCGCTCGCCCGGATCGGCCCTCAACGCGTCATCAACGTGAATGGGGCTGTCGGACTCCGGGCTCTCAATCCCGTGCAACAACAGATTCATCGCGCACAGCCGGGCTGTGTTGTCGACTATCTCCCAGCCCGTGAACAACCCTGAGCGGATGTGGCGCTTCTGATCGGGATCCAAGTTTGGATTGTGACGAACGATGTAATCGAACGCCGCAAGGAAGAAGCCTCCGGTGCCACACGCCGGATCACAGATTCGCATGTTCGGCGCAGGCTGCATCACGTCGACCATCGCTGAGATGAGCGCCCGGGGCGTGAAGTACTGGCCCGCTCCGGTCTTTGTGTCGGCCGCGTTCTTCTCCAGCAATCCTTCGTAGGCGTCCCCTTTGACATCAGCGTCGAGCGACATCCACTGCTCGCTACCAATCAGGTCTTTGATGAGGCGCTCGAGTTTCGCCGGATCTTGGATGCGATTCTGTGCCTTGCGGAACACCACTCCCAGCAAGTCATCAGTACCGCCGAGCTGATTGAGGATTGCAATGTAGTGAGCTTCGAGTACCTCGCCTTTCTTGTTGAGTAACGAAGGCCAGTCGAAGCGCTCGGGCACAATGCGATCAAGACCTAGTTGGCGCTGCTCCTCTGCCATCTTCAGAAAGAGCAAGTACGTGAGTTGCTCGAGATAGTCGCCATACGACAAGCCGTCATCGCGCAAGATGTGGCAGTAGTTCCAGAGCTTGTCGACGATCGCCTTGGCGCCACTCATGATGCGACTCCCGCGGCCAACGGCCTCGCGACGGCGGGGTACTGATCCCATGTTCGCCCGTCGATGCGACGCCCACCGGACTTCGGCGAACGACCGCCCCACTGCTTGAAGAAGAATGGTGTTCCCGATTGGCCACATTGGTCACGTAGGCTTCGGAGCCAGGCTCCTTCGACGGGCCGGGCGCCCGCGCCGCTCTCTCCACCGGCAATGACCCAGTCGATTCCATCGAGGTCGAGGATGACTGGCCCGAGCAATGGCTCGGCAGAAAGGAAACGCACAGTCGATGGCACGCTTCGCAAGTGATCGACGCGAAACGTGTATCGCTGCGATTCGACAGATACGCCCATCCAGAGGTTGGCTGGCCAGTCAAGCTGATCGGCAAGTCTCGCGAGACGTCTCGATCGCTTTGTCAACACCTGGTAGCTGTGCTGCGGCGTGGCACGCATGACTTGAAACACATCGCGAATGAAGGTGACCGGAACGTCGCGATGGAACAAGTCGCTCATCGAGTTAACGAAGATCATTCTCGGGCGAACCCACGAGAGAGGCAGCGTCAGCGTTTCGGGATGAACGGTCAGCTTGAAGCCGGGACCACTCGTCTTCGGGTCTCCGTCGTTTTGGTACTTCTCCTGCCCCATCGCCTTCAGCCGCGCACTCATCTTCAGCGCGTAGCAAGAATCGCAACCCGGCGATATGCGGTTGCACCCCGTCGTTGGATTCCAAGTGGCGTCGGTCCACTCGATCGACGAGTCAGCCACGGACATGCCTCGCGCTTAATCCTGATCTCACCCAAGCTCCTCCCACTCCGGCAACTCAATCGGAAAACTCTCGCGCCAACCGGTGTGTAGATCTTCGTATGGCGGACGAGACTCCACAGCATCGAAAAGCGTTCCAGGTTCGGGAATCGCCCGGTCGCGCTCGACGGCCCACTTCATGATCGAGGCGCCGGCCGGATGGTCAGTGACGAAGACCATGGCAAATAGCTCGTTGCGCGAATTCTCAATTGGCCGGACAAGCAGGTGCCGATACCCCAGGGATGCGAGTCTGTCCATGTACAAGAATAAGTAGGCCTTCTTCGCATCGCCACCGCTTATCTCACCGTCAAGCTTGGCCTCCCAGACCCGTTCCCAGGGGCCCCAGGCCCCGTAGAGCCGAGCGATCTTTTCCGGGAATCCCTTCTCTAGCGCGAGCTGCCTGTTCGACCCTAGCACTCTCACGATTCCGGCACTGGAGAAGAGAACCCACATTTCGACTTTGCTCTTGCCGGTCTCGTTGGCATAGCGACGCTTGTGATCGGCCAGCATGCGGATAGTCGACCAGTTCAGCTCCATGCCGTCTGGATCGAGGAATGCGAATGTCGGTGCTTGCACCGGCAAGCCGGCAAGGACCCCTGCCATTGTGGAGTTGCAGTCACCCTCGATCACCGACGCGCGCCTCGGATCAGATGCGATGAGACGCCGCAATGCTGCAGCGCGGCCCGCCTTGAGTTCAAAGAACCGAAGGTGGCTGAAGGGTGGTTCGATCGCGAGCGCGATTTCTGCCGAGCCCGCAAAGGTCCTACCACTGCCCCGCAAGACGTTCACCGTGTCGCCGCCGAATGCGTCAATGTAGACGCGGTTTGTCGCCGACCCCGCGGCAACGGCGAACTGTTGCAAGTAGTCACTGAAGATCGAGATCTTCTCGTATGAATGTGGGCTCCACTCGCGCATCTGGCCTCCCCATGCATCGCCACAGACAATACGCAAGGGGTACGACAGAACCGCGCGGCTCACGTTGCGGCCGCGCTGCGCGCGCGCTTCTTGGGCGTCGCGGCCGCTCGCTCCTCTCGGATGCGATCGAGCAGAACCGAAGCCGGTTCGTCATCTGGATCTTGTGGGACGAGCTTGCCCGAGAAAGCGGCAGCAAGGATGGCGTGTCGCAGGTTCGACTGGCGTTCAGTAGCCAGTCGAAGCGATGCCCGGAGACGGGCGAACGCCGCGATCTGCACGGTGAGGTGAGCAACGATGGCCTTCTGCCGGTCTATAGGCGCTGCGGGGACTTCGATGCGCTTGACCTTCGCGGTGCTCAGCGTGTGAAGGCCGCTGGTACTGCTGGCGACTGCCGTCAGCTGTGCGCGGGTGGATGGGGCGTTCCAGTAGAGACCGAGGAACTCAGGATCGAGCTGCGGACCTGGTCGCACGCGGATCAGATGGTTCTGGTGAACGCAGTCGTCGATCTCGCCTTGCCAAACCGCTGACCGACCAATCTGGTCCGGGCTCCCATTCCCCTCAACAACCAAGAGGTCGCCGGCCTGGAGGCGGCAGCGTTCCAGCTCACCGTCGAACAGCTCAATCTCGTGCACATCTCGGAGGTCCATTCGGCCGTGGCCAACGTTCGCCACGCGGAGGAAGGGTGCCGCGTTGTCCTTCGGCTTTCGCTTGGGCTGCTTCTGGATCCCGCCGCGGACGTCCGCGATTTCACCGACAGGCACACGCTTGTCGAGCGACAGGAAGGCCACGTCCACGGCCCTGGAAGTCACCAGCCCCAGCCTAGTCTCGGCAGATCGAAGTGATGCGTCGGCGGCGTCGAGGTGGGAGAAGTGCTCCTCAATCGCAGCGACGATCCGCTCCTGCTCCGCCAGCGGCGGTACAGGAAGCGCGATCGCTGCAAGCTTCTTCGCGCTGACGTTCTGAACCGCGATTCCGACCTTGGCGTCAGATACCTGGCGCCAATAGCCGGAGCTCTGGAGGAAGTGCGCCACATAGGCAGCACTCATGGGGGCGATCACCTGAAGGCGAATCAGATACGACGCGAAGATGGCTGGTGGTGGTCGCTGAATGAGCGCACTCACACCCACTGACCCGGCGCGTGAGACAACGATGTCCCCGGGCTGCAAGAGGAAGCGATGAAGGTCAGCTGGTGTTTCGACACATTTTGGGACCTGCCCCCAGTCGAT
Source organism: Acidobacteriota bacterium (assembly GCA_003577105.1). Taxonomy (GTDB): domain Bacteria; phylum Actinomycetota; class Acidimicrobiia; order ATN3; family ATN3; genus ATN3. Next base: position 4,015 of record QEUQ01000012.1, on the reverse strand, counting down.
CGGCCCCTTGGTGATGTCTGTGGTCCGCAGGTACGGAAGCCCGGCTGATTCCGGGTTCGACTTTGAGGTCCAGCCATACTGGGGCTTGCGACTGACGTCGCCAAGAGTCGTCCACGCCCATCCGGATGGCAGATCGCTCACGCTGCCGTGACCTCACCGAGCTCATCCAATAGTTCGTTAAGGCCCGGCCCGAACAACTCCTTCGCACGGCCCAGGCCGCCGTGCTGGCTGAAGGGCGGGTCAAGCAACTCCCGTGACTCGATCGACAACGATGCCGCCAGGTGGTCACGTATCAAGTACAGCCATTCGAGTTCTTCATCCGAGAACGCTCGGCCCGCGCTCTCTTGCTGAATGATCCAAGCCTCGAACCGCTCGTTGACCTGTTCCGGAAACGGAGCAAGCTCGTCTTCATCGCCTAGCGTGAAACGCACGAGCGAGACGATGTTGGTCAACACCGTACCGGCCGACCCACGAACCTTCGATGCGTCGAGGGTCTCATATGCCTCCCATAACCGCTCGGGGGTCCATGGGTGCGGCGGGCGCCCAATGGCTTCGGCTAATTCCTTCACATCCTCATAAGTAAGGCGCTTCGAGTACGGCCGGCCATAGAGCACCTGGAGGGCAGTGATCTCATCCTTGTGCTCGTCGAGAAAGGCCTTGAACGACTCAACGTACTCGGCCGCGCGGGCACGGGCGTCAACGGCGAACTCGGCTCGGGTGATCTCATCCATGCTGATCTCGTCGATCACCTGGTCGAAACTTCGCTGCACGTCCACCAGTGCTTCGCGAAGCTCGGGGTTGGCAGCAATCGGCATGACGGCCTCGGCGAACATCACTGCCTTGGCCTCATCAATCTGTGCGTCGGTTGGGTCTTCAGTTCCGCTCGTCGCCCGTGCTGCGGCGAGCTGTCGGTCGGGATCGATTGCTTCGATGAGTCCGTGCTCGATCGACTTGAGTGATTGCCCGGCGATCGCTTCGAGCCTCTCGCGCTCGCCAGCGCCAATGCGGCTCTCAATGCGGGCGAGGCGTGATGCAAGCGTCGATACGAGATCCTCGCTCACTTGGCCGAGCGCGACCTGGTGCAAGAGCTTGTCGAGTGGCACACCTCGCTTGCGTTCGAGGGGGGTCGTCTCGATTAGCTTCGTTTCGGTGACGCCGACCGCATCGACGAGCACGAAGCGGTCTTTGTGCGCGGCATCGGGGGTGACCACCTGGAGGTCGCTATCAGAAATGGTGCGCACTCCCCTCCCCTTCATCTGTTCGAAGAAGTTGCGAGATCGCACCATCCGCATGAAGACGACCATCTCGATGGGCTTCACGTCGGTACCCGTCGCGATCATGTCGACTGTCACAGCAATGCGTGGGTAGTAGCTGGTGCGGAAGGCTTGCAGGAGATCCTCTGGTTTCGAGCCGCCCTCAGACGAGCGGTATGTGATCTTGGCGACCACGTCGTTGCCCTTGCCGAGCTCCTCGCGGGCGATGCGCACAATGTCTTCGGCGTGGCTGTCATCCTTCGCAAAGATCAACGTCTTGGGGATGTGGCGCAGCCGGGCGTCATCGTCAAGGTCGCGGTCGGGGAACATCGCCGGCAGGTTGTCGCGAATCGCTCGGATGATCGTGCGGATCTGATCTTTGGCGACCACCTTCTTGTCGAGATCATTTTCGTCGTAGGCGAGGTCTTCGTCGACCTGTTCAAGTCTCTCGTCGCGGGTCTCGCGATCTCTAAAGGTCGTCCAATACCCGGCCTCGATAGTCGAGCCAGACTCACTGATCGCGGTGGATAGCCGGAACACGTCGAAATCGACGTTCACCCCGTCTGCGACGGCCTGGGGGAATCCATACTCCATGACCAAGTTCTTGTTGAAGAATCCGAAGGTCTGCTTGCCCGGTGTCGCGGTGAGGCCGATGAGGAATGCATCGAAGTACTCGAGCACCTGGCGCCAAACGCCGTAGATCGAGCGGTGGCACTCATCGATGATGATCACATCGAACGCCTCAATCGGCAGCTCTGAGTTGTAGTCGACTTCGACGGGCCGACTGGGGCCGATCTCGTAGGCAGACTCCTCGTCTAGGTCGTCGGGCAACTCGGCCTCGCCGCGCAGCATTGAGAAGACGCGCTGAATCGTGCCGATGCAAACACTCGCGACGGGGTCGACCTTGTTGTGTGTCAGGTGCTGGACGTTGTAGAGCTCGGTGAACTTCCGGCCCGAGCCGGAGACCTCGAATCCCTGGAACTCTTTGAGGGTTTGGCGGCCAAGGTTGGCTCTGTCGACGAGGAAGAGGATGCGCTTGGCCTGGCTGTGAGCGATCAGGCGCTCGCAGATATTGGCCGCGGCAAAGGTCTTGCCGCTTCCGGGAGCCATCTGGATCAGTGCTCGGGGATGGTTGTGCTTCAGCGATCGCTCCAAATTGGTGATCGCCACGAACTGCGCATCACGCAACCGGCCAGGATCGTGGGTCAGTGCGGGCAGGGCGGGAATGCGGGCGCGAAGTGTGCCGCCGACGCCCTTTTCTGCATCGGCGATCTGGCTCTCGAAGGTCTCGGGACGGTGGAACCAGTGCACCTGCCGGGCGGTAGGTTCGGGGTCGCTGTGGCATGTGAACCAGGTCTCGTCACCGGTTGATTCGTATGCGTACGACACGCAACGAATTGTCGAGCCGTCGTCGCGCTTCCTGTCGACGAGGAATGCAGACAGTTCGTCTGGCACGTTCGTCTGATACTTGATGGTCTGCCACTCGACGCCCGAAAGCGTTGTCCCCTTCTTCTTGGCCTCGATTACTCCGACCGCCCGCCGGTTCACGAAGAGCACGTAGTCGGCCGGGCCGGCACTGGTGATGAGCTCACGAACGGCTACGCCCGTTCCCGCGTAGAGGTTGACGGCTTTGTAGTCCTGGACTATCCAGCCGGCAGCCATGAGCATTTCGTCGATGCGCTTGCGAGCCTTCTGCTCTGGATGAAGGTAGTCGCGCTCGTCTTGCGGTGTCACAGCGCGACGGGCCCTGCGTGGCGAAGGTTGGCTTGGCCGACTTGGCTGTTTGGCCTCCCGAGGGCGCGCGCCGGAGTGGCCACGGTCGGCGAGAGGGGCCGGCCGCATGGTTGCGTTTCATAGATTCCCGGGTTGATGAGGGAAGTCCGCACCGTCAACGCTCCCAGCAGTTGCGTCAACAAAGCCTACCGGCTTCGTGTGCGACGATGATGGGCGGCCGATGGCCGCGCGACGACTGACTACGGTGCAGGGGTGGCGTTACTGCCGTCGTCGGTCGGGGTTGGCGCGAGTGGTCCGCGCGAATTCGTCTCGACGGTGGCGACGCTGCGCCATCCGAGGCGCTGCGCGAGTATTCGAATCGATACGAACCGATGCCAATGATAGGTAACGTGATTTGATGACAGCGCTGCGATGAACGCCGACGAAGACCCGGGTCCCCATGAGTACAGCGCGCGTCTGTTTCTCAAACCACTCGCTTTTCCGTCGATTGATCCAAAGCTGGAAATAGGCACCGATGGCGAGGTGGCTGCCGACAACCTGTTGAGCGATCTAACGACGCCTGGCGTCGACGGTTCGGTTGAAGCGCTGCAGAAGCGATATGCCGAGATCACGGAACAAGAGTCCGGGATCAACATCGTCCCGGCGGAGGCAAAGATCCTGGCAAAGGTGATCTGGCCGCTCCGCCACGCCAAAGTTAGCTACGTGCTCGGCAACAGCGTCGGCACAATCGCGCTGTGTGGAATGGCCGGTGAAATGCTGGCGCTGCTTATATTCGACGTTCACCGACCGAAGTTCGCGGGGAGCCCCATTGAGGCCAAGGACGAAAAGGGCATCTTCGGTCGAGAGTTCGAAAAGCTGGGGCAGGAACGGCGCCTGAAGGTGCTAAAGACGCTTCGGGTATTGAAGGACGAGCACTACGACCGATTTACGCGGCTGATATGGATTGGTCGGTCAACCCCGTCGTGGGTTGCCGGGCGTTTTCGCCTCGAAGCCGAACAGCGGACGCCCCGAATGGCCGACGGTTTGTC
>QEUQ01000011.1 GCA_003577105.1 Acidobacteriota bacterium | reverse complement strand
ACCGGCACCGGTTACGTCAACTACGTCGCTGTCGAGGCCGCCGAATACTTCAGCCGCGGAGATATCGCAGCAGTCGCGATGCAGTATTCGCAACGGCCATCGGTTATGTCGCTCGATCGAGTCTGGGAAGGCCGGCACCACCAGCGCATGTTGATCGCAGCCATTCATGACCGCCTCGCGGGCGTGCCGGAAGACAAGCGCCCACGAGTGGTTCTCTTCGGCGAATCACTGGGGGCTCACACAAGCCAGGACGCGTTCTTACACACGGGAACTGACGGATTGCTCGACAAGGGCATAGACGGGGCAGTCTGGATCGGCACTCCATATGAGAGCGGCTGGAAGAAGGAAGTCCTCGGTCCGCCGAGGGAAGACACAGATCGGAGCCTGATCGGTGTCTTCAACGACATCGGGCAATTTGAGGCGATGGGAGCCGACGAACGGGGCAAGGTCCGATATGTGATGGTCACCCACGACAATGACGCCGTCACCAAGTTCGGGCCCGACCTATTGGTGAGAGCCCCCGACTGGCTCGGTGACAAGCGAAAGCGCCCGGCGACGATACCTCGAAGCGAGCGTTGGACCACGCCAACCACATTCATGCTGACCCTCATTGACATGAAGAACTCAGCGAATGTGATCCCCGGGCAGTTCGATGCCAAAGGGCATGACTACCGAGCCGACCTCGCCCGCTTCATTCGGGCCGTCTACCGCCTAGACGCCGATGACGATCAGCTCGCCAGAGTCGAGAAGGCATTGCGGCGCAACGAGCTAGAACGCAAGGAACGCGTCGACAAATACGACAAGAAGGCGTGAAACCCGACCGGGCCACGGCGACGGCCATTGGACTGATCTTTGCCTACAACTACGCGGTCAACCGTCTGATCCATGAGTCCACCCACATCCCATCGAACATTGCGATCGCGAGCCTTCTTACCGAACTGGCCAGGCGGGAAGGGCTCGATTGGGATGACCTTGGGCTAGATCCCGGCTCAATTGCCTCTGGCGCAGCCCTGGGAGGCGCGGTTGCACTGCCAGTAGGGGCCATAGCCGGGGCCGCCGCTACGTCAGCGGCAACGCGCGAAGTATTCATCGAAGACAGAATCACGCGCACGAGCCGCGGCGAAGCCATGTACCACGCGCTTCTCAGGATTCCTCTCGCCACTGCACTCAGTGAGGAAATGATCTTTCGTGGGGCCCTTTACGCGTTGTTTCGCCGCAACCACTCGAAGATCCGGGCCGCACTTATGAGCTCGGCCCTCTTCGGGATTTGGCACATACTCCCGACGATTGACTCGCTCAACGGTGGAAACTCAATGGGATCGCGCAAGACTCGCAGAATTGCTGCGCTACTAGGAACAGTGGTCAGTACGGGCATCGCCGGACTGGGCTTTGTTGCACTTCGCGAGAGAGGACGGAGCATTGCTGCTCCAGTGGTAGTTCACGCAACGATCAACGTCGTCGCATTTCTCGCCGGGCGAAAAGCAGGGCGTATTGCTACTGCCGGAACATCGAGGGAACGATGACATCGAGAAGGACTGGTTCGGGCGAGGCCACAGCCTCAGCGATTACAGCCTCGTCGGGAGCATCGAGTCGAATGCCTTTCATGCCGAATCCTTCGGCAATCTCTGCGAAATTCACTCTGGGTTCGATAGCTACCGCTTGCTCCGGAGGCGGATTGAACCCAGCCCTCATCAGCTCGTAACTGATGATGTCGTAGTTGGCGTTGTTGAAGATCACTACCGTGATGTTGGCTTCAAGCTTGGCCATGTTCCAGAGGGCTTGGTTCGCATAGCAGGCCGCTCCGTCGCCGACGATTGAGACGACTTGGCGAGTCGAGTCGGCTAGGGCAGCCCCGAGCGCAACGGGCATGCCGCCTCCAAGCGCCCCGCCCTTGATGGTCATGTACGTGTGCTCGACAGTGCCTGCAAGCGCGCTGAAGACTCCTTGGCCGTTGGTCACCGCCTCGTCAACAACGACCGCACCGTCGCCAACGGCAGAGGCGATCGCCCGGCCCACCGGACTCCCCGAACCCTGATCGACGACTGAAGCCTCGAACGGCTTGGCCCCCACCTCGTCGGCAATTGCGGAAAGGGTCGCATGCGGATCGCCCCAGAGAGGCACGATCCCCGAGCCATGTGGCTCGACATCGGCCACGAAGATCCTCTTACCGGTCTCTCTGATGAATGAGCGATCAACCTTGTCTGCAAAGAAGGGAACGAAGTCGGGAATGCCCGCGAGCACGATGACATCGTGAGGCGCGATCTCACCCCTGACGGTCGGCCCTGGATATGAGAGTTTTCCGATCTCCGGCAGACCGCCACCCCGGGCGAGAGCCGTAGGAAAGGTCTCAGCGACGGCCCGGCCACCGGTGGTCTTGACGATGCGATCAGCCGTCTCGATTCCAACTCGGTCGCAACACTTGCCACCGAGAATGATGAGCGGGTTCTCGGCCGCGTCAAGCGCCGAAGCGCACTCGGAAATGGAGCCAGCCGATGCCGGACCCATTGAGCTGTGAACGAGTGAGACCTCAGGGGTATCTTCGATCTCGTTGCCGAGCAAGTCATTGGGAACGATCAGCGTCGCGATTCCGCCTCGCGGATACATAGACGCTGCCGTCGCATCAGCTAGATCGCGATAGATGTTCTTTTCGCAGCGCGCCGTTCTCACCCACCTCGAGAACGGCTGAGCGAGGGTGAAAATATCCGACCCGAGCGGGGCACCGGCATCGACGTGCTCGTGATCGTGATCCCCGACCACGAGAACCATCGGGGATCCGGCCTGCTTTGCGTTGTGGACGTTGTTGAGCGCGTGAGCGAGTCCGGGACCAAGGTGGAGATTGACCAAGGCGGGCTTGCCTGTGATCCGGGCGTAGCCGTCGGCAGCGCCAGAGGCGACATCCTCATGGAGACAGAGGATGAACCGATCGCCGAATTCGGGGACTGTCGCCCCGACGAACTCTGTCTCGGTTGTCCCGGCATTGGCGAGAATTAGATCGAAACCCAGCTGCTTTGCGGCCCGGGCGAAGGACTCCCCTGCTTTGATCGGCATGTGGCTAACTCCTTAGGTCTGCCGGCATTGTCGCGCGTATTGCCCGAACTTCACTCCGACCGGACGCTGCTTACGGTTGATGTCAAAGAGGCCGACTTCGGTGACGCATTGCTCGGGGCGGGCCAGCCCCGAATCCCAGTCGTGCTGGTCACCACGGGAATACCAGCAAATCCCGCGAACCGGGATCTTGTCATCGAGCATGCGCTCGGCAGCGGCAAAGAGCGTCTCGAGCCACTCGATTCCCTGTTCGACCGGCAAGCCTAAATTGGAAGTCTCCGAGATCCAGAAATCGACCCCGTACCGCTCATGCCAACGCCGAGCGGCCTCCTCGTAAAGGTCAACCCTCTGCGCGATTGAAACGCCGCCCTCGGGAGCGGGCCCCATCGGAAGGACCGACGGCGGGTAGAAGTCATGGCCGGCAATGACGTTGGTCTTTGTTGCAAGTGAGCTGATTCTCTCGAGAATCTCATCGCCAACCGCGCCCGCGATTGATGCCTCGGCGACAGGATCAAGCGCGACGCCAAATCGAAGGTCCCACGTTGCCTGCCAGTTCGATTGCATCCAATCGGCCTGAGCCTGCTGCGCCTCGTCAGTAACCGCGAAGACCTGGAAGCCCTCGGCCATCACATTCCAGCCATCGCGGTCTTCTCTGATACGAGATGAAACTTCGAGGTCGGCGAGCATGCAGTGGACAAGCGCCAGTGCGAAGTCGCCGGGTGACGTCCTCCTGTCATTCCAGATTCCGGTCATGGCTGAATTGAGCGCCGTAACAGCCGGTTCATTGACCGGCGTGAAGAAACGAGGCTCCGAATAGCGAGCCAGGAATGCCTCAGCGTAGGCAATGAAGCCATCGACCCACTCCGGATCACAGAAACCCGCATAGTGGTCGGGCAATCCGAAATGGCACAGGTCCACCACGGGGGTCAGCCCAGCTTCGTCGCAAGCCCCCAGCGCCCGGTCCCATAGGGACCAGTCGTACTCACCAGGCGCGATCTCGGCCCTGCGCCACGGCATGCCGTAGCGCCAAATCTCAACGCCGAGATCCGCAATGTCAGAGAGGTCTTTCTCCAGCCGGGCTAGGTGACCCGTGGTTTCAAGTTCATCAACTCTGACGAGCTCGCCTTTGAACAGGACCACTGGGTCTGAGCATTCCTCACCACTCGCCCATGCAAACCTGGGAAACTCTTCCAACATCGAAACCTCCAAACCGGCAGAACACTAACGACAATGACAACGGAGCGACTCCAATTCGGCTCGGCGACCGCCGACATCACGCCAGACCGGCCTGTATTTCTCGGTGGCTACGGAATCGGACCAGTGCGGAAGTGCACAGGAATTGCCTCACGCCTCTATGTGCGAGCGGCCGCCATCTCGCTGGGCGATTCGACTCTGGCAATCGCCGCCATTGACACCCATGGGCTGCTTCGCGCATACCGGCATGCACCCGGCCACCGAGAGATTTCAGCCGCAGCCAAGTCCGAGAGACCTCAAATAGAGGGAATCCTCGCGGCGTCGACGCATTCCCATAGCGCGCCGGACTCAACCGGCGTTTGGGGCGGCCTTCCGCTGCCCGAATATGAACGAATTGCAGAAGGCGTCGTCGCAGCTATTACCGACGCCATCGATGCCTCAGAGCCGGCTACGTTCTCGCTGGGCAGCGTCCGGTGCCCGGATTTGTTGCGAAACCAGTGCGGCTACCCTCCCCACGACACTCTTGATGATTCGCTTACCGTAATCAGCGCAACTAACGAACGCGGCAAGGCTCTTGGGCGCATCATCCACTTTTCGGCGCACGCCACCGTCGCGTCAGGCCACGAAGTCTCGTCTGACTGGTACGGAGCGATTGCCTCCCGGCTCGACGAGAGCCTCAGTGGCACCAGTCTCGTGCTCCCCGGCGCGATTGGCCGCACCCAGCCGGCGATAAGGGGTGACGGCTCACAGCGTGCCGTGACCAACTACGCATCTCGGGTGTTTGACAAAGCCGTGGAGGCCATCGATTCCTCGGCTCCGCTACTGATCGACGGCATCGGCTTCGCAACTGAGCCCGTGAAACTTCGGATCAGTAATCCGCTGTTGAAGGGAATCAGCCGGCTAATCAAGAGGGATGAGCCAGTCAACGAGACGGCGGCATGCGTAGCCCGGATAGGGCCAGTTCTCCTGGCAGGATTTCCTGGAGAGGTATACCCCAATATTGGCGATGCGATGCGACGGGAGACGCCCGACTCGACAATCCTGCCGGTCAGCCTGACCGGAGACCAGGTCGGCTATCTCATCTATCCGGCTAACTCCTACGGTCGTATCCTGAGAGACGCATACAAGAACGACAATTCGTATTTTTGCCCGAGCCCCAGAGCGGGCGAAACGTTACTTGGAAGCGCACTGCGAATGATTCGAGGCTTCGATGAGCTCACTTGAAACTCACCCGCTCCGCAATCTCTACACGCTGGGCACGGAACGCTCGCGACGAATCTCGTCGTGGGACCGGAGTGGGGGTAACAACGACTGGCTGAGAATTGACGCAGGGGCGACCGCAACTCTGGCTGACATCAAGGGTCCGGGGCTCATCACCCACATCTACTGTGCACTCGCGCATGCCGACCCCTTCGACCTGCGCGACGCGATCTTGCGGATGTATTGGGACGACGAACCTACTCCCAGCGTTGAAGTTCCCTTGGGGGACTTCTTCGCTCTGCCCCACTGCCGGATCAAGGACTTCGCATCGTCACTGGTGACAGTCAATCCGGGTACGCCCGGATCGCACGGCTTTAACGCTTACTTCCCGATGCCTTTTGCAACGCGCGCACAAATCGTCATTGAGCACCAGGGCGAGGCTGCTCTCGGCGGAGTTCTCGGCGCCCTCTGGTATCACATCAACTACGAAGAACTTGATCAGGCCCCCGGAGCAGAGGTCGGACGCTTCCATGCGCAGTGGCGGCGCGAGACGACCACCAAGTCATCAGAACCCAAGATGACCAATCGCCAGCTCTGGCCCGGCACCAACCTCGATGGCGCCGAGAACTTTGTGATGCTCGAAGCCACCGGAGCGGGGCAAGTAGTCGGGCTTCACCTTCAAGTGGACAACATTGCCGGCGGCTGGTGGGGCGAAGGAGACGACATGTGGTTCATCGACGGTTTGGCATGGCCTCCTCCGATTCACGGCACCGGCACCGAGGAGATCTTCGGGGGCGGCGCATGCCCGGAGACTGAATACGGAGGGCCCACCCATGGGTTTCACCTCATCGAGCACCTCGATGGGGAGCTCTGGAAAGGGAAGTCAGCTATGTACCGGTGGTTCCTGCACGACCCCGTCCGATTCTCTGAATCAGTCAAGGCTACTGTCGAGCACGGCCATGCAAATAACTTCGAAAACGACTACGCCGCAGTCGGTTACTGGTATCAAGCCGAACCGCACTCCCCCTTTCCGGCACTCTTGGACCGCGACTCCCGGCGGCCTCGAGTACCCGCCGGCTTCGACGATCTCAGAACTTCGCTGAGCGGTCTGGTCGGCAAAGTTGTTTCGCGCCACGCTCCTGGCACTGCCGAATTCGAACGCGGGCTTCATGGCGTCGGAGAGGCATTTGAGGCTGTCTACACGGGGGATTTCGAAGCGGCAGCCGAGATTGCCGCAAGTATTGGCGATGATCAGCAATGAGCAGTCAATCACCAGGGCGCACTAGACCATCTCTCGAGCCGGTAGACCTCGAGGCCGTAGCCGCACTTAGGGAGCGCCTCGAATCTGCTCCGGTGAACGCGGTAGAGCAGGCAGTTGATGACCAGCACTACACCGCTATGGCGATCAGTCGAGAAAACGCCCGGAGGGTCGAGCCGGTCATGGCCGGCCAAGACGCACATCCCAAAGCGATATCGCCCGACGAAAAAGCGGCGGGACGACTGCTAGAGGTCATGAAGGCGCGCCGCTCCTGCAGGGCCTTCGACGGCCGGCCGATTCCAGAAGAGCACGTCGAGCTGATCCTTGAAGCTGGCCGATGGGCGCCTTCAGCCGGCATTGCCCAGCCGTGGGAATTTGTAGTTGTGACCGAGGAGGGCGCGAAGCGAGATCTCGTTGGGATCCTCAGTCAGCAGGTCGCGCTCATGAAGGGAATTGACCCAACCTTCCCGGGGTACTCCAACCCGAGGTACCTGTTGTCAACGCCGGTCATCGTTATGCCATATGGAGACATCCGCGCTACGGCCGCATATCCGCATCCCATGCCACGAGAAACCCGGCGCCACATGCTTGAACAGTCGATTGCCATGTGCATTGAGAATATGTGGCTCATGGCGACTCAGCTCGGGCTGGCCGCGACCAACTACACAATGGGCCACCCAATGGCCGACGCACGAATACGTGAGATCTTCGAGGTTCCGGAGCATTTCGTAATGCCGACGATGTTCCTCGTCGGCTACCCTCGCCACGAGCAGATGCCCAGGCCGCGCCGCCCTCTCGCCGAGATCGTGCATCGGGAGATCTTCGACCGCTCTCGGGTTCGCTCAAACGATGAACTGGTGGACTTCTTCTACAGTCACGGGGTGCGCGGCCGCGGCTTCAGATAGATTGACAGTTCCTGACCGACCCGATTTGGGGGCAGCATGCTAAAGCCCGAAGACGAATTCCTTCACGACCCGGGGACCGAAGACGATTGGCAGGAGTCTTGGTACTTCAACTGGGCGGACCCCGAACATGACTACTTCGGCCTCGCTCGGATCGGCTATCGCCCCAACGCGGGTGACACGGGCAAGATCGACGGGCTGATCCTCACGATCCGCAATGGCAAGCCCGAGTTCGTCTACCCCCCTGTCGATGTCGACCAAGAAGAGCCCTGGGGCGAGATCACCCCTGAAGAAGGGCTGAGAGCTAAGCGATTCACAGTCACCATGGAGGAGCCATTTAAGAAGTGGCGCCTTGGATTGAGCGGCAAGGACTCTATGGACTTGCTCTTTGAGTCCTTCACTCCTGTATTCGATTTCAACGAGGGCGAGCGGAAGATCTCGGAGACCATGACGGCAGCTCATTTTGAACAGAGCGTGAAGGTCACGGGCTGGACCGAGTTCAAGAAGTCCAAGATCGAAGTCAATGGCCTCGGACAGCGAGACAAGTCCTGGGGAGTGCGGGCGTGGAACAAGACACTTGGCTGGAATTGGATTAGCGCTCAGTTCTCCGAGGACCTGACGATCAACGTGACCCAGACCTTCGAGCGACCCGACGGCGACGAAGAGGTCCGGGGGCATGAAGGCGCAAAACGGCTAGACAACGGATTTGTCTTCAACGGCGGCGAGAACGACGGCGTGGCCTCAGCTGAGACCGAATTCACCTGGGCGGGCACGCCTCACGTCATGAAGTCGGCGCGCACCGAAGTAGTAACGGAGAGCGGCAAGGAGTACGTCCTCGAGGCACGAGCACTTGGTCATTTCCCGCTCGTCAGATCGGGCTCCTGGCTGCAGGAGACTCATTGCGAGTTCACACTGACTGACGGCGACACCAAACACGAAGGGTACGGAATGCTCGAGCACGTCTGGCGCCCCAGCGTAATTGAGACCGTGGTTCGTATACCCTCGCTGGTCATTGACGCCGTGAGGGTCTTGCGCCGCTAGCCGGCGCCACCGAGATGACGGAGCCACACGGTGCCGTGGCAATTCGCCTAACGGCCGAGACACCCGAAGATGTCGAGCGCTTTGGTGGAAAAGCATGTGGCTTGATTCGCCTTATGCGAGCAGGCCTCGAGGTGCCAGATGCATGGTGCCTGCCGGCTGGGGCCACATCTCCCACGGAAGATGAGATCGAGGCAATCTGGTCGGAGATCGAATCTGCTGACAGGCGGCGCGAGGCACTCCTCGCCGTCAGAAGCTCAGCAACGGTTGAAGATCTCGAAGGTACGTCGGCAGCTGGTGTCTATTTGACGATTCTCGGCGTGAAGGACCCAGCTGGGCTCTCCGATGCCATCAAGCGATGTACGGAGGCTTTCGATACCGAGCACGCAAGGGCCTACCGCGATCACAGTGGCCAGAGCACCGGCGAGATTGCACTGGTGATTCAGCGCCAGCTTTCGCCCCAAGTCTCAGGCGTCTTACTTACGGTGAATCCCCGCCGGCCATTTGCGCTGGATTTCGTAATCGACGCCGCATATGGCCTTGGCGAGGGAATCGTCTCGGGGCGTGTAGATCCAGATCACTTGGTAGTTGATTCCGAGTCAGGCGAGTTGATCGAGACCCACATCGGCAAGAAGGCAGTCGAGATTGTGATCGGCGACTCGAACGGCACCGCCGAGAAGGAGGTTTCGCCACAGCGCTCCAAGAAGCGTGCGCTATCAGATTCTCAGCTTCGGGCCGTGGTCGAACTCGCACGAAAGCTGGAGTCTGAGATCGGTGAGGCTCAAGACTGCGAATGGGCCTTCGAGCGAAACAAGCTCTACACACTTCAGGTTCGGCCGATAACAGGTTTGCCCCCCAAGCACCCCGCGGAAGTCTGGTCGCGCCGATTTGGCGACGAGTACCTCTCGAGCTGGACATCGCCTCTCGGTCACACGTTTCTCACTCGCTGGATAAGCGAGTGGCTCTTCATGGACTTCAGCCGCCGGGTGGGCCGTCAAGACATGGCTAAGGTAGATCCACTTCGCCGGTACCACGGATATGTCTACATAAGTGGAAGCTATATCCGCTGGATGCTCCAAGCCATGCCACCCTCGACTCGATCTGCTGGAGGCGTTGGGGATCAGGGCTGGTTCACCCCGCTGTGGAATGAGCAGATCAAGGCGGCCAAGTTCGATCCGATCCGCATGGTCAGAATGCTCACCCTTCCCCTAACTGATCCGCGCGGCCCCATGGCGCGCAACGTCAAGGCGCTCGAGGAGCACTGCTCGAAGATCGAGCAATCGATCAAACCAAAACTGAACCAGGACTACACAGCCCTGACCACCGACGAGTGGTTTGAACAGATTGACGAGATTGATGATTTTGGTGGCGAACACTTTCGGGTCATCAGGTGGGGAATGGGGCAGCACTCGGCGATGCTTCACTCACTTAGTCAAGGTTTGCTACGCGGGTGGTGCGGCGACAAGGACGCCAGCCTTTACAGGGACATCGTCAGCGGCCTGCCCGGCATGCGGACCGCAGAGATCAACCGTGACGTCTGGCGTCTGGGTACCTTGGCAAGATCTTCAGATGAGGTTGTAAGGGGAATCCTCGGTGGGGTTGCCTACGATGAACTCCGCAGCTCAACGGAGGAGGCCCCGTTTTGGGGCGAGTTCGATCGCTTCATGAGCGAACACGGACATCGCTCTGCTTCGAGAGAAATCGCCGAAGAGCGCTGGGCTGAAAGCCCTGAGATCGTGATCGGGTTCGTCAGGGCCCAACTTCACATGCCGGAGGGCTCGCCGGATCCGCTCGAACTCGAATCAAAGGCCGAAGCTCGCCGCGTTGAGGCCGAGTCAAGAGCACTCAAACTCGCATCGAAGGGAATTGCCGGACCCATAAAGCGCGCGCTGCTATCTCAAATCATCGAGCGAACTCAGACCTTCACGCGCTACAGGGAGGACCAGCGCTATCACTTGGATTATCTCCTTGCCCACTGCCGTCAGCTGGTACTGGAGATGGGGCGGCGCCTCGCGAGAGAAGCTGTAATCGGCAAGCCCGAGGACGTCGTCTTTCTCGAGGCCGACGAACTCTTCGACCAGGCTCGCTCACCACATCCTGAGGAATCACTCACGTCGGCAGTCAGCGAGCGCATCGAAGACTGGATGGTCTGGAAGGACAGACTTCCGGCGACGTACCTATTTGATGACGTCGAGACCGAAGGTGAGATTGCCGAGGGTCGCCCTATAGCAAGCGAACAGGCAGGAGAGGCCGAGGAGGGAATCCTGACTGGGTTGGGAGCATCGCGCGGTGAGAGTCGCGGGCGAGTCCGGGTGATTAGGCGCATCGACGAACTCGATGCGGTCGAACCGGGTGACATCTTGGTGTCCGAGACCATAGACCCCGGGTGGACCAGTGTATTTCCGATGCTCGGTGGAGTAGTGACCGAAACCGGAGGGATCTTGAGTCACGGAGCTCTGCTCGCGAGGGAGTATGGAATCCCCGCGGTAATGGGAGTGCCTGACGCAATGAAACTGCTCGGCGAGACAGCCGAAGCCTGCATAAACGGTACAACCGGGCGAATCGTCGTAGAATTGGGCGGTGAGCGAGAATCCGAGCGCTAGCGTCGAAGAGGCGGCTGGCGCTTACCTAACCGCCACCGGTCGAATCGCAGTCAGGCGCGAGCTTTCGAGCCTCGTTGGCGAACTCGAACCCGGAGAAGCTCCGATCACGGTCTCGCGTGGCGCGCTATTGGGCCGCTTTGGGCTGATAGCCGTAACAGACCAGCGGTTGATATTCATCGACAAGGCCCGCCTGGATTCCAAGAGTCGTTCGATTCCAATGCGCGAGATCGGCTGGGTGACGTCAGGTGTCACGCCTCTGGGCTACGGCATGCTCAAGGTAGGGCCGCATCGCTCAGACGGCAAAGTCCTCAAGATAAAGGTGATCCCCAAAGAGCGAGCCGGTGACATTGCCTCCGCGATCGAACCCTTCATTGACCCCATCGAAGCTCCAGCAGGTGAGGAGTTCTTTGAGGACGACCCCGATGCCACACCGGCTCAGGCCGAAGCCACGCCCAAGGCGGCACCTGCGCAGCCACCCTCAGTGCAAATTGGCAAGCTTCACGAACTACACGAGGCGGGGCTGATAACTGACGAAGAGTTCAAGAAGCGAGAAGCTGCGATCCTCTCCGAGGTCATGGACTACTGATGCCTACCAGCTAACGAGGTAGAGCGCCGGGTAGATGAAGACCCATGCGACGTCGACGAAATGCCAATACTTGACCGTCGCCTCAACCCCCCAGTAGTCGTCTCTGCCGTAGTGACCCTTTGCCGCAAGGTTGATGACCAGTGCCAGAGCGATCATGCCTGTGAGCACATGAAACGCGTGCAAGCCAATCGTAATGAAAAAGACGCTGCCGTAAAGAGTCTGAGGCGGGAAGAATTCCATGCCCTCCCGGTACTCGAAGAACACCCCAACCATGAAGACAAGTCCGAAGAAGAGGGTCGCGCTCATGTTGCGGAAGAACGCGGGCCTGTCGTTGTGGGCCATCGCGTCCTCCGCCCGGAACGCAGATACCGACGAGAGAAGTAGCACCGCTGTAATCAGCAGTGCCAGCTCTTGATTGAGGTGTTCGGGCCGGTCCACTCCCAAGAGGTAGAACCTAGCCGCAATTACTGCTGCAAACAGAAAACTCTCGGATGCAATGAAGATCCATAGCCCGAGGCGATTGGCACGCAAGCGCGTCTTCGGATCGAGCGTGTCGTGATGCCCCGCTGCTTCAACGGTTGCCGCCGCCATCAGATCTCCTCCTCTGCATGCCACAGCTCTCGGATGTGCATGAAGTAGATGACAATCAGAGCGGCCTTGGCGATCGCCATCGGAATCATCCAAAGAAGCACCTTGGAGAGGTTCACAGCCATTAGGTACTCGACTACTGTCAAGACGGCTAGCGCCGAGAAGACCGCCCATCCGATGCGGCGGCGCCCACGCTCAAACGCGATGTCTGCCTGGCTTGGAGTCGTCATTCGGGCCTCCCTGCGCCAACCAGCTCGGGCTCTTGCTCACCGAGTTCCGCATGAAGCCCATCTTCGAGACCGTACACATAGGGCGAATCGTGGACGACGGGAGTGCCCTCGAAGTTGTGCTCTGGCGGTGGCGACTCGGTCATCCACTCAAGGGTCGTGGCATTCCACGGATTGGACGGGGCCTTCTCGCCCTTGAATCGGCTCCAGATCATGTTCCAGGTGAACAAGAGGAATGAGCACCCCAAGACAAACGCGGAGATGCTCGCGACTAGATTGCCCCTCTCATACGCAAGGGGGTAATCGGCGACTCTTCGGTTCATCCCCTGCACTCCGACATAGAAGAGCGGAATGAAGACCGCGTTGAAGCCGATGAACATCCAGATCGCGTGGATCTTCCCCATGGCCTCGTTGTACATGCGTCCGGTGACCTTCGGGTACCAGTAATAAATTCCCGCGAAGAAGGCGAAGATCTCACCGCCCATGATTGTGTAGTGGAAGTGCGCAACAACGAAATACGTATCTTGCAAGTTCATGTCAGTCGCCACATCCGCAAGGAAGATCCCGGTGATGCCGCCTATTAGGAAATTGAAGACCATCGCGAGTGCGAAAAGCATCGGTGTCTTGAGCCACAGCTTGCCGCGCCAGATCGTTCCGAGAGCCGACAAGAAGATGATCCCGGTCGGCACCGAAATCGCCTCGGTGAGGATCATGAATGGGCCGTGCAGCGTGTTTGACATGCCGCTGGTGAACATGTGATGGGCCCAGACCACCACCGAGAGTACGACGATGGCCAGGAACGCTCCCACCGTCAGCTTGTAAGCAAAGAGAGGCTTGCGGGAGAAGTGAGACAGGACTTCCAGGAGAATTCCGAAGCCCGGCAGAATCATTATGTAAACCGCTGGGTGCGAGTAGAACCAGAACAAGTGCTGGTAAAGGATAGGGTCGCCACCCTTCGCGGCATCGAAGAAGCCCATGCCGATGGCGCGGCCGAGAAAGACCATGAGCAGAGATGCCGCAAAGAACTGGGTAATCAGCACGCTAAGAATCGACGCGGAAAAGACCGACCAAGTGAAGATTGGCAGCCGGCTCCATTTCATGCCTTTCGCGCGCATCGTGGTCACCGTGGTGAGCAAGTTCAGTCCGCCGAGAATCGACGAAAGCCCAAAGGTGATGATCGCCAAGATGAAGAACACCTGACCCACGTCATTCGTCTCGCTGAGCGGCGGGTAGGCGGTCCAGCCAGAATCAAAACCACCGGCCAGTGGGGCAAGAAGCAGCATGATCGCCACCGGAGGGATCAGCCAGTAGCTGAGCGCGTTTAGCCTCGGGAATGCCATGTCATCGGCGCCGATTTGAAGTGGGACCAGGTAGTTGCCGAATCCTCCGAGGACTCCGGCGACTGCGACCGAAATCATGAGGATCCCGTGGAGGCTCATGATCTCGTTGAAGGTCGCTTTGTTCATGATGGTCTCGCCGGCAGACATCAGCTCCCAGCGCATGAACATCGCGAGCAGACCGGCAATCAGGAACACGATCACAAACGTCACGAGATACTGAATACCGATGACCTTGTGATCCGTACAGAAACTGAAATAACGGCGCCAGCCCTCGTCCGGCTCTTCCGCCTTGGGCTTCAAACCTAGCCATCCGCGCACCCAGGCATCCCAAACGCCAACGCCGAGCAGCCAGCCAGATAGCGCGAAGACATAGGCAATGCCGATGTTGGCCTGGTCATTTACATGCTGAGTCCCCCGAATCACAGCAGCGAGGTTCAATCCAATTAGCCATCCGGCAATGCCGAGGCCGAGGCCGCGAGCAACTCGCTTCATGGGTGTTACGCCCCTTCTCTGACTACAAAGAATCCCCGCATTGCCGGAATCGGATGGAGATCGCATTGGAAGCGATCGTCGCCGGCTTCAAACGGGCCAATCGTGAAGCTCCGCTCTGCGGGGCCCGAGAAGATCTCCCCCTTGGAAAGGGAGTTCTCGTACTCCGGATCGGAATAGATCGAGAAGTTGTGGGGAATTGCCTCCTTGTTGTCGAAGGTCACCTTAATCGGCTTGCCCGCCGGAACCACCAAGCACTTCGTATCGAAGGCAATGTTGAAAGCAGAGATCTTCACGTTGTCGCTGAGCGTCGGGCAGTCCTCGGGCAACTTCGAGGCCTCCTCCCGGGTCTTTGCGATCCAGGATTCGAACTCGGCTTCTTCGACCACCCTCACGGGCATCATCATGCTGGCGTGGTTGAGGCCGCATAGCTCGGCACACTGAAGTCTCAGACCAACTTCGGTTTCATATGAGCCAGTCTTGTCAGGCGTGGCCGTTGTGACCGTCGTCTTGCCGGGAACTGCGTCGATTTTGATCCTGAATCCAGGAATCCAGAATGAATGAATTACGTCCTTACTCGTTACCTCGAAGCGGATCCGCTTGTGAACCGGAAGGACCATCTCCTTTGAGGCAATAGCGCCTTGCTCGGGATACTTGACCGTCCAGGCCCACTTGGCCCCGCTGATCTCTACGACCATGTCCGCTTCATCGCTGCCTCTCATGTGGGCGAGCCCGACGAGACCCGGATTGATGATGATCAAGATCGTGAGGCTGACCGTGATTACCATCCACACGCCAACGGCAGTCTGGTTTCCAGGGAGATAGGGCCCGTCTTCGCTTGGCTCACTCGCTGTCTTCCCACTGATGAGCGAGCTGATCATCATGGCAATCACAAATGCGAAGACCGGAACCGCAAGAATCAGCAGAAGCTGAAATGCGTCATCTGAAACGTTGGCCTCGTGCGCAAAGCGAGGTGGGTAAAACGAGAAGGTCGTGACTAGCCAAAGCCCCAGCCCGGTCAGGACCACCCAGAGGATTGCGGGCGCCAGCCAAGGTCTCTTACTCAAACGAGTTCCCCATTTCGGTCTTTGATTGCGATCTCGGACCGGCCCAAGTCGGTGAATTACACCATATCTTGGGGGCGGAGCACGACCTTTAGAGCTCCAGTCTCCCCTCGCCCCAAAGCCGTCTCGACAGCCTCGCGCAACTGCCCGAGCGGAAACTCATGAGTGATGACGAGATCGTGAGGCAGTGCCCCCGACGCAAGGACGTCAAGGGCAAGATCGACCGAGTGGACGAGGCCCTCTGCACCGTGCGGATCACTGGCATGGCAAAACGATCCGGCGACTGTCACCTCTTTGAACCACAGTGGGGTGAGATCGACCTCGGTCACTCCAGCCGCGCCGAGAAAGATAATGGTCCCGCCCCCGCCCACCGAGCGAAGGCACTCGCTGATAGCCCCTGGCGCACCAACCGCCTCGATCACATATTGAAACCCTCCCGCCAACATGCCGGTGCCGACCACGTGTGTCTCGGCAATCTTGGCAAGCTCCGAGATGTGCGAGCCGTCAGAAGCAGGCGCGACGACTTCGTCCGCGCCGAGCGAACGCGCCGCGTCTTGCTGGTGATCGTGCTTGGCGACGACGGTTACATGGCAGGCCGGGAAGAGTGACTTGATCGCGGCCACCGCACAGAGCCCGATGATGCCCGCGCCGACGATCAAGACCCGATCGCCGTCTCGCGGAGGCCGTCGGAGAACGCCGTGAATCACAACAGAGAGTGGCTCGTGCAGCACCACGGCTTCGTCAGCGACGGCATCGGGAACGAGGTGAAGCATCGACTCGTGGACAACCACTTCGTCGGCCCAGCCGGATCCAAGTCCGTTTGTGTAACCAATCATGAATCCAGGAGTTACCTCGCGTGATGCCAAGTTGTGACAAGAGGCGGCCGCTCCGATCGCGCACTGCGGACACAGCGGTTCGATGCCTCGCGCGACACATCCCATAACGGGGTCAACAGCTACCCGTTCGCCCGAATCGATGGGGAACCCCGGGCCTGCCTCGAGGACGATTCCCGAGATCTCGTGCCCAAGCTCCATGGGCATCGCCACGTAGCTCATGAGCATCGGAGTCTGACCGGTTGTCGGCTTGAACAGGTGCAGATCGCTGCCACAAATCCCCCCACCGGTCACACGAATCCGCGCCCATTGTGGTCCTGGGAGATCGGGTGAGGGCTTCTCGACAATCGAAACTGGGAACTCGGGGTCGGCGAAATCGAGCTGGGCGACTCGCATTGCGAACTATGGCTCCCTGTTGGTCATGATCGTCGTGCCGGCCGCAGCGAACATGCCACCAACGCCGTGAGCCACCGAGATCTCGACGCCGTCGACTTGCGAAGGCGATATCCCTCGCAGCTGCCGCACCGATTCCTGCAGCGCATACATGCCGTACATGCCCGAATGCATATACGAAAGGCCGCCGCCGTTGGTGTTCATTGGGAGCTTGCCGCCGGGCGCGGTGTTGCGCTCGGCCACGAACGCCGCTGCCTCTCCTTGGCCGGTGAACCCGAGTGCCTCGAGGGCGAAGAGTGGAGTGTGGGCAAAAGCGTCATAGGTCATCAAGTGGTCCACGTCGTCGGTCGTGATGCCCGCCTCGGCGAATGCCAGAGCCCCAGAGGTCCTGAACGCCCGGGAGTAGTTGAAATCGTCCATCTGGCTCACCATCGGGGTCTCCGAGGACTCCCCTGTGCCAATCACATAAACGGGCTTGTTCGGAAAGTCCTTTGCGCGGTCGGCTGATGTCAATACCAGCGCGCCGCCGCCATCGGTAACTAGACAGCACATGAGCTTGCGAAACGGATAGGCAATTATTTTCGAGTTCAAGACGTCGTCAACGGTGATCGGGTCCCGATATGAGGCCCTTGGGTGCATCGCGGCCCACTCCCGCTGAACAACGGCAACCATTGCAAGCTGCTCCTCGGTGATCCCGTAGTTCTTCATCCATCGCAACGCCGGAATTGTGAACGTCGTGGGCGGCCCCCAAATGCCATAAGGGGCTTCGAACTGATCCGTGTAGTTCGAGAAGCGGCCGGCCCCCCCGAAACCCAGAAATCCGACTCGTGAACGCCCCGACTCACCGTGAGTGATCAGTACGGTGGAGCAATGCCCGGCAGCAATTGCAGCAGCGGCGTGACGTACATGGAGCATGAATGAGCAGCCGCCAACGATCGTTCCGTCGAGCCATTTTGGGACGATCCCAAGCGCCCATGAGACTTCTACAGGTGAGACTCCAGCGCATGCGACTCCGTCGATGTCGGCAGGAGTGAGCCCGGCGTCTTTGATCGCGTTTATCCCGGCATCGAGGTTTATGCCAAGCATTGTGAGATCGGCGATCTTACCCATCTCGGTTGACTCGGCAGCACCGACGATTGCGGTTCCCGTGTAGTTCACGCCTGCCCCCCTTCCGGCTTGAAAAGCGGGACGGTGATTTCGTCTGTCAGCTCTTCGAACTTGACCTCGAGTGCCATGTCCAGCTCGAGCGCCTCAGGCGTCTGAGGGCAATCAACGATGTTGGTCATCATTCGCGGCCCCTCTTCTAGCTCGACGACGGCAATCGAATATGGGGTCTCGAACCCCGGTGCCGGCCTCTCGGCAATTACGTAGCTATAAAGCGTTGCCTTACCCGACGACGCGAACACCTCGACATCGCGAGAGTGGCACGCAGGGCAGAATGGACGCGGAGGAAAGTAAGTCTCTTTGCACTCCTTGCAGCGCTGCAGCCTCAGCTCGCCGTTGCGCGTACCTTCCCAGAAGTGCGCTGTGTCGGGCGTCGGCGTAGGGACATGGCGCTTCGATCCGAACATCGAAATTCCCCACCTCTATAGATCGACGACAAGTGTCAGGGGCCGTCAGTCTCGGTTCAAGCTGCTCACAAAGTCAACCAAAGCCAACTCTCCCTTGATGAGATATCGCTCCGCACCGGCATTGATCATCTCGTCGACGAGTTCGCGCTCATGGAAGGCCGAGTGCCCGACAATTCGGATCTCTGGCATTTCCTCATGGATGAGGCGTGTCGCCTCAACGCCGTCCATGACGGGCATGCGCACATCCATCAAGACAAGGTCGGGGTGCATTTCCCGCGTCATCTCGACAGCCTCCAGACCGTTTGACGCCTCGCCAATCACTTCCAGGCGATTTCGCAACATGCGACAAATCGACGCTCGCAACTGATCGTGATCGTCAACCACGAGCATTCGGATCCTCCCCCCACGCGTCGTACTCACTTGACTAGCCTCCAACTGCCACCAAATTTCCAACAGGGACGCGCGCCGTCACGCGAGTGCCTGCCTCCGGTCCCGAAGCAAGGCGCAATTCACCTCCGACCATTTCCATGCGGTGCTCCATGGACGCCAAGCCGAAATGGCCTGTCGGCACGAGATCTTCAAGCGTGTCGGGGTCGAAGCCAACGCCGTCGTCAGTAATTGCCAGCTCGACGTGCGAATCTTCATCTTGGGTGACCGTGACTACGATCGAACTTGCCCCAGAGTGCTTGATCGCGTTGGCCAGCGCCTCCTGAGTGAGGCGGTAAAGGGTGTGCTCGATCGGGGCGGGCATTCGTACAGAAACGTCTCCTCCGAAATCGAACTTGATGCCAGGATGCCGCTCCGAGATAGTCCGGACAAAATCACGCAAGGCAACGACAAGCCCCCGCTCCGACAGCGTCGGAGGAACCAGGTCAACCATCATCGAGCGCAATCGGGCGACCTCGTCGGTCAGGAGCTGGCGCAAACTTGAGAGGGTCTCGGCGGCCTCAGTCAAGTCGCCCGCGGCGAGCGTTGCCTGGGCGAAATCAACGTCAAAAGTGATTGCGGTGATGGACTGGATTGGTCCGTCGTGGAGGTCGCTGGCAATCAGGGTGCGCTCCCGCTCCGCTGCAGTCACGACTTGATTCAAAAGGGCGTTGCGACGCTCCTCGCTGCCCATCAGCGAATGGACGAGCTGTGCGGTCGCCATCGCCATGCGGAGATATGCCGCCGCTGTGACAAGTGCTGAGAGGACCTCATCGCTCACCGCCTGGCGATCGGCTATCAAGATCGCTCCCCCGCAATCGCTCCCGGTGCGGAAGGGAAGGACCAGCAGCGACGAGGCTTCTGCCCTCTCCATGAGGCCTCCACATTGAGCAGTATTGAGGAACTCGCTTGAATAGAGCTCGCATACATAGGCCGACTTGGCTGAGAGACCGCGGCGAACCATGCACGATTTCCAGCAAGACAACTCGCCAAAGACAGGCTCGGATCCGGGGGAAACCACCATTGAGCTACCCCGCTCTGACCATCCGATGACGAACTCGCTGTGCGGCGTCGCCTTGCCGTTTCTCTCCGAGTCACATGAGAGCAGCCGCGAGATCGCCGATGCTGCGTCGGCGAGGATTTCGCCCGGATCACGGGAGTCCGCGATCTCGCTCGAGAATTCCCTGAGAATGCTCTGGAACCTGTTAAGCACATCCTGATTATTGGTGACCTTGAAAAGAACGGTCACCATGAGAGACACGGCCGTCAGGATCGCGAACTCGGGAATAACCCGGCCAGGTGCGACGACTAGCTCGCGCGATCGAGATGACAATCCGACGGCGAACCAGAATGTTGCGGCGTACAAAAGCGGGCGTACCAGCCAACTCGACCTGAACCGAAACGCCGATCGGAACACAACGGCTCCGTAAAACACCCCCATGATCGAGAGTGGAGCGCTCGTCACCCAAGCGAGGACTCCAAGGCCGGCGCAGTCAATAACCAAGTCATACCAGGCCTCCTTGGGCCTCCAGGCGCGCCACCCCCAGAGTGCGGCCAGAGCCAGCGATACCCACGTTCCGATCGCGAGGAGCGTCGGATCGAGACCAACCTCGGCCCGAAGAGTGATGATTCCTCCGGCGATCAGAGCCAGCGCAATTGCGAAGAGGAGGAGGCGAACCCGCGCGGAGGAGTTGGCCTGAGGCCCGGCTTGCTCTGAAATCTGCGGTTCGACCATGTCAGCTGCCAAGCGAGGCGAGGAAGCTGACGAGGTCTTCGCTTCCCTTGAGAACGAACAGTTCTGCTCCCGCGTCGATCATCTCAGTGACGAGTTCCCGATCTTCATATGCCGAGTGTCCGATGATTCGGATCCACGGCTGGTCCTGATGGATCAGCCGGGTGGCCTTGATGCCGTCCATTACCGGCATGCGAATGTCCATGAGGATCAGATCGGGAACGTGCTGCTTAGCCATCTCGACTGCTTCGGCTCCGTTGTGCGCTGCGCCGACGACGGCCATCTTCCTAGCGAGAATTCGACAGATCGAGTCGCGGATTTGGTCGTGATCGTCGACAACAAGAATTCGGGTCTTCGCTTCGGTGTCCATCTGGTAACGCTCGCCGCTGCATTCCAGTGCCGTCGGCTCGGGCAGCAGGGCGACCGCCGAACCATAGGGCGCCGCCCTGGCTGGCGATTCGTATAGGAGTGTGTCGTCAAATTGTGTACTCGTCATTTCAAATAGCTCCATGCCCCGTGAACTTCTCTTGCAGACTTCAGTGCTACAAGGATACAGTCTGTGTCCCTGACTCCTGCGTTCCTGCCCTAGTTTCTTCGGACTCATTTCGGAGAAACTATATAGTTCTATCAGGCTATTTGTCAGTACTTAGTTTTGGCTGAGTTACTATCTGAAGTCCCGTGACTAAGGCATAGCGATATTGGTACATCAGTACTAACTAACATGGCCTTTGGTACCGGTACTTAGGTACTACCCACTGCCAGAGATGCCAGCCGCCACGCCTGTTGGGTGAGTTGTGTAGCATCGCGGCCATGTCTGAGCTAGCCGAGATTCAGCGACGCGACCTCGCAGATGTCGCACTCAATACCGCCGTTGGCGGAGGTGCCGCATATGCCGACTTCCGTCTCGAGAAGCATCGCCGTCAGGGAATTGAGGTCAAGGAGAGGGACGTCGAGAGACTGCAAGACTCCTCTTCGAAGGGATACGCGGTTCGGCTGGTCCGCAACGGAAGGTGGGGCTTCGCCGCCTCCGATGACATAACGCCAGACGGCGTCGCACGTACCGCCACACGTGCTCTGGCAATGGCATCGGCACTCGAAGAGCTCAAAGGCTACGACGTCGCGTTAGCAGACGAACCGCCCGTTACCGGTCGATGGTCCTCCCCGCTCCAGATCGACCCGTTTGAAATCGACGTCGACGAGAAGATTGCGCACCTGATCGAGGTGAACCGCGCTGTCCTTGCGGGCAAAGTGGCCAAGTACTGCAATTCCTGGCTCGACCAAGCCAAAGAACTCAAGTATCTCGTCACCTCGGAAGGCACTGAGGTGGCTCAGGAGCGAACTAGGCTTCAATCCAATTTCGAGGCGGTGGCTACCGGCAGCGATGGACGCCTCGTCGAGCTGCGCTCCGACTCCGTCCCGGCGGGACGCGGCTATGAGCACATCAGGGACTTCGACTTTCTCGCCGCCGCTGAGAGGCACAGCGAACTCCTTGCGGAAAAGCTAGCAGCCCCGTCGGTAACAGCTGGCAAGTACGACCTAGTGGTAGGGGCGACGAACCTGTGGCTGACAATCCACGAGTCAATCGGGCACGCGACCGAGCTCGACAGGGTTCTTGGATACGAAGCCAACTACGCAGGCACCTCGTTTGCCACGCTTGAGAATCTCGACCAGCTCAAGTACGGATCCGACGCAGTGACCGTTCTCGCTGACAGAACACAAGAGGGCGGTCTCTCGACCGTTGCTTGGGACGACGACGGCGTCGCGGCGCAGGAGTGGCCGCTGATCTCCGAAGGAATACTTGTCGGCTATCAGTACAACAGAGAAATTGCGGCTGCAGAAGGGCTTCCCCGCTCAGTCGGATGCGCGTACGCAGATTCTTGGCAACACATGCCAATACAGCGCATGCCCAATGTCTCGCTACAGCCGTCGGCCGACGATACCTCCATCGAGGATCTCGTTTCGGGCGTCGAAGACGGCATTTACATCACCGGCGACAACTCCTGGTCAATCGACATGCGCAGGCTGAACTTTCAGTTCACCGGGCAGCTCTACTACCAGATCAAGAACGGCAAGATCGCTGGCATGCTCAGAGACGTTGCCTACCAAGGCAACACGATCGACTTCTGGAACTCGTGCGAGGCAGTGGGCGGACCGGATACCTATGTGCTTGGCGGCGCATTCAATTGCGGAAAAGGTCAGCCCGGACAGGTTGCGGCCGTCTCCCATGGAGCGCCGGCTGCGCTTTTCAGGCAGGTAAACGTACTCAACACCTCCGAAAAGGGATAGGAACTTGGCTGAAATCGCGCCCCAGGAGATTGTCGAGGCGTCCATAGCGGCTCACCAGTCCGATGGCGCCATCGCATTTGCACACTCCTCGGCTTCGCGCAACGCAAGATTTGCTTCGAACAGGCTGACGACATCAGGAGAGTCTCGCCGAGTATCTCTGACCGCGGTGGCAATTAGAGACGGAGCGGTCGGATCGCTCCGCTCTGACGTATCGACAGCCGCCGATGCGGCCGAGCTCATGCGGGGAGCGGAAAAGGTGGCATCGAGGTCACAGCCTGCCGCCGATGCCTTCAGCCTCTACCAGGGCAGCCGAACGAATCGCGTTGAATTAGAGGCGGGACTGCCCGAGCCTGACGCCTTCTTCGAATTTGCTGCCGCCCACCTGAACGAGGTCTTCGAAGGCGCACGTGCGTCTGCCCTCGAGACATTTGGATATCTCGAAGAGGAATCCGACGCGGTCTATCTTGCAACCTCTACTGGCTGCAGAGACGCTTGGTTCGAAGATCGCAGTCATTTCGGGATCACCGTCAAGACCGAGGGGTGGAATAACTCGGTGTGGTCGGGGCAGACAGGGCAGCGGGTCGCAGATCTGAATCCTCCAAGCGCGTTTGACCACTGCCTTGAGCTGCTGTCGCTTGCATCCTCTAGGGCTTCTGTTGACGCCGGGCGTTACGACGTTGTGCTCTCGAGCTCGTGCGTTGCCGACATGCTGATTTGGATGTATTGGCTCATGGCCCTGAGAGATGCCGACGAGGGCAAGAGCGTCTTCTCGAATCGGCAGGCGGGCGGTAACCGGATCGGCGAATCGATGTATCCGGCCATGATTCACCTCCGGTCGGATCCGGCAGCTAGGGCCATGGAGTGCCTGCCCTTCGTTGTGACGTCAGCATCGCACAGTCTCGAATCAGTCTTTGACAACGGCATGCCACTTGCTGCGGTCGATTGGATCGATTCGGGCCGGCAAGTGAACTTGGTCTCGACTCGGTCGTACGCAAGCAAGAGCGGGCTCGATCCTGCGCCTTACGTGGGGAATCTCATTCTCGATGGCAATGAGGGATCTTCGCTTGACTTGGTTGGCGAGGTCGAGCGAGGCCTTTATGTGAATTGTCTTTGGTACATCCGCATGGTGGATCCTCAGAGCGCGCTGCTCACAGGCCTCACTCGTGACGGCGTCTACCTAATAGAAGACGGCAAGATCGTTGGCGAAACCAACAACTTTCGTTTCAACATGAGCCCAGTCGACATGCTTTCAGGCGCAGCAGCATTGGGGGATTCAGTGATTGCCACACCCCGCGAATTTGACGATGTCGGAATTGGGGTGAAGGCACCACCGATGATCGTCAAGGGCTGGAACATGTCAACCGTCTCCGACGCCCTCTAACTCAGTCGGCTTGAGGAGCCGGTAGCTGCGCCATGCGGTCGCGCCAAGTGCGATGCCGATCGCGATACCGGCGACCGTCCAATGATTGGCCAGCAGGGCGAGGGTCGCCAGGTTGACCGCTACAAGGGACTCCCACGATCTGGTGATCGAGAATCCTTCCGCCAGCCTCACGTGCCCACCGCCGCGCAACACGGGACCAAGGTAAGCGAGTGAGCCAAGCAAGATCTGAAGAAAACCTCCAACCGCGAGAACTATCACGGACCGGCCCCCAAACGGCTCGCCTCCGCCGAGCACGACAGTTCCGGCAAATAGAACTGAGCCTGACCACCAGAGGATCCCTGCGCCGAGCTGCAAGAGCCGCGGCCCGGCCCACTTGAGCTGCTTTTGTCTCACGCGTGGAAGGATCAAGAGTTCTCCGAGGATTCCTGCGCCATAGACGAAAAGTCCTAGTGCCGCCGGCAGCTGCCATCCCATGAGAATTGAAACGACACACGCTGAGACTGAGGCCGCCATCACGACTAGCAGAATTGCCTGGCGCGTCGGCGTGGCACGCGGAGAGATCTTCACCCGGGCCTCGGTTGCCACAAAGAACGGCAGGGTTCCGGCGATTACCAGTCCAACCAGGCCAAGCAGGTTAAGAAGTGCGTGGGCAGTTCTGATGCGGCCATCTGCCGAGGGTGCTAATGGAGCAATCCCAATGCCCGCAACGCCAAGGGCCAGCCCTGTCGCGTAGAACCGGATCGCAGGGTCGAATCGCCTCAGTCTCCCCCGGCTCGCAGTGAGCACCAGCACCCACGCCAGCAATGCAGCTGCTCCGGCCACCAGGGCGGCACCCGCGTAGAGGAGCGCCTTCAGCTCCTCAACTTCGTGCCCTGTCGCGCCCATGACCACGCCACAAGTCAGCGTCCATCGCTGAATCCATGCGACTCGCCCCGACGGCGCCGGAGCGGCAGACCAGGCGGCTGCGAAGAGCTGCGATGCCCCTGAGATCGCCAGCAACAGCCCGCCGGCGAATAGCAGGTGCAGCGGAAGCCAAGGCCCGTCTTGATATGTGAGCGCTAGGAACCCCGCTCCAATTACGAAGGCGAGGGAAAGCCCGAGAGACTTGCGCGCCTGAACCTGGGCGTCTACGACTCGCGTTGACACAGCCCTGTCGTTGCGCGTTCTAGAGTGAGCTGGCGTCATGAAAGGAATGTCAGATGCCTGAAATCGACCTGCGGAGCATGCCACCCGCCGAGCGACACCCTGCCGTTTACGCAGCGCTTCATGCCCTCGACCCCGGTGAAGTGCTCAGACTAGTCAACGACCACAAGCCATCTCCTCTCAGATACGAACTCGAAGCGACTCGACCCGGCGAATTCGAATGGGTAGATACCGAAGATGGCCCCGACGTCTGGGCTGCAGAGATTACCTGCCTTGCGCGAATTCTCGACGTGCGCGAGGTGATCGCCAGGGGCGAAGAGCCCTTTGACCTGATCATGTCCGCGGTCAACAACCTCGACCCAGGTCAGGTCTTTGTGGTGATCGCACCATTTGAACCCGTGCCCTTAGAAGGTGTCCTCTCTTCTCAGGGGTTCGATTACGAAGCCTCTGAGATCGGCGATGGCGATTGGCGCGTCAGCTTCACGCCCCAGCATTGAGGTGACTGGGCCAGCTACCGAACGTCCGGCATCAGGTCCGGGGCCGTATCGCGGCATGACAGCAACAGTCCCGCCTGCCTCGATCCCTCTCGCATTTCTTCTCATGGCAGGCTTCGGGCTGATTGCCTTTGGGGTGGCAACTGCGGCTGTCGCCAAGAGAATCGTCTCGGGCCCGACCGCCTTGCCCGTCGTCGGGGCCGTCCACTTTGGAATGCTGGCCTTCCTCTCGACGGCAGTCGTCGGCGCTTTGCACCAGTTCGTGCCCGTAATAACGGCAAGCGAACTTCGCTCTGTGCGGGTGGCGCGTGTCACCCTGGTCATGTGGATAGCTGGGGTCTGGCTGCTGCCTGCCGGGCTCATGCCAAACATCACGCCCATGATCGTGCTCGGTGGCGCCATCGTCGTTGTTGCAGCGTGCCTTTCTGCCTGGAATTTCTCCGGCCCGCTTCTCAAGGCCTCCGAGTCCGATTCGGTCACCGGTCTTCGATCCGCCGTTGCCTACCTAGTTGTAACCGTCTCGTTTGGCATCGTCTACGCGATCGATCTGCACCATGGATGGTTCGGGCTCTTGCCTCACAGGGTGCTTGCGCATGCGAGTCTGGGCCTGCTCGGCTGGATCGGCCTCTCCTACGTTGCCGTTGCCGAAAAGCTGTGGCCGATGTTCTTGCTGTCACACAAGGAAAAGCGCGGCGTCGGCCGTCTTGCCGTGAGAATCGTGCCGGCTGGGGTGCTGCTGCTGGCTCTCGGACTTCTCTTCGCGATCCGGTGGCTCGGGTTATTAGGGGGAGCTGTCACGCTGGGCGGTCTGGCATTTCATGTCGGATCTTTTGTCGGATGGGTCCAGCACAGGAAGCGCAAGCTCGAGTTGTTGCACGCCTTTGTCATCTCGTCAATGGCCTTCATGGTGCTCGCTGCTACAGCCGGACTCGTGGCAGAGCTTGGCGAGATGGGTATCGCGTGGCGAATCCGCGTTGCCTCGACGTCTGTCGCAGCAGCCGCAATGTGGGTAGCACTCGCCGTCATAGGGCACTCTCACAAGATCGTGCCGTTCATAACGTGGACGACCTTGCGCAAGCGCGGAATCTCAAAGAAACCCGACGGAAAGCCGGTTCTCTTTGGGGACCTCTTCAGCAGCGCGCTGGCCCGCGCATCGTTTGGGATCTCGCTAGCTGCGGGGGTGAGCCTGATCGTGGGAATTCTCGGAGGCATGCCAGTGCTGATCGCAACGGGCGGTGTGCTACTCGCGGCCTGCGGAGTGCTGACGACATCGAACTTGGCGCTCTGGCCCAGAGTAGTAGTTCGCAGTATCCGCGACGCGGAGGTGAAGTCAGATGAATCAAGTTGAATCAAGAGCGTGGGATGCACTGCGCAACGTCTATGACCCGGAACTCGCAATCGATATCGTCGCCCTCGGACTCGTCTATGCGGTACGCGACGAGGGCGACGAGGTCGTACTCGAGATAACGCTCACTACTCCGGGGTGCCCGGTGGCAGAAACAATTCCCGAAGATGCCCGAGCGGCGGTCGCTGAAGCAGTTGGCCCCGACAAGCAAGTCCGCGTCGAGATCGTCTGGGATCCACCGTGGACACCAGACCTGATGGAGCCAGAGGCGGCTGAGGCTTTGGGCTTCGGCTGATCAGAGGGAATTCGGGTCAAGGCCCATGGCCTCGGCAATTCCGGCCGCCTTGTCCAAGGTCTCCTTGTATTCGAAGGCCGGTACGGAATCGGCAACGATCCCACCACCGACATGCAGGTGCGCGCATCCCGACTGATAAGTCACCGTCCGAATGGCAATGTTCAATTCCAGACGCATGCCCTTTGAAGCTGGACCAATCCACCCGATCGAGCCCGTATAAATGCCCCTTCTGAAAGGCTCGGTTTCCTCGATGAACTTCATGGCCGCCACCTTCGGAGCTCCCGTGATCGATCCCCCGGGAAAGGCAGCCTCGAGCAGGCGCTTTAGGCCCGCACCGGGCACAAGCCGGCCCGTGATCGTGGAAACCAAGTGGTGAACTGTCGCAAAGCTCTCGACCCCCCAGAGTGAATCGACTTCGACGCTACCCGGCTCGCAAACCTTGCCAAGGTCATTTCGGATCAAGTCAACGATCATCAGATTCTCGGCTCGGTCCTTTTCGCTCAGTGACAACTCCTCGGCAAGGTGAGCATCTTCCTCAGGGATGCGCGACCTCGGCCTCGTGCCCTTTATGGGGCTTGACGTGACAATGCCTTCATCAACGGACAGAAACAGCTCGGGAGAGGCCGAGATCACCTGGAATTCTCCCGCATCGATGTAGGCGCCGTAGGGCGACGGGCATGCGACGGTCATGGCATCGGCGAGCGCTCCCGGGTCTGGAAGTCTCGCCGAAAAGCGCTGAGAAAGATTGACTTGGTAGAAGTCACCTGCCCTTATGTGCTCGAGAGCATCTCGAACTGCGGTCTCATACTTGTCTCTGGTGAAGGAGCGCTCCACGAAGCGAGCTGCGGTCCCATCTGGCGGCGCGGCTTCGGCGCCGGCTTTCAGCGCCGTTCCGACCTCCGCGGCCAGTTCTCCGGCCGGCCCCTGCTCGCCGTGGGCCTTCAATTGACTGCCTTCGAGAGTCACCCAGGCGGGATACGCGCAAAAGCGCAAGAGCGGCACCGCAACGTCGTCAACCGCAAGCTGCGGAATCGCCTCGATGCTGCGCCCCGCGTCATATGAGATGTAGCCGGCCCAAAGGCAGTCGGGGCGGGCAGCTACTGCCTCCTCAAGGGCTTCGATCGGCTCATGAAATGCCTCAACGACCTCTACGGGATGCGCGCAGATCACGGTGCCGATAGACCAGCCGCCTCCCCAGTCGTCGTGAAGCACAGTGAGTCCGCTTCCGAAGCGCTTGGCGAGCGCCCCGACCGCTACTGGCATTTGCTTGGCGGCATCTAGCGGCCGCGCAGCGACTTTGCCCGGGAAATCGTGTTTTGCACGTCTGTGGGGCGAGGCACGGCCTCAATCACCTGGTCTCCGGTATCAGATGCGGACTCCACTACCAGATTTCCCGCTCGCAGAATGCGATCGAATAGGCCCTGGTGAATCGTCACAGAGTTGATCTGATCTACCGGGATGTCGTAGGTAATTCTGCGAATCACACCCCGACGGGTGACCAGTCGCTCATCGGTCAAGATGATCTCGGTCGAGAGCCAGCGGACTACCGGCGGCAGCGCAAGAATCAGCCAAGCAATCGCCGCTACCGCGAGAAGGAGCGAGCGCAAGGTACCCCTCCAGCTATCGGGGAGAATCCAAAGTGCGACGCCCAAGCAGATGCTGATCAAGACGGTCCAGAGCGCCGCTGGCACAAGAGCCTTCCAGTGCGGCTTGAAATTGAGGATCAGCTCCTCACCGGGATTCAGGTGCTCATCTGCGAAACCCATGACCGCTGCCTATCACCTAGTCGATCACCGCAACTCGCTGCTCCGGTGATCGCCCTCCAAAATCCAGTCTGCAGGATCGAGAACGAACGGAGCCTGCGGGTATCCATGCTCGCCCGGCTCGCTGTTCAAACGCCACCTCCAGCTCGGCGGCGGATGTGAAAGCCCTCCAGACACGCCTGCATTCTGGATCCCGCCCCTCTAGTTGTGTGAGCAATTCGAAGTCAGCCTCGATTCGGATGTCCGCCTTCACATCGCGCCCGACAAGTCTTGATTCCCAACGCGGCCACGCGACATGGCTGCTCGCAGCAAGCGAATCGGGCAAGGCATTGAATGTCAAGAGTTCCCCGCCAACACGGATCCAGCCAAATGTCTTTGGGGCGGGTGGGCCAAGTCGACCCCACGCACCGCCTTTGACCCAGAGCAGGCCAAGGGTGATCTGACCGGTGTGGCTAGTGTCAGTCGCGTGGCTCGGGCTGGCCGCGTGGCTCGGGCTGGCCGCGTGGCTCGGGCTGGCCGCGTGGCTCGGTTGGCCGCCGCCGATCAGGTCGCTGGCTAGGTCATTGGAGTTCCAGCTCCCGCAGACGGCAGTTGCATACATCTTCGGAACCTGACTCCCCCACGCGTGGGTGACTTCACCCGGTGAGCCATCAATACTGAACTTGTTGCCATTGACCGCAAACACTCCCGTGATCTGCGGTGACGGACTACGCCCAGCTACCTGATATGCGACCTGCCCCATAGGTCCGACGCCGGCCGGTACAAGAACTTCGGCTTCATGAGCGAGGTCCCACTTCAGGTCCCACTCAATCCTCTCGGTTCTCGAAGTAACGGCACCGGCCGCGAAGGTCTCACCGAAAAGCGCTTCACCAATATGCGGGGCCAAGCGCGCGCCAAGCTCGCCGAGGCCAGGTCTGCCGGCAACAGGATTGCGAGATGAATTGACGGAGAAGATCTCTCTCTGCCCCGCAGAGTCAAAACCCGCGTCATAGGCAGGGGCAAGACCCAGGTGAGGATCGGCACCGGAGGTTCTCAGCACAACGGGGCCCGACACGGACGCGCCTTGCCAGATAGCGCTGACGCTAGAGAGCGCCCTACCTCTGGAATCAGAGACGACGTTGTGCGAGAGCCACAGGTTACCTTCGGCGAGACTAACTGCAAGATCCCAAGTCTCATAGTGATGGCGCTGACCGCAGTAGCGCGGTGCCCAGGCGGCGCGGGCTGGTAAGTCAATTCGCCTCAGACCGGCGAGCGGCATTGAACACCTCGAAGAATACGGACGCGCCGAAACAAGAAATTCTGCCCCAACAGGTTGTAAGCGCTCCGTTCCGGGTACGGCGGTAGAGAAGGCGCCGCGCCGGAGAAAAAATATTTTCACCAATTTCGGCTCGAGTCAAGCGGCTCTTGAACAAATCGACGATTTTCCCGCCTGAATTGCGCAGTTTTTTGCACAGATGCCCGTCTGTCCTGTGAAGATCCTGTTTGTAAGTCTCCGCTTGGATCAGGGGTAAACGCACCCTGGCTGACGCCAAGCAAGCCCAACCAGCACTTTAGAAAAGTCGCTTGACGGACTTCCGAAGTTGACCTATCTTGCGACTTGCCGCAGGCGAGCTGAGGTTGGCAACAGCCAAAGCGAGCCGGTGTGCTTCGCAAGAAGCCGGGCAACCGGATTCGAGCGATATCGCAGAAGCCGGGCAACCGGATTCTGCGGTCTGCGGGAAGCGGGGCAACTCGCCAAACGCAGTGCGCGGGCCCTGTAGCAGCCTAGCCTTCGGGCGAAGTTGCCAGGCCGACCGGGTAACTGGTTGGTTTGGGGGTTCGCATGGGAAGCCCCGAGAAGCGTGGAGATCCTCGGATCGAAGCCTACTCGGGGCTTTTCCGCGCCCATCCCGGTTCGATCCAGGGGAGCCATGTTGGCCACTCGCCTCTCACCGTCTCGAGCATCGGACTTCAAGCAGTGCCCGCAGCTGTACAAGTTCCGCGTTGTCGACAAGCTCCCCGAGCCGCCCAGCCGCGCAATGCTCCAAGGAACGATCGTTCATCACATCCTTGAGAAGCTTTTTGAACTGGCTCCAGACCAACGCACCCTCGAGACAGCAATCAGTCGCATCGAAGACGCGATCGCGGCCCACGAGGAGGAGCTGCGCTCACTGCCTGAAGTTGCGGACTCAGAATCTGAGAGTGACGCCGACTTGGTTCGATCTCAAGTCGCGGACTTCGTCAGAGAAATGCTCGAGGCCTACTTCGTCTTGGAGGATCCCTCCTTGATCGAGCCGGTGGCGCGCGAGCTCAGGCTTCATGGTGACCTCAACGGCGCATCTGTGGTCGGGGTCATCGACCGTCTGGAGCAGGATTTTGAGGGCGCATATGTGGTCTCTGACTACAAGACGGGCAAGGCGCCGCCCGCGAACTACCAGGAGAAGGCCTTCTTCGGATTGAGGGTATATGCGGCACTGTTGGAGGCAAGTGATGACTTCGGTGCCGCGCCCAAGAGGCTTCGCCTGATTTATTTGAAGTCACGAGAGATCCTCGAAATGGATATTGATCAGGGCCATCTGAGAGGAACAAAGTCTCAAATGGCCGCGATCTCCAAGGCTATCGAGACTGCGATCGAGCTCGACAACTGGCCACCGAGCCCCGGCAAACTTTGCGACTGGTGCTATTTCAAGCCGATATGTCCGGCGTTCCAGAGCTGAACGACATCGACGAGCTCCTCGCCGGACTCGACGAAGAACAGTACGAGGCCGTCACAGCTAAATCTCGGATTGTCGTGGTGATGGCCGGAGCGGGATCTGGCAAGACCCGCGTACTCACCCGTCGGATCGCATATCGGATTGCCTCGGGAGGAGCGGCGCCAGAGAAGACTCTGGCGGTGACATTCACCCGCAAAGCAGCATCCGAGCTGAGCGAGCGCCTCTGGTCACTCGGCGTCGACGGACCGGCGGCCGGGACCTTTCACTCTGTCGCTCTGCGGACCCTCAAGCGCCGGCACGGCCATCGGACGCCAAAGATTCTTGGATCAAAGGCCTCGATCATTTCTCGAGTTGCCGGCAACCAAGCCGACGCCGCATTGGTCAGAGAGGTCTCCCGTGAGATCGACTGGGCCAAGGCCAGGATGATTCCGCCGAGCCGCTACCTCACGGCGGCAGCTGATCGAGCAACCGCCATCGAACAACACACGATTTCAGCGATTTACGAAAAGTACGAAGCCGAGAAGGAGCGGCGCGGAGTCATCGACTTCGAGGACATCCTTCTCAGGGTTACATCGGACCTCGAACAGGACCCGAGGTTCTCGGCCGAGATGCAAAGCCTCTTCCGCCACATCTATGTCGATGAGTTCCAGGACGTGAACCCGCTCCAATACAGGATGCTCTCGGCCCTAATGACAGATGAATCAGATTTGTTCGTTGTTGGAGACCCTGCGCAGGCAATCTTTTCTTTTGCAGGCGCTGACCCGGGTTACCTCACCGGGCTCTCGGAGCGCCAGGAGGATGTCGCCGTTGTCAGGCTCACCGGCAACTATCGCTCCACGCCCGAGATTGTCGAGATAGCGAATTCGATTCCCGCAGCCGAGGCACCTGCCAAGCTGCGACCAACATTGCCGGAAGGGGCTCATCCCGAAATCAGGGACTTCGCCGACGAAGAAGCCGAGGCGCGCGGCATAGCCCGACTCTTGCGAGACGGGTATGAATCCCGCCACGGCTGGCGCTCATCGGCAGTTCTCTATCGAATCGCGGCCCAGTCTGCGCCGATCGAAGCGGCCTTGCACGATCACGGAATCCCATTCACGGTGAGAGACGGGCTCTTTACGCAGCGGCCCGAAGTCGCATCTGCCTTACAGAGGCTGAAAGAAGCAGATGCAGCCCCCGGCATAGCCCTGTCGGGCCTCGTCGCAGAAATCGCGGAAGAGATCGCCGAGGGCGAGGATGAGAAGGCAAACCTTGAAGTGCTTCTTGCGATGGCTGAGGAGTACGAGTCAATCGCGCCCGGAGCAATGGGAGACGCCGCTGAATTTGCCGAATTCGTACGCCAGAGCCGCGAGACACCCGCTCGGTCAGGCAACAGCGTCACACTACTGACACTTCACTCCTCGAAAGGACTCGAGTTCCGGAACGTAATCATCGCCGGATGTGAAGACGGGCTGATCCCTGTTTATCACTCAAAGAAGCGCGCTGAGATTGATGAAGAGCAGCGCCTCTTCTATGTGGGCGTGACGAGGGCAAGAGAGAAGCTGACCTTGACCTGGGCTCGACAACGCAGAACAGGGCAGGGGATTTCAGCTCGGGAGGAGTCACCGTTTCTTGCAGGGCCGCGAGCTGCCCTAAGGGCACTGGCACAACGCGAAATACCGACCAAGGACTGGGGGAAGGAAATTGCAAAGCAGCGATCGGCGATCGGCAAACCTCACGATGCAGACGCAACTGACTAGTATTGACTAGTTAGGAGATTCCGAGGGAGGACATAGTGCAGGAGGAGACCAGAACGATTCGTGTTCTGGTAGCCGATGACGATCCGACGATTCTAAGACTCGTCGAGACCGCTCTTCCGCTAGCCGCACCCGATATTGAAATTGTTGGGACCGAGCAGCACGCGGAGGGACTCGACGAAGTAGTCGGAAGGCTAAGGCCTGATCTGGTCATGGTCGATCATCACTTCGACGCAAGGGATGGCATCGAAGTCGGGCGCGAGCTTTCACGCCTCGATCCCCCACCTGCACTCGTCCTCTGGACCGGCACGACCTCTGCCGAACTTCGCGAAACAGCAGAGCAAGCAGGCTTCGTCAGCGTCGTGGAGAAGGATGCAGACCTCGAAGGTTTGGCGGCGACGATTCGCCACATCGTCTTGAGCTGACAAATCCCCCACTATTCCTCATTAAGCTGCGAAGATTCCCCAACGCATTGGGGCAGATATTCGGGCGGATCCGATAGCGCAACACGCAATACGGCTGTTGCGCGCACGACGGATCGCATGAGGTGAGGCACCGGCGCACCACTTCATGCAAGGTTGGGAGGACCTTGCCCGATGAAGATCGAACGACTTGAGCGGCACTGGCCAGGCGACATAACCGCCCGTTACGACTTCGGCCCTCGCCTCAACATAGTCGTCGTTCCCGACCGTGACCGTATCCCGAGCGTTTTCAACGCAGCGATCACCGCCCTCTCGGGTCCCCATCGCCGGCATGCATCTTTCAAGCGCAATCCAATTCAGCCCGCCGACGAACTCCGGATCGAGATTGAAGTACAGCGTTGCGACGGCCGCCGCTTCAAGATCAGCCGCGAGATGACGAGCCGCCCAGGCCACTTCAAGCTCTTCGACGCAGACTCGGGCGAGCCAATCTTTGGTCTGGACCGAGAAGGCCGATCCGACCTCCTCCTTGAGATGGGCAGAGAGCGCTTCGAAGCGCTGTCGAGAGTCATGCAGTCCGATCTCTGGACAGTTGCCTCGATGGGCAGAGGCTTTGACCAGGTCCTTAGGAAAAACGCAGTTGCCGTCGGAGCTAGCGCGTCGGCCTATCTGATTGCTGAACGCGCTCGGGCTGCGATCTCGGGTGAGCACATCGCGGGAGCACAGTTTCCAGGCAGCCCTCTGATTTGGGCGCGGGCAAGAGAAGTTGATCTTGGCCGCAGGATTTCCGAGGCGCGCGAGCTGCATGCAGAGACCGCGTCCGCCCGGGCAGCCCTAAGACGTTGCGAGTCGGCGACTCGCGAGGCGCGGGCCAAGGCAGATCAGGCCCGGTACTTCGCGCTCGTCGCACAGCAATCGACCCTGGTATCCACGGTTGCGAAGATCCGCTCACTCGAAGAAGAAATCAGACGACTAACGCCCGAGCCACTTGCCACCTCCGCGCACACGGCTCTGCGTCTCGCACCTGAAATCGATCGGGCAGTCGGCAGGGTCGCCGCTCGCGAACGGAACGCGTCAGCGGAGAGCTCAAGAGTCCCTGAGCCGCCGAAGGAGATCATCGAGATTGAGGCCAAGATCGCCGAGCTTGAAGTGGCAATGAAGGAACAGATGCTCCTCCCGGCGGCCGAGGATCCCGATCCGATCATTCGACGTGCATACGAGGACTGGCGGAGGCTGTGCGGTGAGTCGGAAGCAGCTGAGTTCGCCGCAGCCATGGCCCGAGCGGATGCAGCCGAAGTAGCCAAGCCGTCTCCCGGCGTCGCCCGCCTTGCCAAGGTCACCACCGCGGACCGTCTTCGCTCGCGCCTCACAGCTCGAACCGCTGCACAGCGCGAGCGTGACGCCGCCGATCGCCGCCGAGACATAGTGCTCGAGAAGATCAAAGACGCAAAGCTGACGGTCGCGGTTCTACTAGAAGAGACCTACCTGGCGCGCCTTCCCATCTCGCTTCTCGCCAGTATCGAAGATGCGCACGCCAAGTGTGTAGAGGCGGGCGAAAAGCTCAGCCGCACGTCGTTCCTGAGATTTCGGGAGCGGCGAATTCGACGTCGCTCGCTCGAGGCAGCAAGTAAGCAGGAGGCCGCTTCACTCCTCCAAGCCGGATGCGCCGATTACCAGTCATTTACCGCGGGCTTTGAGAAGGCGGCGTCACTGATCGGCCTTGCAATTGAGCTTTCCAACGCAACCTCAGAGCTCGCCGGCGCCACGGCGCGCCTGAGAGAGGCTGACGACGAACTCTCGAGGCACGCATCGGGCGCAGCAGCCTCCAAGGCAGCAGAGCTCCTCGGAGAACTTGAACAGCATCAGAGCGAGGTTGCGGCTGCCGAGGAGATCCGGGAGGAGGCCTACCTCGCGGCATCGACCGCTGCGTCACTTCGGGCATCGAGGGACACTGCTGCAAACGAACTTCTAGCCCGCCTGCGCCCGTACGGGATTCGCGAGTCTGACCCGGCAAGAGCTTGGTCTCTGTACAAGCTCGCATGTGCAAGGCGGCGGGAGCAGAGCGAGGCCGAGCTTGAAATGGAACGCCTAAACGAGTCGCTTGCTCCCTACCGCGAGACCTATGCGGCCCTAATAGCCGCTCGGGCCGCAGTACGTGAAGAAAAGGCGCGCGTTTGCACGGTCCTCGCCCAGATTCCTGAATGTGCGTCCGGCTCTTACTCGGAACGGCTTGGGAACTTCACTCGCCTGCGCGATGAGGCCCTCCTCGAACAGAAGCTCGACTCGGCTCGGCGCCAGCTCGCCGACGAGTATGAGAAGAACCTCGCGGGCCTCACTCGTACTGACTGGGAGGCCCGGCTCGTTGCAGCCGAATCAC
Source organism: Acidobacteriota bacterium (assembly GCA_003577105.1). Lineage (GTDB taxonomy): Bacteria > Actinomycetota > Acidimicrobiia > ATN3 > ATN3 > ATN3. The sequence continues at coordinate 41,466 of QEUQ01000011.1, read as the reverse complement.
GCCTTTCCGACCTTGAAGAGGCACATCCTGATTGGAGAGAAATCCAAATCACGGGTTCGGAGCAGCTGCTCGTCAAGGCCGCTGAGGAGGCCGAAGCCCATCTTGGACGTCTCGAGGCCGAGGAGGAAGCGGCTCGGATCCGACTCGAGGCGTGTTCCGGCAGCCTTCCTGACATTTCACTCCTCAATGAGGAGATGACCAAGGTCAGAGGCGACCTTGGGCACCTCGAGCACCTGCGCACAAGGATCGAGTCGCTGGCAGGCAAGCTAGTTGACTCCGACGCGGCGAGCGGAGACAGCGGATCCAAGGGGCGCCCGTGGAAATCTCTACCCGTCAGAGCTTCGTCTGAGAGCGAAGTCGTCATTGCAAACAGCGAGGCAAGGCAGGACCTCGTCACGCTCGATGGTTCTGCGGCATTAGAGCTTGCTCCACCTCAGAGGGCAGGAATGTCCGGATCGCATCTCGACGAATACTTGATGTCCCGCTTCGCCCTGATGACCGGATGGGGACCGTCAGATGAACACATACCGTTTCTGATTGAAGACGCCTTTTCGACCAGCGGCCGGGCGCAGAGCCGTGAGATTCTCGACTTGCTCGTGGAAATGTCGACCGTGACTCAGGTGATCGTCACAACCGCGTGGACCGGAGTCGCAGAGCTTGCCGAGGGTCTTGATCCTGAAATGACGCGGGTCATTTCCGAGCCCCTCGAGCCGGCCCTCAGCCGCTGAAGGCTTCAATGATTCGCCGCCAGCGGGCTTCCTGTTCTGCTGGCAAGCCTGGCGGTACCGGCAAGTAGAAGAAGGCCCTGTCGATCAGGCCATCGTACTTCGCCTTGACCTTTTCGGCGACTTCATCGTAGGTGCATGAAATCGCGTATACGTCGAGCATCTCGTCAGTTATCGCTGACCCCATCTCAGCCATCCTGCCCTCGGCCATGAGCGACTGGAGCTTCGCTGTCGTCTCTTCCCATCCGTGCTCAGCAAATACGGGCTGGTATGTGCGGGTCGAGCCGTAGAAGGCAATTTGCATGCGGATCGGACCCTTTGCTGCCTCAATCTCCTGTTCGTTGGCGCCCATGCAAACAAATACCGGCGCTACCAGATCGATATCGGAGCGCTCGCGCCCCGCGACTTTCAGACCCTTTTCGATGCCTGGCAAGACGTGGTTCTCGAGGAACGCCACCGAGTGAAAAGGATGGACGTGAAATCCCTCGCATAGCTCGCCGGCGAGCTCGCACATGTATTCGTTGACTCCGGCTATGTAGATGGGGATCTCGGGATGGGAGCTGGGACCCGGATTGAAGAAAGGCGTCATCAGATCAAAGCGGTAGAAGTCGCCTCTGAAATTGAGGCGCTCTTCACCCTGGAAGGCCTTCCAGATCGCACGCATCGCAAGGATCATCTCTCGCAGCTTCGGGCCGGGATGCTCAAAAGGTACCGAGAATCGACGCTCGTTGTGCCCTTTGACTTGGGTGCCAAGCCCCAATATGAAGCGCCCTTTCGAAGCCTTCTGAAGTGCCCAGGAATCCATTGCGGTGACCATGGGGCTGCGAGGGAACGCAACGGCGATTGCAGTACCCAACTCAATTCGCTCTGTTGCCAGCGCCGCGACGGCGAGGGGCATGAACGGAGTCGTACCGGTTTCAGCCGCCCACAGACCTGAGAAGCCCATCTCCTCGGCGAACTTCGCGGCGTCTCCCGCAGATTCGATGTCGGCGGCGGCAAGAACCGTGTCGAGTTTCATTCGGTCTCCTCAGTCAGTCGGTCACACGGGCCTCAGACTACCGCGCCACGCAGATGGGCAACTTGCCGCGCGTCGGCGTGGTATCCGGAGCTTGGGTCTGGCGCGCCACGCTTCGACCTTGTCCCCGCTCCTCGGGCCATGTTCTTCGCAACCCTGGCCAAGTCCCCCGCACCTCCGGCCAAACCCCCCGCCAACCTGACCAAACAAGGCCCACCACCCAGCGTAGTTATTCACCACAAAGAGTGAACCAATCTCACAGAAATGCCGAATACATAGGAAAAGAAACTTCACCCCGCCGGCGCTGCGGAGAGGTCAAGGCGCCGAAGGGGTGACACGTCCCAACAAGGAGCTAGCGCCATGGCGGCGACACATCCACACAGCGTTCATCACCACGCCGGGCTCGCAGAGATTCCCGAGTCCTGGAGCACGGCTTACAAGCACCGCAAGCACCGCGCGCTCGCCGCACGGGTGGCCCTGTGGGGCACGGCCATCGCCCTGGCGATTGCCATCTTCATGATGGCGGGGAGATCTATCGGGTAGATCTACCCGACCGCTTCGACGATCTCTTGATCGAGGCCGGGGAACTTGGAGAGGTACTCGCGCCGCTCATCCTTGAGGCGCTGTACTAGCGACGCGTATTCCTCGCCCCGGCCTTGCTCCGTGTAGAGCCCCCGAGGTCTGAGCACCGCTGAATCCGCTGAATCAATTCCGGGAACGCTGGTGGCAACCTCGTAGCCGAAATCCGGATCGGCTTCCCACTCGATCGTTCCCTCGGCAATGCCTTGCACAATTGCGGAGGAATGCGGGATCCGGACCTTCTGTGACCTGTCATCGGCGTCTGGACCACCCACACGTCCCGTATTGAGAAGGAACGTTTCTACTCCGGACCCCTTGAGTAGCTCGTGAATTCGGTTTCCCTGCAGCGCGTGGAGCAGCGGGAAGAACGGATTTGTACCTGGAACTCGGAGAAACTTCCCAGCTTCCTCAGCTCCGCCTGCAGATGTCCCTTGAGTCTCACCAAGCATGAAATAGAGCGCCGCTTCGTCGGCACTGAGTCTCGCGACGCCAGGAATGATGTTCTCGTTGCGATTGAGGATCAGCAAGTAGTCGACGCTACCTAGATTGCGGGCATCGGCGGCGTCGATGTCGGCGAACTCAAAGGTTGCGCGCCCGTTCTGCGTGTAACTCTCGTCGTGGAAATCGACGTGCCCTGCGTCGTCCTGGCTGACGTTTTCCAGATATGCGTGGGGCTTCGTGACAGCGCCGTAGATCGTCGGCTCGTGCTCTGGATCAAGCCCGAATGTCTTGGCAAAACAGCCGTTTTCGGTCGCGTAGACCTTTCCCCCCGGCATCAGAGCAACGAAGTCATCTTGGCAAGGATTCGAATCATTTTGCTTGGTGAATGTGGTCGTGGTCTTGCCGGTGCCAGAGAGCCCCACGATGAGCATGACCTTGTCGCCATCGGCAGTCGGTATTACCTTGCACCCGGCATGCATCGCCAAACCGCCTCGCTCGTAGACGAGGTTGTTCCACATGCGAAGCCCGCCCTTCTTTGACTCACCGAAGTAGTCCGAGTTGAGCACCCTGGTGACACCGCCTTCGAGGTCAACCGCGATGATCCGGTCATTCGGATAACCGGGCATCTCCAGATTTGGCGTATACACGACGGTTAGCTCCGGCTCGACATCTTCGGCAGGGCCGTCAAGCGGATAGTAGAGCTGGTTCTGCATGCCGGCGATGTTGGCATTTGCCCTCTCGATGAAGAGCCTCGCGGGCACCCGGAACTCTGGATCGTTGCCTATGTAGCCCCGGATCTCGATCATGTCCTGACCGGCAATGTACTCATTTTGAAGTGCTGCTATTCGGTCGTATTCTTCGCGCGTGATCGTCTGGTCCGAGTGGTTTTCGGGACTGTCCGTCGCCACGTAGGTGCTCGCCTTGGATCGCGCGACTACCCTGGTCTGGACATTTAGGTTTCCGAACTCAGTCTCCCTGGCATTTGGCATTTCGGATGCGTACTTGCGCAGTTCTTCTGGCGATGGGTTGAGTTCAACCGACTTCGCAGCCGGGACTGAGAAAGCGGACACAGTGCCTCCAACTTGGCAGGTCGGCCCAATGGCTAATCAGATGATGTGGGCGATTCTAACCCCGCCCTCAGGTGGTTCCACCAACCAATAAATTCAGCTTCTGCTGGGAACTGCCTCGAGGTCCTCAAGCTGCTCGCCGACGACCGGGCGGTAGGTCCAATTGGTCAATTCCGCGACTGCTCTCCCGACCGAGTTCATGCCAAACTCATCAGCCCCCTGGGCTGCGGCAAGTACCTGATTGTCGGGTCCGATGAGAACCAGCGCAGGCAGCTCAGTCACGCCAAATGACTTCGAGACCGAGTACGGAGGAGCCTCGATGAGGATCCGGCCACCCCACCCCAGCTCGGCCAATCGGTCCCGAGCTTCTGCACGAGAGTCCTGCGAAATGGCCAGAATCTCCAGGTCAGCCCCACGATATGTGCGCTCGAAGTCAGCAATCATCGGCATGATCCGCTCGCACGCTTCTCCTCTGGAACGGAAGAACACGAGCAGCACGGGCCACATTGCCGTGATCGGATAGAGCTTGACCGTCTTGCCCTCCGTGCTCGTCAGCTCGAAGTCCGGTGCAGTCGAAGTCGTTGTCATTGCGTGCGGCCCCTCTTTCCAATACGGCCTGCGAATCTCTGATGGCGCCGATTAAACACGGAGTGGCGCGTAATCCAACAAATCCGCCTGAAACTGCGCAATTATTGTGCATCTCGCCGTGGACCTAGGGTGGTGCTCGTGGAACGAGGCGATCAGACCGATACGCTCCAGTCGGAGTTCCGGGACATCTTTGAGCTGTTCCGGTACTTCATTGAAGTTGACCGCGAAATCTATCTCGCAAACGAGGTAGAGGTCTGCTCCAGTAATCCGACAGTAGTCACGGTTCAGGATGCGTGGATCTGGGATGACCGGCGCCCGCATCGATTCGTCTCCAAAGCAGAGGTTCGCACCGAGGGGCCGGTCCGCATCGAGGAGCTTGCTCACCCACAGCGTGAGCTTGGCCGCGATGTGATGACCGCAGCGGGCGGCGAGCAGACTTCTACTTCGGTAGGCAGCGAAGAACCTGGCTCAGAGGCCTAGCTGGCCGAGCTTGCATCAGGCGCAATTGGCGCCTTAGTGATACGCGGGCGCTTTCGCAGCGCACTCCTAGCGCCTACTTCGCGCGCTTCTATTGAGCGGCGCTCCGGGCTACTTTCGCGGCTACTGCCATGATCGTTTCCTGGGGGTTGACCTCAGGGCAGCACGGCAAGATACTCGCGTCGGCGACTCTGAGATTTGGTATACCCCAAACCCGCCCACCGGTATCCACGACCGAAACCTCTGGGTCCGCTCCCATGCGAGCGGTGCCAACGGGATGAAATGAAACGGGCTTGAAGTACGCGGGCTCCCAGCGCAGCTGAGAAAGGGCCTCTGCCTCAGCAAAACTGGTCACCTTTGGCATTTCCTTGTGCCCAGTGAGAACAGCGCGTGCCCCAGCGGCCAGGAGGATTCGCGCAGATTGGAAGACTCCGAACCCGAGCGCAGTCACGTCGTCGGGGTGGATCTCATAGCGTGGGCGCAAACCACTCTCGCCATCGGCGATCAAGTCGCCTTCGCCTGTATCGGCGGCAAAGACCGCGACGTAGGCCATGCGCGAAGTGTCCAAGCCGGGGCTCATCTCGGGAATTAGTGACGTCGCCTCGATCAGGACTCCGTGTGATTCGGCAAAGTGATCGACATACCACGTCTGAACTGCTGCCGGTGCAGAGCTGACGTCATCTTCGAATACCCCTACCACACCTGCGCACGGGTGAATCTGCAAGTGGCGGCCGACGTGCTCCGGGTTACCGAGATCTGCCGTCGCCATGAGCTTGGGAGTGTGCAGGTATCCAGCAGCCAGGACAATGTCGTTGGCCGTGAATTTGACTGCTCCCCTTTCGCGGCCGTTGGCGTCGAGCAAGGTCCCACGAACCCCTCCAGCCCGCCCCGAATCCATGAGCAAGCTGTCAATTCGCACCCTCTCGATGACCTTGGCTCCGTTGAGCCGCGCCCGAGGAAGGTAGGTCAGATCCACAGACTGCTTGGCTTCGGTCGGACAACCAAGCACGCATATGCCGCTCCCCTCGCAATCGACTACCGAACGTGGCACTGGGGCGCTGGTGAAACCGAGGGCCTTGGCGCCATCTCGCAGCAGCTCGCCGTTTCTCCCGATCAGCGCATCCCCCATGGGGTGAACAGACAGAACCTCTTCGATCTCAATGAATTCCGCCGCCATCTGATCGGCGGAGAGATGATCGAGCCCCCAATCAACCCAACGATCGAGGACTCGCGATGGCGTCCGCATGAGCGAACCGCATCCGATGAATGTGGTGCCGCCTACTGCGCGCCCAGTCGGAATGTGTATCGGAACGGAACCGTCGGCAAGCGTCTCAACGCCGCTTCGCCACAGCTTCTGAATTCTCGCTTCGGGATCGTCGCCGAGATCTTTGGGGCTGCTCAGTGCCCCCTCTTCAACGACCGTGACCGACCGGCCGGCCTCTGCAAGGATCTTCGCCGCGACTGCCCCACCGGCGCCCGAGCCGATCACTAGCACGTCGGTCTCTAGGAGGGCACCGTCTTCGATCTCAGGGTATGAGGTCGTCTCGAGCACAATGCGCGAGCATATCGTCTTGGCATCCACATTATTAGGGAGTCCTGATGCCTCAGAACCCCACTCGCATCGCGTCGGAATGGGCGGCCCAAGTCACATTTGAAGACCTGCCACCTCACGTGGTCGAGAAGACCAAGCTTCAGGCTGCATCGGTTCTCGGGGCGACCTTCTCCGGTCTGGCCAGCTCGAAGATTCGAGCCTATCGACGGGCAGCAGCGCGGTGGGGAGCCGGCAGTGGTGATTCTGAACTCGCATCCATGAGCGACAGGCTTCTCATAGAGACAGCTGCTTCGGTGGTCCACGACTTCGATGACTACCTTTTTGCCGGGCACACGGGGCATTCCGCAATTCTGGGCGCACTTGCTGTAGCCGACTTGCTTCACTCCGAAGGCACAGCGGTGAGCGGGCAAGATTTCATCACGGCGGCGGTGGTCGCGAACGAACTTGGTGGCCGCCTAGGGGCATCGATGCTCTTCGGACCTCACAACGGGCAGATGTGGAGCTACATCCACCTGATAGGCGCAAGCGCAGCCGGGGCGAAGCTGCTTGGTCTTGACGCAGGTGGCATCGAATCAGCAATTGGCCTTGCCTTCAGCCAACCCAACTACCCGCTAGTGGCGACCTTCATGGGCTCTGACGCCAAGGCCCTGATTGCTGCGCAGCCTGCGGTCGACGGAGCGCACGCTGCGGTCCTGGCTGCCGAAGGACTCAACGGTGCCCGGGGAATTCTCGAAGACCGAGGCGGCTTCTGGGCACGGTTCCACCCAGACGCCATGGCGAAAATGTTTTCTGGATTTGGTGAGGCGTGGCTCACCAGCTCACTTAGCTACAAGATCTATCCCGGATGCGCCTACATCGACACCGCAATCGACGCACTGTTCTCGATCATGAGCGACTTCGAAAGCTCGGAAGGCAAAGCACTTGAAGCTGACGACATTGACGGAATTGCCGTAGAAGCCGGAATGCTGACCGCGGGCATGGAAACCATGTCGGGCTGGTATCGGGGTGAGCACATCTCGCCGATGAATGTGAACTTCTCGGTTGCCCTCTCGGGGTCGGTCGCGATCCTCGCGGGGCGCCTGACTCCGGCTGAGTTCGAACCCGGCTTCTATCTCGAACGTGAGGATCAAATCTTGTCGCTCGCGAAGAAGTGGCGCATCGATACATCGCGAGAGATGACTGATGCGATCTCCCCTGAGGGCTCGGCGTTTGACTTGCGCAAGATTCTTCGAAAGCCGGACGACGCGCTCACCGGGGAAGATTTCTCGCGCTACGAGTGCCGCTTTCCCGCACGCGTCACACTCACGACGTCTGACGGAAGGAAGTTCACTGAGCTGTCCGAGATTCCTCTCGGCGGTGCGGGACGACCAGGAGATGAAACTCGCCGACTTGTCGAGTCCAAACTCGCCGAAGGCGTAGCTTTTTCAGGCAGCGGGGAGCGCGCATCCGAGATGATTGAGGCGGTCACGTCACTCGAAATGCTCGATGACGTGAGTGGGACTTTGCGGGGAGCAGCTGGGAGATGGCCGAACTGAACTTGCCCGAATGGGTGCTCGACTCGATCGACGCATACACCACGGGTGAACTAACTACCGCAGCCAAGTCCGGATACCCGTCGACATTTCCGGTCGCGGTGGCCTTTGATCGACCCGCAGGCATACTTGTGACGACGACGTCGGTTGGCTTTCCGGCCAAGGCCGCCAATATTCGCCGGGATCCCCGAGTCGGAATCACCATGGGATACACCGTGTCTTCATCGGACTCCGGGGCGGGTGCAGTCCATATACAAGGCCGGGCCGAAGCGGATGACCGAGACTTCGATATGAACTTGATGTCTCTCGCCCGCTATCCGTCGCTCACCGAGATCCAGCCCGGGCTCAAGCGGCGCATGCGGAATCCCCGGTGGCGCAAGCTCTATCAGGGCTACTTGACTCGGGTGATTATCACAATCACGCCTGAGCGCGTTCTCGCGTGGCGAGACCCGGAATGCGGCGATGAACCCGAGGTCTTCGAATGCCGCTAGAAGGCCACCGAAGCCCCTCGGTCCCGCAAGGACCCTCAGCGCCAGCAGCGCACCCAGGCCCCGCCGCGCACCCGGGTCCCTCAGCGCATCCGGGCCCCTCAGCGCATCCGGCCCCCGCCGCGCACCCAGGCCCCTCAGCGCACGAAGACCGCTCATCCTCAGCTCATCTCGCTGGCCCCCTGAGGCGTCGGGCAAGGCGGATCTTGCGCTCCGTTGACCGTGTGGTCCTCACCAGTACTGACTCAAACGGCCGGTTCGTCACCATGCCGGTGACAATCGAGGCGACTGGAGCCGGCCTCGTCGCAGTGCGGCTCCCCAATGACAGCTTTCCCGCCAGCTCGACCAAGGTCTGTCTTTGCGCGCACCAGCACGGCCGCGGATACGAGAGCTTCAAGCAGGTCGTGATCTACGGCGACGCACAGGCTCGCGGACGAGAAGTTCGGATCAGGCCTTTCAAGGTTCTCGTCTCCACTCGTCCACCGGGAATCATCGGTGAGTTCAAGTCGGGCGCGGAATCTTCACGCCGCAGCACTGCCAACTTGGCCAAGTGGGGACGCGAGCCCGTCTCGATGGATCTGCTCAACCGAGCCTTCGGATCCGGCTAAGCCCGCTCTGAAAAACCCCACGCCTACGCGGACAGCAAAACGGGTAGGCGCGCGGGCAGCTACGCGGACAGCAAAACGGGCAGGCGCGCGGGTAGCCGCGCGGTCAGGCCGCGCGAGCTCCCACTTCATAGACACGCCCATCGGGGCTGATGAATCGCAGCCCGCCGGGAATGGATCCCTCCAAGCGCCACCCACCCTCATGTATCAAGTGATGGTGCGCGAAGCAGATCAATGCGAGATTGCGTAAGACCGTCTTGCCGCCATCGGCCACATGAATGACGTGATGGATCTCGGTAAACCTTGTCTTGTCGCAGCCCGGGAACTGACAAGTCTTGTCACGGGCCCTAACCACTCTCGCAAGCTTCTCGGGAACGGACCGTGAGTTGACCCCAAGAGCCGCAATCTGGCCCTCGGAATCACGGAGCACGAGCTGCATAGTCGAGTCACACATTAGGCGCCTTGCCACATCAACGGAGCAGAAGCCATCGCCGACCTCGATTGCGCCTGCGGCGGCACTGATCTCGCCCACCTCTGCTACCAGAATTACCGCTGCTCGGCCGATGGCGCCCTTTGATTCCGGTTCGGCTGACGCCATCTCCATGAGAGCGTCGGCACATCGCGCAGCGTATGGGGTAGGCGAATTCTTGTCGTAGAGCTTCTTAGCTCGCCGGGCTATGGCACTTGCGAGCAATTCGCCATCGGCTGCAGGAAGTACGGCTCGGAAGTTGATGTGGCGGCGGTCTTCGTCATAGAACCACTTCACACTTCGCTCTTCATGAGACTTGCGAGCCTCCCGCGCGGAAATCGCCCGCTCTTTTCTGGCGACACTCGCGGCGTGATCCTCAGACCAGTCCTTGGCCTGGTTGGCTAGGTCACCGTCTCGGTCAGGTGTTGCGAACTTCACTAGTTGGCGGGCAACCTCCAATGAGATCTCGCCAAAGGAGAATGCCTCGGCGATTTGTGGCAACTCGCCCAGCGCCCTTGACATGTCGGTCATCTCTTTGGCGCGCCTGCGCGATATCCCAGTCTCTCGCGACAGCAGATCTTGGGAAACGGCTGATTCCTGCCCTGAATTCGAACGGGCCTTGTCGAGCGCCCCAATCGCGGCAACCCTTTCAGCCTCAAGGCGCGCTATCTTGCGGTCAAGACCGCCAATGTGGCTCACCAGAGCCTTTGTGGACCACGAATCGAAGTTGAACATGGCGACGTCCCAACAGTGCGCAGTACGCAAACCGTGGGGTTCTCCTTTCCCCATTTCCCAATCTCCCCAGCCCGAGCTGGCTTCCCCGGCCGGCTCCCCCGGCATCGCTCGGACTCTCGAAATCGACCGCCTTCACCAGCCCAGTCGACTCTGGAAACCGAACATGTGTTCGATCCTATCCCCACATATCGGACGCGTCAACATAAATATCGACTATTTCGTAAATAGTGCAAACTACCTAGACAAGACTGGTGGTGGCCGACGCGGTGGCGAACCTGGCGGCGCCCGCGCGCCTATCTCCTACCCGGCAGGATCGAAGGTACCGGAGCCGCCTGACTCCCCGCCATCCCCCGAATCGCCCGAACCCCCTGAACCGCCAGACCCAGAGCCAGACCCAGAACTGCCAGAACTACCAGAACCGCCATCTCCGTCGTGCCCCTTGCCCCCCTTGCCCCCCTTACCCTTCGCGCCACCGGGGCCTTTACCAGCCGGTCGGCCGTTGTCGTCACCGTTGTCGCTGCCCTTGTTCTGCTTCCCCTGGGCACGAGCGGCCTTCCTGGCAGCATTACGAGCATGAACCTCACGAGCGCGAGCGATTCCTCGCTTCCGAGCGGCCTCCGGTACCTTGACCTCCAACGCCTTGAACTTCTCCTCAAGACGCGGCATCGCTTCGTCAAGGGCCTTGGCAACTTGCTCGTCACCCTCGGCTGCGGCTTCGACCTCCTCGATGTCAGATGAGTAGCCATCGATCAATTCGTCAGCGGTGCCAAACTCGCCATGCCCGACCGCTTCGTCGGCCTCGTCAAGCTTCTTCTCGGCACTCGCCAACCGCTCGATGTTCGCGCCGACCAGCAAATCCGATTCGGAGTCCGTGGTGGATCCCGCCGAGCCCAGCAGAGCTGCGACACCCAAACCCACCAAGAGGATCAACGCGGCGGCGGCTGCGACAAGAACCACAATCTTCGAATCTGAAGGCTTGCCACCCGAGCCACCCGAGCCACCCGTGCCACCCGAGCCACCCAATGGTCCAGCTACACCCTTTTGGCCCGAAATCACATCCACCTGCTGACTCACCTTCCCCCAGACTCGCTCGGCAGATCCTTCAGGCGGATGAGCCTCAAGCGCGGCCTTGAACTCAGGCCCCACCGGCTCGAAAGTCCTGAAACTATCGCTACTCATGATTCACCTCGTAACTGGCGAAGAGAAGGGTCCTGCCTCAGGTTTGACAGTGCCCGGAACTGAAGCTGCTTGATTGCGTTGGGGGTCCGCTCCATCACGTCGGCCACCTGATCGATTGACATATCGGCGACGAAGCGCAGCAATATGCAGGATCTTTGAGCTTCCGGAAGTGCGGCGACCGCGTCCGCCAAGTCAGATCCGGAGGGCAACTCGGCCGGGTCAATGACCTCATCGGCCTGATCTGCCTCGGCCTCATGGAGATCGACGGGATCGACGAGCTGCTCTCTAGAACCGGAGTCCTTGCGGATCCGATCGATGAGGCGGTGGCGCGCAATCCTGAATACCCATGCTGAAAAGGCGCCTTCATAGGCGGGCTCGAATATCTTGAGCCCCTTGAAGACCGAGACGAACGTCTCTGCAGCGATCTCTTCGACGTCTTCGGGGCGTGCCGTCCGGCGCCAAAGAAACGAGTAGACCTTGGGATAGAGGGTCTCGAAAATCTCCGCAAAGGCGGCCTCATTGCCCCAGCGAGCAGCCAATGCGAGGTCGTCGAGCCTGCGGTAGTCACGGGCAGAACTGACGGTCCCACCTCCGATGCATGGCCTGCATATGTTTCAACCGATTCATCCATCACACCGCTTCAACCGGTGCGAGGGAAGAAAAGGTTACGGGTAGTGGCGAAATGCGCCCGCAAGAATCTCTTGGATGCGCGGGGCGAGGTCATCCCACGAAGCTTCGTCACCCTTGGTGATCGTCAGCTCGCTCCCATATATATAGAGAGACTTGATTCCCCCGAGCTCGAATATCTTCGACTCATACCCGCCGACGGGAATCTTGGGGGCTCCGTCAGGAGCTATTTCCGGATCGAAATAGAGGCGCCCGCCCATGCCCGTGAGCCAACGATCGGTCGAGAACCGGCGAACATCTGGATCAAGAGTTTCACTCACAGCCACGGCAACGTTCTGGCCCATCTACTGACTCCTCCCGGGGGAAATATTGAGGTTCGAATCGCTTGTGAGTAGCCGATGATACCGGCCTGCTGGGCCCGGCCCGCTATCCCAGAGCGAGGCAGCGGCCGCAGTGCCGCCACAGCCAGCCCGCTACCCCGATCGGCAGCACGCCGTTACCCCGAGAGGCTCAGCTGCCGAGCACCACCGGCCCATTACCCCGAGAGGCTCAGCTGCCCAGTCGACTCAACCTTGACCTCGTAACGCGTCTTGCCCAGCACCTCCGCCACCGGTGCGAATGACTTCCGGTGGATCGGCGCCGGCCCAACGCGACGCAGCACCTCAAGATGCTCCGCACTCGAATATCCCTTGTGCCCCTCGAACCCATATTCCGGGTACTGCTCGCCAAAGGCCGTCATCAGAGAATCCCGCTCAACCTTTGCAAGAATCGATGCCGCGGCGATCGTGACACTCAAAGAATCGCCGTATACCACCGGCTTGACCCGCTCATCCCCTAGGTAATCGGAGTTGCCATCGAGCAGAATCACGTCGATCTCAACGCCCTCAATGGACTCGAGTGCACGCCTCGCTGCCAGGCCGAGTGCTCCAACGATCCCGAACTCGTCAATCTCACCCTCGGATGCGTGACCTACCCCGCACGCCACTGAGCGCTCCTCGATCTTGGGCACCAGCTCCTCTCGGCGCGCCGCATCGAGAAGTTTCGAATCCCGGATCTTGTACATGCGCTCGCCTGCCGCAAAGACGCACGCCCCAACCGTGACCGGGCCGGCGAGGGCGCCACGACCTACCTCATCGAGTCCGGCAACGTGTCTGATCCCGCTCGCCCAGTACTCCTGCTCAATCTTGAGAGTTGGCACATCTGGGAGTCGGATCTTCTTGTCGCCACGTACGACGACGTTCTTTCGCTTGGATGCGCGCAGAGCCATGCCCGAGACTACCAATCGAGTCGTCGCTCGATCGGTCTTTCGGTACGATGTGCGCGCCGCTCACAGCCCTGAGTTCCGTGGAGGATCATGAGAGTCGGGACCAAAGTCGAGGTGCGCAGCCGCTTCGATGGCTCATGGAGCGGCGGCTTTGCCCTCGAATCCGAGGAACGAGATGAAGCCGGCCGCATAGTCGGGCGCAGAGTTCGCCGGCTGTCCGACGGCATGGTGCTGCCTGCAGTGTTCGACGTTGGGGACGTCCGCCGGGCTGAGGATCGAAAGCACACTTGGTGGCATGGGACCGGATAGGGGCGACAGGCCAGTTCGCGCCGATAGACAGCGGCAGGCCGCTCATTCGGCTGCAGCCGCGCCCAACCGTGAACTGCTCTGTAGACTCCCAAACCACTCAGTTGACGCTGACACGATCGTCGCAGAAGTTTGGAAGGGTCGGCTGGAGCGCGATCGGCAACTTGCTCGCCACGTGAGGGCTCGCCGCTATCGAAGCTGATGTAACGTGGTTCTTAGAGATTCCGCGCAAATTGAGAACACCCGACCTGGCGCACTCGAATCATGCTAGTTTCAAGCACGGCGTTTCCATGTAGCCACGAGCACGAATTGCGAGTGGCAATCATTCGGAGCGGGAACTCTGGGGGAAGAAATGCTGGGACTTGGCACTGCCAGTCTGAAGTCAGAGTACGGAGACCGCGGGTACTCTTCACACCCGTCTGGTCTCTCAACAAGAACGCCTGCGTGCGTTAGCCCCGCTCCAAGCGGGAATAAAAAGAGCGCCCCACTGGGAGGCGCTCAGGACGCTCCTTACGGAGCGGAGCCTTCCGCGGGATTAACCGCTTACTGTGATGTAAGCACCGGAAACCGCCGCTCAGATACACGCAGTCACCTTATCAGACATCACGCACCTACGCCACTGGCGATTGGGGGAGAAACCAATGAGTAATCCGCAATCACACGAAACGCCGTGGATCCTGGGGCTCGACCTGGGAACAAATTCCATTGGCTGGGCAGCTATCGGTCTCGATTCTGACGGCAACCCGTCAAGAATCATTCGAACCGGCGTACGCGTGTTTCCAGCCGGTACTGACGGCGACATCTCCACAGGCAATGACGCGTCTCGCGCCGTGGAAAGACGAGAGGCTCGGCTCCGCCGCCGACAAACCGATCGTCGCAGACGGCGTAAGTGGCTACTGATGAAGACGCTTCAAGACGCAGGACTCCTGCCGGCCGGACCCATTGACACGCCTCAATCACGCATGTCTTTGCTGCGCGATCTCGACAGCCAGCTATTTGACGACAAGACTCGAAGTGCTCATCCCCACACCTGTTACTACGATCTTCGGCGTCGCGCCCTAGATGAGGAGCTCGAACCCTACGCCTTTGGGCGAGCCATATATCACCTCGGCCAGCGACGCGGCTTCCTCTCCAACCGCAAGTCAGCTCCGAAGGACGATGAAGAGCTGGGGGCAGTCAAGGGCGGTATCTCCGAGCTTGATCGCATGATTCGGGAATCCGGCTCACGGACGCTCGGTGAGTATTTCTCGCGGATCGACCCCAAGGAACATCGGATCCGTCAGCGCTGGACTTCACGCGCCATGTACCAAGAGGAGTTTGCCTCGATTTGGGATGCGCAGGAGAAGTACCGGCCAGATTCACTTTCGAGCGAGACGCGCGCACGAATAGAGAAAGTGATCTTCCATCAGCGTCCACTTAAGAGTCAGAGGCATCTGCGTGGCAGGTGCTCGCTTGAACCCAACCGTATTCGTGCCCCCAAGGATCTCCTGATTTCGCAGAGATTTAGGCTGCTGCAGAAAGTCAACGACCTCCGCGTCGTTACGCCTGACGGTGAGATCCGGCTGCTTGAGCCCGACGAGAGAGCCAAACTCATCGAATCCCTTGAGGCTAGCGAGCACCTCACATTCCCGCAGACCCGAAAGCTACTTGGGCTGCCGCGGGGGAGCACCTTCAACCTTGAGCTTGGAGGCGAAACGCGGCTCCCCGGTAATCGGACAGCAGCTCGGCTTGCCTCTGCCTTCGGCGAAAAGTGGGGAGAACTGACCGATGCCGAGAAGGAAGTTGTGGTTGAAGACGCCCGGAGCATAGGCGACCGCGGCGCAAGGGTTCGACGAGCGCAGGGCAAGTGGGGACTCGATGAAGAGCGGGCAAACGCATTTGCCGATGTTGTGCTTGAAGAAGGCTTCATGGACCTGTCGAGGCAGGCAATGAGCCGACTCCTCCCGAAGCTTGAGGAAGGAGTCGCCTACGCGACAGCACGCAAGGAAATCTACGGTGACGAATCACGCCGAGACCCCCTTGAAAAGCTCCCAGCGCTCAACAAGTTCGAGGAGTGGCGCGGAGAAATCCGCAATCCTGTCGTCACCAGGACAATTGGTCAATTGCGCCTCGTTGTGAACGCGCTAATTAGGGAATACGGCAAGCCCGACATGATTCGCCTTGAAATGGCTCGGTCAATCAAGAAGCCAAGGCAAGTGCGAAAGGACATCACCAAGAAGAACAGAGCCAATCAGAAGTTGCGAGACCAGGCGCGCGAGGAGATCGTGAGAAACGCGCTCATTGCGGAGCCCACCAACACAGATGTCTTGAAGTGGCAGCTAGCGGAAGAGTGCCGATGGATCTGCCCTTACACCGGGCGCCAAATCAATGCAAAGTCGCTCTACAGCGACTTTGACATTGAGCACATCATTCCGTATCACAGGAGTTTCGATAACTCCTACACCAACAAGACCCTCTGCTACCACGAAGAGAACCGCAACGTAAAGCGCAACCAGACTCCGTTTGAAGCCTATGGCGGCACGCCGACATACGACGAGATTCTAAGCCGGGTTGAGCAGTTTTTCGGCCAGAACGGCGTCGTTCTCGCGAAGCTCAAGCGATTTCGCGTCAAGGACTCCGAAGAAATCGAAGGCTTCCGAAACAGCCAGCTCAACGACACAGCGTGGGCAACTCGTGTTGCTATCGAGTTCCTTGGGACTCTCTATGGCGCCGATTCCATGGGCGTTGATGCAAACGGCTCGAAACGTATTCGCACAACCACAGGTGGGCTCACGGCAAGTATTAGAAACTCGCTCGACCTAAATGGAATTCTCGATGACGGCGGTACCAAGACTCGAGAAGACCACAGGCACCACGCTGTAGACGCGGTCGCGATTGCGATCACGACGGATTCGATGGTCAAGCGCATGAGCGACACCGCCAAACGCGCTCCTCAAAGGGAAAGCGGCATGCCTAGCCTCGAAGGCGTGACACCGCCATGGCCCGGGTTTCTCAATGAAGTTCGAGCCTCAATCAGCGAAATAGTCGTTTCCCACCGAACCTCGCGAAAGGTGAACGGGAAGCTTCACGAGGAGACCAACTACTCTCCAGAAGGGCGAAGCAAGGGAAGCAAGAAGGTGGTGAAGAACGCTGTCGAATTGGGCGGCCCAGATTCGAAACGATACGTGGTACCCGGAAATAACCATCACATTGAGGTCTTTGAACTTCCCAACGGCAAATGGAAAGGGCGCCTCGTAACATGCCTAGAGGCGATGGGGAGACTGCGGCGCGGGGAGCCCGTAATCGATCGCGAACTTGATGGCGCCCGATTCCTGTTCAGTATTGCCTGGGGCGACACGCTGGAACTGGGAGCTGACGGCGACAACAAGGTGCACTCGGTGATTCGCGGCCTTGAAAGTAGCGAAGGGGTCACTATGGTCGATGTTGCGGACGCCAGGCTGAAAAAGGACATCAAGGCTGCTGGCGCCTTACAGCGGCCTCGCTTGAATCCGATGAGACAAAGAGGCTGTCGAAAGATTCAGGTTGATCCAATTGGCCGCGCTCTTCCTTCAAATGACTGAGCGGATCATTGACATATCAGAGCGGCCCGTAAGCCTTCACGCTCGGAATTCGCTCTTGGTTATCGACTCACCCGATGGAACGAACACGATGCCACTAGAGGAGGTCTCGGCGCTGGTTCTTGCAGCAGGCCAGGCCACGGTGTCACAGGCCACGCTTGCGGGCATAGCAGAGTCCGGCGGCGCAGTCGTCATCTGCAACAAGAGCTACATGCCGGCAGCGATGCTATTGCCCTTCGGCTCCCACTTTGTTCAAACCGAGCGCCTCGCTGCACAGACTTCGATATCAGCTCCTACGCGAAAGCGGCTTTGGCAAGAGATCGTCAGAGCTAAGGTTCGAGCCCAGGCGCATATCCTCGAGGCAGAAGCTGGAAGCGACTTTGGACTCAGCGACCTAGTAGCTCAGGTGCGTTCTGGAGATCCGACGAACGTCGAAGCACGCGCAGCTCAAATATATTGGCCGCGAATCTTTGGCGATCCGTCGTTCCGGAGACGCCGCGATGCAAACGATCAGAATCGCCTCTTGAACTACGGCTACACAGTTCTCCGAGCAATTGTCGCGCGAGCAATCTGTGCATCGGGGCTGCACCCGTCACTTGGCCTCCATCATCACAATCGTTATGACAGCTTCTGTCTGGCGAGCGACCTCATGGAGCCATTTCGCCCACTAGTCGACAGCGCCGTTTGCGACATCTGCCGCGCGGAGGGTGCAGACGTCGAGATTTCGCCCGTCATAAAGAAGTCGATACTTCAGTCCCTATACGAGAGATATGAGGTGGCGGGAGAGCAACGCACCCTCTTTGACATTGCGACTCGCGTTTCAAATGCCCTAGCTCGCGTCTTCGCTGGCGAGCAACGGAACTTGGAAATACCGCGCATCAGGCCCGTAGTCGCGAGATGAGGTCGGAGTACAAAGCTATGTGGTTGGTCGTGATGTTTGACTTGCCGGTGACGACGAAGAAGGCCAGGCAGGACTACACGCAATTCCGTCGCAGCCTTCTCGCCGATGGATTCACGATGCTCCAGTACTCGGTCTACGCGCGCTACTGCGAGAGCGAAGACGACGCGGCAAAACACCGACGTCGTGTGCGAGGATCACTACCTCCGGCCGGCCAAGTACGGATCGTGTCGATTACGGATCGACAGTTCGGGAAGATGGAAATCTACTCAGCATTTCTCCATCAAGCGCCCGAAAACGCACCCGAGCAAATGCAGTTTCTATGACACCGAAAATGGCAGAGTTCCTGCTAGGCGCAAGCCTCGCAGGAACTCTAGTGTATCTGAGCGGCGCTTCCCGGCTGACCACAGCTTCTTTCCCGCTCCGGTAGCTCGCCTTGGAAGTGTATCTGAGCGGCGCTTCCCGGCTGACCACAGCCGCTGGGCGTCGCTGGTCATGACACCTTCTAGTGTATCTGAGCGGCGCTTCCCGGCTGACCACAGCCGTTGAGGTCTTCATGAACCAGGAACCAGGAGTGTATCTGAGCGGCGCTTCCCGGCTGACCACAGCGTTGGCGAAGCTGAGGGCATCAGGCTCGAAAGTGTATCTGAGCGGCGCTTCCCGGCTGACCACAGCAAAGACGACGGAGCCTCGACTTCGTGGGGAGTGTATCTGAGCGGCGCTTCCCGGCTGACCACAGCATTTGTTACATTGTCGTGAAACGCGTCCGTAGTGTATCTGAGCGGCGCTTCCCGGCTGACCACAGCTGATCCGCGGCGATGACCAATCAATCCTCAAGTGTATCTGAGCGGCGCTTCCCGGCTGACCACAGCAAATGGAGCGAGGGGTGACCTTCGATTTCATGACACCTTCTAGTGTATCTGAGCGGCGCTTCCCGGCTGACCACAGCAAGGTCCCCGCGTCCTTCTGTGAGGTCACCCAGTGTATCTGAGCGGCGCTTCCCGGCTGACCACAGCTGGTCCGTGGCGATGACCAATCAATCCTCAAGTGTATCTGAGCGGCGCTTCCCGGCTGACCACAGCCACGACGCTTCTGCGAGCTCGAACTGCGAAGTGTATCTGAGCGGCGCTTCCCGGCTGACCACAGCTGGCAGCAGAGATTGGCCCAACAAGGGTCGCAAGTGTATCTGAGCGGCGCTTCCCGGCTGACCACAGCAGATAGATGCCGTCAACCTCGACCTGTCCTAGTGTATCTGAGCGGCGCTTCCCGGCTGACCACAGCTCTGAACTTCTCGGTGCGCGTTAGCTACGGAGTGTATCTGAGCGGCGCTTCCCGGCTGACCACAGCTCCATCCATTCCTCAATGTCTTCATGGGAAGTGTATCTGAGCGGCGCTTCCCGGCTGACCACAGCGTAACCAGAAAGTGAGTAATTTTGATCAGTAGTGTATCTGAGCGGCGCTTCCCGGCTGACCACAGCTGCGGGGCTTCGCCTGAACGCACAATGTGCGTTCCAGCTGTGGTCAGCCGGGGTAGTGAAGTGTCAATCCGTCCTCGCTGGGCTGCGCCATTTCCGGTACTCAGCTGCACGAACCGAGCGCACTTTCGCTGGGTTTCACTCCTCAGCGAGGGTCAGTTGTTGCGCAGGGTCTGTAGTATTTCGATATTCGTGACGGCGTCATTTCGCGGCAATAGAAGTTGCGAGGTAGATCAGCTTTTCGACCCGGATCGGCATGATCATTTGACGGCACCGCGTCGGGCGCGGCGGAGGACAACGGAGGAAGACGACAGTGAAGATTGCCGGTGTGGAGATTTCCGACAAATCGCTCAATCGGACGTGCCAGAAGTGGAAGATTCGGCAACTGGCGCTCTTTGGATCCGCCCTTGTCGGAACGCTGGCACCTGATAGCGACATTGACCTTCTCGTTGACTTCGATACAGGCGAACAGTGGTCGCTTATGGACCTCGTAAGGGCGGAATCTGAGTTCTCATCCCTCTTCGCGCGCAGAGTCGAACTGGTCGATCGCAAGAACTTGGAACGAAGTGCCAATTGGATCAGGCGCAACGCCATCTTGGACTCAGCGGTGACGGTCTATGCCGCGTGACTCGCTTGCATACGTGATCGACATGATTCGAGCCGCCGAGACGGCACTGAGACTGATTGCCGGTTTCGATGAATCCGAATTCCTTGACGACGAGCGCACTCGCTGGGCGGTCTACAGTCAGATCATCGTTATTGGCGAGGCAGCTTCACGAGTGCCGAGGGACTTCTGTGACCGTTATCAGGAGATTCCGTGGTCGGAGGCCGCCGGAATGCGCCACCGTCTTGTTCACGGATACGACAGCGTCGACTGGTCGCGCGTCTGGTTGACGCTGCAGCGTGATCTACCGCCACTTCTATACCAACTTGGCACCTTGCTCCCGAACGACGAAAACGGAGACCTGCAAGCGTTCTGACGCAAGCATCAAGGTCAGTATTGACATCACTGACACCTCACGGCGGCGGTAGATGCCGCTTGGTACCGGACCCGCACTCGCCTGACAGGCCGACCGAGGAGGCCACCCCCTACCCTCGGCCACGCTCCTTCAACGCCCGGGCCATATCTCGCTGATGCTCCTTGTCCCGCAAAGCAGCCCGCTTGTCGTACTTCCGCCGCCCCTTGGCTAGAGCGAGCTGAACCTTGACCAGGCCATCTTTGAAATAGATCTTCATTGGAACCAGCGTGAGTCCCTGCTCTGCCGCCTTGCCCGCCAGACGGTCGATCTCGCCTCGGTGCATGAGCAGTCGCCTGGGGCGCTTGGCCTCATATGACTGATCATCTGAGAAGTCATACCTCGGAATGTGCGCGCCATGCAGCTGCAGCTCGCCGTCACGAATGACCGCGAACGCATCTGCCAAGTTGCCCTGCCCCGACCGTAAGGCCTTGACCTCGGCGCCGCTTAGGACAATCCCGGTCTCGTAAGACTCGACTACCTCGTAGTCTCGAAGTGCTCGCTTATTACCGACGACGTCACGAATCACCGGACCATCGCCAGTTGACGGCACCGGAGCGGCTTTCTTCTTTGCCATAGGATCCAGACCCTCAGCCGCGCTCGGGGAACCAGAGAAGCGGGTCTCGAGGTTGGCCATTAATCCGGACTTCAAAGTGCAGATGCGGACCGGTCGAGTAGCCAGTCGATCCGACGTTGCCGATCGTCTGCCCCTGTGTCACCTGCTGCCCCGCGGATACGCCAATTCGCGACTGATGCGCATAGAGCGTCGCAAGCCCGTTGCCGTGATCGATGATCGTGGCAAGCCCGTACCCGCCGTAGGGTCCCGCCCTCAGGACCAGGCCGGAAGCAGCCGCCCTTATCGGGGCACCGCTTGGCGCTCCGATATCAACGCCTGCGTGCAACTTCTTCGCGCCGGAGATCGGGTGAACCCGCGTCCCAAATCGAGATGTGAGCGGACCATCGGCAGGCCACACGAAATAACCGGGAACAATCGACGGATTGCCGCGGCTGCCCTCAATGCCCAAGTCGCTTGCCGCTCGATTCGAGGCGCCTTCTAGCTCATCGAGCATTCGTTGAGTCTGGTTCTTGTCAGCAAGTACCTGTGTGAGGAGCTGGCGCTGGTTCTCGCTCTCCGCATTGGCGAGGTCTCGAGCCGCTTGGTTGTCCGCGTGCAGGCGCGTCAGCTCATCGGTCTCGGCGTCGATCCGATTGCGACTCTCGAGCAAATTCGCTCGGGTGTCCTCCAGCAGCAGCCGCTCGCCATCGAGAGTGTCACGCAACTCGGCGAGGTGCGCTGCGGACTGCTCGTCGTCTGCCGCCACCCGATTCAGATAGCTTCGCCCTTGGCCTAGCTCAGCGATGCTTTTCGCATTGAGAAACAGGTCGACTTCGCCGAGATTGCCGTCTTTGTACATGCGGATGATCCGCAGCGAGAGCCGGTCGCGAGTCGCGACGTAGAGTCGGTCAGCATGCTCGACCGCGTCAAGCTTGTTTAGATACGCGGCTGTCGCGTAGTCCAAGTCGTACTGAGCACTTCCAAGGCGGCGGCGCGCATCCTCAAGGCGTGTGGTGAGGTCGGCAACGATTGTGTTCAGCTCGGCGAGGCGCTTGTCTGATTCTTGAATCAGCGCGAGCAGGTCGCTCTCACGCCCTTGCGCCTCGCTCAGGCGGCGGCGCAGCTCGGCAATCCGCTCCGAAGTGGTACCTGACGGCATCTCCTGCTGACCCAGCGCGGATGTCGGCAGGATGGGTGCAACAAGCAGTACGAGGATGACCGGCAAGGCTGAGCGCAACATCAGCCGTCGCACTCGGCTCATGCCTCTTCGTCTCTCCACGATGCACGCTCCGAACCAGGTTGGCAGGGATTCACACCCCTTTAGACGTCGAGGAAGCGTCTTAGTGCTATGCCAGAGCCGAGAATCCCGACACCAATGCCGAAGACTACGAGAATGAGGCCGGTCTCAATTGCCGCACCGGTTCCGACGGCTGCGTCGAAGATCGGCGCCAGCGACTGCACGCGCCTCGTAAGCATGGCAAGCCCGTAGATGCCGGCGAAGGCCAGCACGCTTCCTATGAAACCAGTGAGCAGACCTTCAAGCATGAAGGGGACACGCACAAACCAGTTGGTTGCGCCGACCAGCTTCATGATGCCGATCTCCTTACGTCTAGCGAACACTGCCAGCCTGATTGTGTTGGCGATGAGCAACACTGCGGCAATCGCAAAGATCGCCACGAAAAAGGCCATGCCCGCGGTCACCCAATTTGTGATCGCGGTAAGTCGCTTGATCGTCTGACTGGCGTATTGAACCTCGTCAACTCCGGGCAATCCCTTTATCTGGTCCCCGACCGCGTCGGCCTCCTCGGGATCCTTGAGGGTGATCCTGAACGAAGCCGGCAGGACTCCAGGCCCGACGTTTTCGACGAGATCTTTCTTGTCTTTGAACATCTCTTGGAATTCAGTCAGCGCCTCTTCCTTTGAGACGTAACGGAACTCTTTGACATCTGGGATTGACGAAATCTTCGACTGAACGGCCTGTATTTGCGGCTCACTTGCGTCATTTCGCAGGAAGACGTTTATCTCAACGTTGCCGCGCCAGCGCCCGACAATCGTGTCAGTCCATTGCCTGATCAGGAGGACTGACCCAAGCAAGGCAAGCGAGATGGCGACGGTGAGAATCGCCGACGCCGCCATGAGGAAATTGCGGCGGATGTTCTGAAACGTCTCACCTATGAAGTAGCCGCCTTTGACGCTCATGCCTGGGCACCCACTCCGTACATGCCTCGGTCCTCGTCGCGCACCAAATGACCGCCCTCGAGCTGAATCACTCTGCGGCGCATGGAGTCAACAATCGAGTGATCGTGAGTAGCCATGAGCACTGTGGTGCCAGTTCGATTGATCCTGTCGAGGAGGCGCATGATCCCGGTCGAAGTCTTCGGATCGAGGTTTCCGGTTGGCTCATCGCAGAGCAGCACAAGCGGGCGGTTCACAAAGGCCCGAGCAATAGAAACTCGCTGCTGCTCACCGCCAGATAGCTCGTCTGGATAGTTACCGGCCTTCTCTCGCAATCCGACCAATTCCAAAATTTGAGGAATGTGCGTCTCGATTGCAGATTTCGGTCGCCCGATCACCTGCATCGCAAACGCTACGTTCTCGGCAACCGTCTTTGTCGGCAGTAGTTTGAAATCTTGGAAGACGCACCCAATGTTGCGGCGCAGATATGGGACCTTCCAGGAGGAGAGGTTGTTGATTTGCTTGCCGGCAACCCAGATGTTGCCCTCCGTCGGCTCCTCTTCCTTGATTAGAAGGCGAATAAAGGTTGACTTGCCCGAACCCGAGGGCCCAACGACGAAGACAAACTCACCTTTTTGGATGTCGACGCTGATGTTGTCGAGCGCGACAGTTCCGTTCTTATAGACCTTTGAGACTTTGTCAGTGGTGATCAATGGGGCAATCCCTCCAGGATTGCGGTGCCCGTGTGGCGTGCGTGGAAATGCATGTCAGGCATATTTTTCTGACGTTCCGCGCTTGGCGGAAGTTCCGATTCCGGGCAGCAGTACCACGCGATCTTAACAGCGGATGGTGACATTTGGAACCACCCTCGCCCTATTCGCATGGCTGCGGCCTGCGAATCCGGTAGTGTGCGCATCCCGGCGAAAACTCAGGAGGCGGAAGTGGGTCAGGTGGAGACCTGGAATGATCTGGCGGCGGACCTGGCAATCGACAGCATCCGAAGCACGACCGAGGCCGGATCCGGTCATCCCACCTCGGCGATGTCCTCGGCACACCTGATGTCAGTGCTCTTCGCGAGCCATCTCCGCTACGACTTCGACAACCCGAAATCGCCATCGAACGACCGCTTGGTCGTCTCCAAAGGTCATGGCGCACCGGTCTTGTACGCCGCATACAAGGCGGCTGGTGTCATTTCCGACGACGAGCTTATGTCGCTCCGCAAACAAGGGAGTCTCTTCGAGGGCCACCCCGTACCTCGCCTGCCCTGGGTCGATACGGCAACGGGTTCGCTCGGCCAGGGCCTGCCGATCGCAGTCGGGATGGCACTCGCCGGTCAGCGAGACGGCCTCGGCTACACGGTGTGGGTGCTCCTCGGTGACTCAGAAATGGCAGAGGGGTCGGTCTGGGAGGCGATGGGGACAGCCTCCCACTATGGCTTGTCCAATCTGGTCGGGATCATGGATATGAACCGCCTCGGCCAGCGCGGTGCCACCCAACTCGAATGGAACTCGCCTGCCTATGCGACGCGAGCTCAGGCGTTTGGCTGGCACACGATTGAGATCGACGGGCACGACGTTGAGGCAATTGACAGGGCATATGAAGAGGCCACCGGGATCTCGGATCGCCCGGTTCTGATAATTGCGCGAACGGTCAAGGGGCATGGGGTAAGTGAGATCGCGGACAAGAACGGCTGGCACGGCAAGCCGCTCCCGGGCGATCTCGCCGAACGCGCAATTGACGAGCTGGGTGGGTACCACGGCGTGACACTCAGTGTCGCCAAGCCCGATCCGGTGTTGCCCGCTCCCGCCAAGCCACCGACTGTCGCTTCTCTCGCCGGATATGTCCGCCCGACCTACGAAGACGGCGTTGCGACCCGCCAGGCGTATGGCGACACGTTGCAGGCCCTAGGTGCAGTCCGACCTGACATTTTCGTGCTCGACGGAGAGGTCGGGAACTCGACATTCGCCAACATCTTTGAGAACGCCTTCCCTGATCGATTTTTCGAGATGTTTATCGCCGAGCAGTTGATGGTCGGAGCCGCCGTCGGCATGGCTGCACTTGGCAAGACAACCTTCTCAAGCTCGTTTGCGGCATTTCTGACCAGGGCATATGACTTCATTCGCATGGCGTCGGTATCAGGAGTGAGCATTAGGGTGTGCGGCTCGCATGCCGGGATTTCAATCGGGCAAGACGGCCCGTCTCAGATGGGCGTCGAAGACGTAGCGATGATGCGGGCAGTCCACGGCAGCACCGTGCTGTGCCCGTGTGACGGGCCATCGACTGTGAGGCTCGTCGAGCAAATGGCCGATCTCGATGGGGTCTCTTACCTCCGAACCATGCGAGGGGTGACGCCGATCTTGTACCAGGCCGATGAGGAGTTCCCGATTGGTGGCTCCAAGATCGTGGCCGGATCCGACGGTGACGGCGCAGTCGCGACCGTGGTCGGGTCGGGAATTGGCGTGATTGAAGGACTCACGGCTGCAGAGTCCCTCGCAGCCGAGGGCATCAAGATCAGAGTGATCGATGCGTACTCGATCAAGCCGATTGACTCCGCGGGAATTTCACAGGCGGCTGCTGAGACCGGTGCAGTGATTACGGTCGAAGACCACCACCCTGAGGGCGGGCTAGCTGAGGCCGTCCTCGCAGGTCTTGCGGCCGAGGGCGTTAACGCCCGCTTTCGCTCACTTGCAGTTCGCAACATGCCGGGGTCGGCGTCGCCGGAGGAGCTACGGGAAGAAGCCGGGATCTCGGCGGGTGCAATCGCCGCGGCCGTGCGCGATCTGATTTTGTAACGCAATCGCGCTTGGTAGCCAGCCCAGCGCAGCAATGACGGTCAGGCTGAGACCTGATTGGAGTGCTCAAAAGAGCACTGACTCGCCTGATTTCAGCCGGGCGGCAAACGGACGGTACTCACGCTTCTGCTCCGCGATTTGTTGGTTGAGGTCGAGGAGGCGGCGAACGATCTCGGCGTCGACGGTGGCTGCCGCCTTTGGCCATCCGTAGCAAGCAACGACTGCAAGGTCGAGTTCGCTGTGCGCCTTGGCCAGCTCGACGTATGCACCCTCGTCAACCCTGTTGTACAAAGTTGTTAGACCGAACTGCTCCGCGGCGCATAGCTCGCGCCGGAGGCGGTCGATTTCGATTGCGGCAGCTGTGACCCGCTTCGACTCGTCTTCGCCGACAGGCCAGGGGAAGGGGAATGACTCAAAGACAGTACTTGGCGTGTATCGGATGTCACCCTTCAGCGTCGACGACCTGGCCCAGGCCCACGCGGTGTGGATGCGGGATGTGAGGATGCCGAAGGTGTAGTCGTCGTCAAAGGCGAAGACGTTGGTGAGATTGCTTAGGCACCAAGTGGGCCCGCACCAGATGAAGTAAGCACGCTTGCCCGTTGCCGTGGAAGCGATGAAGCGCGGCAAGCCGTTGATTGCGTCGCGCATTTCGTTCGCGTTTGAGCCAAACTGCCACCATTTCTCACGACGTCGCTTCATTCGGTTGCCCTCTCGCTCCGGCTTGACCCGCTTGCGAACGACTTCAATCGCTGCCGGGTAACGCATCGCATCTTCAAGGGGCATTGACGCGAAATCGATGATCCAGCGCGTCGGCCCGAGTGCCGGGTTCTTGGCAATGTCGTCGCCGATCAAGTAGGGGCGCACAACTTCGGCGTAGTTCGCATCGTCGCGGGCGAGAATCTCGGCGGCCTCGTCGTTGTCGAGAATGAAACCTGCACCGACAGGTATGGGACCCTGAAACGCGAACCCCCGGTTTGCCTCGAGGGCGACGGCGCTAGCCGCCGAGGTGCCCGGTGTTCTGAGGTCGGTTGAGATTCCGTCAACTTCCTCGCCGTCAAGTTCGAAGTGATCGGGCTTGTCAGCCGGCGATTGCTGCCAATTGACAATCGCCACGTGAACCTTGGCCTCGCCAGGCCACTTCTGGCTAGCAATCGCGTTGGTGATAACGCCGCCCTTAGCCACTACGTAGTCGAGAGCGGCAGAGCGGGCGCGGTTCTGGGCAATCGAGTTGGTGCCGACCAACCCGGCACGTTGCCCGGGCTGCAAGTTATCGGCTGCGCGGCGATACCAGTACGCACAGAAGTCTTTGACTCCGCATTTGAACTCGCCCTTGAGCCACTCGACGTAATCGTCGCCGAGTTCGCGTCGCAGTTGTTGAGAACCGTGAAAGGGTGGGTTGCCGATGATGGCGTCAACTTCGGGCCAGTCAACTCTGAGCGCGTCGGCCTGCTGGATATTGGCAAGGTCGACCAATGGAAGCACTGGCTCGACGACGCCGAATCTGTCAGCTGCAAGCTTGTGCCCCATCCAGAGCGTGACTCGCGAGATCATCACTGCGAACTCCTCGATCTCGATGCCGTAGATGTTCGAGATCGGGTAGCCGGGAAGTTCTCGTTGCGACGCCTTGGCCCCGGTAACAGCCTCGAGTTCGCCGACACGCGCCTTGAGTTGAGCTTCAAGCGATCGCAACTCGCGATAGGCCACATAGAGGAAATTGCCGCATCCACATGCCGGGTCGAGCACCTTGAATTCGCACAAATCGCGCAACACGCTCTCGGCAGCCTCGGGTGTCTCGACCGAATCGATCAGCGCTTGCCAAGGCTCGACAATCGTAGGGCGGACGATCTTCATGATGTCTGACTCATGGGTGTAGTGAGCGCCAAGCTCCCACCGGCGGCCGCGGCCGAGGCAACCCTCCATGAGCGAGCCGAAGATGGTGGGGTCAACCTGTCGCCAGTCGTGGCGAGCGGCCTCTGCAAGCAATTCCAGCTCGTCGGGCTCAAGATGCACGCGGGCGGGGCGTTCGAAGAGGCCGCCGTTTGCATAGGGCGTGCCCGCGTAAATGCCACCTTTCTGTTTGGCTTTCTTCTCGTTGAGCGCGTCGAAGAGCTGGCCAAGTTCGCCTGATGACGATCGGTTTGGGTCTTTCATGAGCGCTTCGACGATCTTCTCGACCGGGCGCCCCGAGATCATCTCGAGGCTCTCGGCGAAGAGGCACCAGACGCACTGCAAGACAAACTCGCGGAGCGTCTTGACCGGAGCAGCCTTGCGGTCGGCGAGGCTCTGATATAGCGCCGCGATCGACCCCGCGGCCTTGACGGTCAGCTCGTGGCGTGGGCCGGCAAAGGTCGGTTCTTCGCCGGCAAGAAAGAGGAGCGCGTCGTAGCGGTCGGGGAGTTCGTCAAGTGTGACTTCGGCCCGAGGTGCGTTGGGGAAACGCCCGGGCTCCCAGATCTCGAACATCGAGAAGGCGCAGAGAACGAGATAGGGCGGGGCTGGCGTGTCGGTAGCCACGTCGGCGGAGTGCGTCCAATAGCGCTTGGCCTGTTCGCGGTGGGCCGAGAGGCGGCCAGCCTCTGACGGGCGTTTCATCTCGATGATGCAGACGCCCGGCCAGAACATGTCGATGAAACCGGCACCGTCGTCAGACTTCTGAGGGTCTTCGAACTTGGCACCGGCTGCCAAACGGTCAGTGCCGAAACACGCCAAGAGCTCGTTTAGGTAGGTCTGGGCCTCGCTCTTTTCTGAGCCGGAGTAGCCACGCCATTTTCGCGCGAAATGATCGAGAGCTGACTTGATCTCTTCGCCGGATTTCATCAGAAGAGCGTCTGGTCACCTGGCGAAGTGTCGTAGTCGGGAGCATCGACATCACCCAACTCGAGCCGGATGCGACCACCGCCGAGATATGCCTGCTGCCAGACGCGTTTGCGAACCTGTTCGAGGCCGGTGATTGCCTCTTCGAGTGCGCCGATTATCTTGGCATCGGCCCCCATGTCACGGCAGGCCGTGAGCGTATCGGCGAACTCACGGCTAGCTTCTTCGATGGCAAGCATCGCGTCGCCCACGAAGCGCATGATCTTCTCGGAGCGCTCTTGCTCTGGGGTGCGGCCCTTTACCATCACATTCGATTCACGAAACTCAGTAATTCCCGATTCTTCGACCGACTCGGTTCTCGTATTCCGCCGGCTGGCCTTATCCTCCCCCACGGTAGTCCCTTCTCTCGACTCCCTAGACATCTAGAGACATCTAACTCCCATCGCCATCGAGCATATCCATCGCATGAGACAAATTGTCTGATGGCCCGTAGAGCTCGCTCGCTCCCCGAGCCACTACTGACCCGGTCTCACTCAGGATCGACCATGTGTCAAGCAGAGTGAGCAGCGAGCGAACCAGCCCGCGCTCCGCTTCATGGCCTGCCAAGCGGTCGCGGTCTGAAAACCTAACGAGGCTCGCGTGCGCGGCCTCCTGCCGTAGGAAATCCAGCCGCCGACGCGGCTCGCACAAGCTCCGAATCCCACGAGACAAAGACCGCGCCGATGTCTTCGAGGACAATTGCTGAAGCGAGATGGACGGCGTCGTAACCACGAAGGGCGTGGCGCTCGGCAAGCTCACCCGCGAGCAGCCCCAGCGCTGGGCTGATCTCAACTATGTACATCTGGCCGACGCGACGCGAGAGAGCAACCTTCGCTCGCTTGTGAGCTGCCAATGAGAGCCGCCCTGACCTATTCGCGTCAGCG
This sequence comes from Acidobacteriota bacterium, assembly GCA_003577105.1. Taxonomy (GTDB): domain Bacteria; phylum Actinomycetota; class Acidimicrobiia; order ATN3; family ATN3; genus ATN3. The sequence continues at coordinate 11,611 of QEUQ01000011.1, read as the reverse complement.
AGCGCGGCAAATGCTTCTACGAAAGTGATGCGGCTCGTGATGCGGCGGTCAGCCGCATCCCATAAGTCGGCTGCAATTTCCGAACTTGCCTCGTCGACGAGCAGCTTCACGACCGCCGACGTCTCGAAATATGCATTCACCGCCGCTGGTCTTTGACCAACTCCGATACCGGACCCCGTGCGCCAACCCGCTTGGCGCGGCCTGGGCCGGCAGCGGATTCAGTTGGCGGGCTGATTACTCCGGCCTCAATGAGCCGTTCAATATTGGCTGGCCCCGCAATCGGAACGATGCGGGCGACCGGACGCCCATGCTCGGTGACCAGCACTTCTTCTCCCCCTTTTACAGCTGCGAGGCAGGCACGCAGGTTGTCTCGTAGTTGACGTACTCCGACGTTCATGGTTGTGCCTTGTCTGCAACGGTACACATGTAGTTCCCTATCTATGTACACATTTTAGCGGCACCGGCTGTAGCGCGCGGAAGGATTTACGAATTTCCCGAACGCCGTTGGCGCAGGACCGACTCGATCACGCCATCGAGATCACCGTCGAGAACTGCATTGATGTTGCCCGTCTCCCAGCTGCTGCGCAGATCCTTGACCTGCTGGTACGGGTGAAGCACGTAGTTGCGGATCTGACTTCCGAACGCGACTTCTTTCTGCTCACCCCTGAGAGCCGCGAGTTCAGCATCACGCTCTTCTCGAATCTTGTCCGCAAGGCGGGAGCGCAAGATCTCCATGGCCTTGGCCTTGTTTTGAAGCTGGCTCCGCTGGTTCTGACAGGAAACGACAATGCCGCTGGGAAGATGGGTGATGCGCACGGCTGAATCTGTCACGTTGACGTGTTGCCCACCGGCCCCGGATGAGCGGTATGTATCGATCTTGAGATCCTCATCTCGTATCTCAATCTCGGCATCGTCTTCAACCACCGGAACAACGTCGACTGCAGCGAATGCCGTGTGACGACGGGCATTGGAGTCAAACGGCGAGATTCTCACGAGTCGGTGTACGCCCTTCTCGCCAAGAAGCTTGCCGTAGGCGTAGGGACCCGAGACCGTAATTGTCCCCGACTTCAGCCCAGCTTCCTCACCTTCCTGGTACTCATCAAGCTCCGCCTTGAGTCCACTCCGCTCGCACCACCTCATGTACATGCGAAGCAACATGTCGGCCCAATCTGCCGAGTCGGTCCCGCCGGCACCCGGGTGAATTGAAACGATTGCGTCAGCCTTGTCGAACTCACCTCCGAGGAGACTTCTCAGCTCCAGCCGGTCCATCTCCTCAGCGAGAGCAGCGAGCTCCCCTTGGGCTTCTTCGAGCGCGGACTCGTCGCCTTCCGCCTCTCCAAGCTCGAGCAAGGTCTCGGCGTCTTCAATGCGCCTCTCGAGAGACGCGAACATCGTCACGTCATCTTCGGCAGCGGATAGACGCGCAAGCACCTTCTTTGCGTTATCTGGGTCATCCCAAAGACCGGGGTCTGATGCGGCCTCGCGTAGTGAGGCTAGTTGCTCCTCGGTGCCGGCGAGGTCAAAGGTACTCCTTTGCCTCGTTGAGGCGGCGGGTCAGATCCTCCAACCTCGCCTACCCCGCGCTCGCTGTCACGGAGCCGTGACACTGCTTGTACTTCTTGCCTGAGCCGCACGGACACGGTGCGTTGCGCGGAACCTTCTCGGACTTGATCGGCTCCTGACGCACTTCTTCCTCGTAACCATCTTCGTTGGCCGGTGGGCCGACTGTGGCCGCCTGAGCCTCCGAAGCGGCGAGCTCACGCACTCCCTTGGTGCGCATCCTCGGCTCTTCGACAACTACTTCAACGTGCGTGACGTATCTGACGAAGTCTTCCTTCACCCCGGCCATCATCGTCGCGAACATCTCATAGCCCGTCGATTGATAGGCAACTAGCGGGTCCTCCTGAGCGAGCGCCCGGAGGTTGATCCCCTCACGCAAGTAGTCCATCTCGTACAGGTGCTCGATCCAGCGCCTGTCGATGATCGAGAGCATGACCCGCCGCTCAATCTCACCGAGCGCCTCCTCGCCGATCTCCTCCCCCTTGGCGTCGTAGAGCTCGAGAGCCTCTTCGACGGCCAACTCGGCAAGTGAATCTGCGTCGAGATCTTCGAGATCCTTGGCCCTCAAGCGGGTCGGGTAAATCTCACCAAGGAATGTGAGGATCTCGCCATGATCCCAGTCCTCAGGGTACGTATCGCCAACCACCGACTCAACAGTGGACTGAACGACCTCAGAGATCATCTCGCGCGCATCCTCATGGATGTCCTCGCCCTCGATCACTTGCTGGCGCCGGCGATAAACGATTTCGCGTTGACGATTCATAACGTCGTCGTACTTCAGAACGTTCTTGCGAATCTCGAAGTTGCGTGACTCGACCTGGCGCTGAGCCCGCTCAATCGCGCGCGAAACCATCTTGGCTTCGATCGGCATATCCTCGGGCACCTTCAGACGCTCCATGATCCAGCCGACCTTGTCAGACGCGAAGAGGCGCATTAGATCGTCTTCGAGGCTCAAGTAGAAGCGACTCTCTCCGGGATCGCCCTGTCGCCCGGAGCGCCCCCTCAGCTGGTTGTCGATGCGGCGGGATTCGTGCCGCTCGGTTCCGAGCACAAATAGTCCGCCGGCCTTGCGCACCTCGTCCGCCTCGGCCGCTGCCTGTGACTTCATTTCCTCAGTCAGCTTCTCGAGCACCTCGCGAGCGTCATCTTCGTCGATCTCGTCTTCACCGATGGTGCGCTTGCGGAACTCTTCGAGGGCCAAGTGTTCAGGATTTCCGCCCAACATGATGTCCACACCACGCCCTGCCATGTTCGTAGCGACAGTGACCGCGCCGACCCGCCCAGCCTGGTCGATGATCGCCGCCTCTTTCTCGTGATGTTTCGCGTTGAGGACGTGATGGGGAATTCCCTGGCGCTTCAAGTACCTGCTCAACCGCTCAGACTTCTCGATCGATACCGTGCCGATCAGAATCGGCTGACCCTGCTTGTGGCGCACAACGATGTCATCGACAAGCGCGTTGAACTTGGCATCTTCGGTCTTGTAAACGAGGTCCGGTTGATCGGTCCGCTGCGGGTCGACGTTGGTCGGTATCGGGACGACGTCAAGTTTGTAGATGTGGGCGAACTCAGTCTGCTCGGTCATGGCCGTTCCGGTCATGCCTGCGAGCTTGTCGTAGAGGCGGAAGTAGTTCTGGAGGGTGATTGTCGCTAGCGTCTGGTTCTCATCTTTGATGCGAACGCTTTCCTTCGCCTCGATCGCCTGATGCAACCCCTCTGAGTAACGCCGCCCTTCGAGTATTCGCCCCGTGAACTCATCGACGATCAGAACCTCGCCGTTGCGAACTATGTAGTCGACGTCCTTCTTGTAGAGCTCCTTGGCCCGCAGAGCGCTGTTGAGGTGGTGAACTAGGTCTGTGTTGACGTGGTCATATAGGTTCTCGATGTTGAGGATCGCTTCGACTGCCGTCACGCCCTCTTCTGTCACAGCGACCTGGTATTTCGATTCCTCGACCTCGTAGTGGACATCTCTTCGAAGCCGTGGAGCGATCTTCGCGAACTCCTTGTACCACTTCGCCGAGTCCTCGACTCGCCCTGAGATGATGAGCGGGGTGCGGGCCTCGTCGATGAGGATCGAGTCGACCTCGTCAACGATCGCAAAGTTATGCCCCCGCTGTACCTGCTCTTCGAGCGACATCGCCATGTTGTCTCGAAGGTAGTCGAAGCCGAATTCGTTGTTGGTGCCGTAGGTAAGGTCGGCCGCATAAGAGATCCGGCGCTCATCGGGGTGCATCTCCGCCTGGATTAGTCCGACTTCGAGTCCAAGGAACTCGTGAACCCGGCCCATCCACTCGGAGTCGCGCTTGGCCAGGTAGTCGTTAACCGTTACGACGTGGACTCCGTCGCCGGCCAGTGCATTGAGATAGACGGGCAGGGTTGAAACGAGCGTCTTTCCCTCGCCGGTCTTCATCTCTGCAATCCACCCGAAGTGAAGTGCTGCACCGCCCATAATCTGCACATCGAAGTGGCGCTGGCCGAGTGTCCGCTTGGCGGCTTCGCGCACGACGGCGAACGCCTCGAACATGAGGTCATCCAGGCTTTCACCGTCTTCGATGCGTTCCTTGAACTCGTCGGTCTTTGCCTTGAGTTCGGCATCGGTCAGATCAACGACATCGGCTTCGAGAGCGCCGACCTCAGCAGCAATTTGATGGAGCTGCTTGAGCTTCTTGCCTTCCCCTGCGCGAAGGATCTTGTTCAGAACCGACATGGATTTCTACTTGATCTCGAGGATCTTCTCGCGTACCGCGTAGACGACGGCCTCCATGCGTGAGTGAAGGTGAAGCTTCTCGAGAATATTCCTCACGTGGTTCTTCACGGTGTTCTCTGAGATAAACAGCTTCTCGGCGATGTCCCGGTTGGACATGCCCTGCGCCACGCATTGGAGCACCTCGTGCTCACGCTCTGTGAGCTTGGGTGGGTCAAACTGTGGCTTCTTCTCATCGGCCGATTTCGCCAATGTGGTGAACTCATTGATTAGTTTGGCAGCCATTGACGGCGAAATGAGTGATTGGCCCTGATGGACCTGCCGGATCGCATCTGCGATCTCATCAATCGAGATCTCTTTGAGCAGATAACCGGCAGCTCCGGCCTTGAGCGCCTCGAACAGGTCTTGGTCCTCATCTGACACAGTGAGCATGAGGATGCGCGTATGAGGTACCAGGTCGCGGATCTTGGCTGCGGCCTCGATTCCATTGAGCTCAGGCATACGGACATCCATCAGCATGACGTCTGGGGCATACTCCTCAGCTAGCTGCACGGCCTCAGCGCCGTCGTGAGCCTCGCCAACCACCTTGATGTCGCTCTCGTCACCGAGCACCATATTCAGCCCGCGCCTGAAGAGGGCATGATCGTCAGCCACGAGAACCCGAATTTCTCCCTCTTCTTCGCTCAATCCCACTCCTAATTCAAACTAGCTGCGGTCGAGTGCCGACAATCCAGTCAGGAACTTGGGTTTAAGGGGAGCGATTGGAATTGCCCTGACAGGCCGACCGGCAACCGCAAGTCTATTGCATCGGTCAATACCGACCGGGCCGGACCTCAGCGAAGCCGATCTGAGACGAGACGGCCAACCAGCTTCTCGGCCACCCAGTCAGTAGGCACCTCATACGAGGATGACTCAACTTCTCTCGCGACTTCTGCCACCAAAGCATTGCGAACATCGTCGTTGTCAGAGAAATGCTCAAGCACCACCATCACCTCTTCGGGTACCGGTTGCGCAACTGGCCTCAAGGGCTGATCAGGGGGTGGTGTTTCTCGAAGGTAACGCAGCGAAGACTCGGCCTGTTCGTTGCTGATCTTCAATGAAGAAGCCTCCACACTTCGGGGCAAATGGAGCCGCCACTAGCAGTTATCGGAAGTCCAGCAGGCCCGCTTAACCAAAGATTGGCGAACTTTGTTCAGCAGCCTGGCACGGCGCGATCGGATGAGCGGTGAACGAATCCGAGCTCCCGCTATTGCGACGGGTCGATGACCTCTAGGTCGTCGAAATATCGCTCGTAGAACCCGCGATCTCGTGTCAGAAGCCTGAATCCACCCACCGAGGCATGCCCTCCGATCAGGAAGTCTGCTATCACCCGGTCACGCGGCCCACCACGCCGCCGATACTCTCGCCACGCCTTGCCAGCAGCGAGAGCTGCCTCTTGGCCGATTGCATTGAACTGCACTGATATTCGATCCATTGCGAAGCGCGTATCGGATGGCGACTCAAAGGCCGCCCCCACTTCGGCCCACACCACGTCACAAGCGACAAGACCGCCGACCTGCAAACGTTCGCGAAGGGCCGCTTGCGACGCCCGCCCAAACTTCGCGTCGGCGCCAAAGACATCTAGCAGTACGTTTGTATCAACCGCGGTTATCAATCCGACTCAGACTCACCGCGTAGAGCAGCAACAAATTCATCGGTCGTTTCGCCGATATTGATGATTCCGAAAGCTTCTTCGAGGGGGTCCCCCTCTTGAGCCTTTGTGGCAACAATCCGCCCCTCTTCCTCCTCAAAGTCAAGGAGGGCGCCAGGGCGTATGCCGAGCTGCTCTCGGATCGCCTTGGGGATTGTGACCTGCCCCTTTTCAGAAACGCGGCTTCTCATAACGTTCATAGTATGAATTCCTACCTAATAAGTCAAACCTCCTGGTGGTGCTGTAAACGAAGCTGGGTTCGAGCGAATGTTGCGGCCTCAACGCTTGGTACACCCGCCTCTTTGAGCGCCAGTGATGCGAAATAGAGTGACGCACCCGTCGTGGTTACATCGTCAACCAGCAATGCACGGCAGTGAGCGGCTCGAAGGCCTCGCCGAACGCTGAACACATCTGCTTCGAGGCGCATCTCGCGGTCGAGCATGTGTTGGCGATCTTTACCGGCGCGGCGAAGCGTTGGTACTGCCTCGAGCCGCAGGGCTGAAGCCACCGCGACGGCCAGCTCTCTCCCCTGGTCGAAGCCACGATCGCGAGCACCTCTTCCGGCCGGAACCCAGGTTACGAAGGCAAAGTCCCGCGCAGCATCGAGGTCGAGTCGGCTGATTAGCTCACGAGCAGCCAGCCTGAAAGCTGCCGGCCGGCCACCTCGCTTCATGGCCAGCACGAGATCCCTAGCCGGTCCCGCGTAGACGACAGCTGACTGGCACCGACGATAGGGCAACCACCTTTGGTCGCAAGCCATATCGGTGCATTGGGGTGAGCCGCATCGTCGGCAGCCGTAAACAGTCTCGAAGCGACTGATGCACGAAACACAGAGAACATCCACGGTCCGACTGCCACAAGATGTGCACGCCCCGTCTGCGAAGGCCTTTTCAATTGCTGATGTGATCAGGTTCTCGAACATTGCCAAGGAGGCTACTCGGCACCTGTGACATCTAACCTCCCTCGTGCCCTAGATTCCGTTCTGATCGAATCGCTGAGGCAGCCGCTGAACTCTGACTTGGTGGACCGCCTGCCCTGCTTCCTAATCGGCTAGGCACGGGTGACCGAGATACGCCCGAAAATTGTGGATCGCCCACCTGCTGAAGGGCACGGCGTACCTTCCTTTTGAACCATAGGAAAACCGTCGGCGAGAAAGCGCCGGCATCGAGCTCCGAGGCGAAAACAGGCTCGCTTCTTTCGGAATCTAACTTGCCTTCCTCAGCTTCTTGTTCTCTTTCACGAGCTGTCTGACGCGATCGCGCTCGGCTGTCGAGAGTCCCGGACGGACCCCGCCGTCGATCTCAGCTCGCGGACCCAGTTAGAGAGGCTCTGGGTACCGCCATCGAACTGGCGCGCTATGCGCGATATGACGCCGCGGCGTTCCCCGGTCTCCTTGATCGTGGCTATGACGAGCTCGACAGCTCGCGCCTTCACCTCAGGCTCAGGCGGATACCACCTCGGCGACCCGTTACTTAGTTCCATGTGGTTCCTCATTCATTTCCAAAGTGGAAACCAGTCAACCAAACCCGGGGCAGACCCCAGCGCCGCTGAGTACGCGGCGAAGTGGGTGACCGTGAATCAACCAGAACTCTCCTAGCTACTGGATCACCAAACGGGGGCCACTCAAGGCCAACAGTGACGATGAGAATGTAGTTAACCGAGGAGACGAGAACTCGACGCGATACTACCGCGGTTTTCCGCAGCAAGTGCGGTGGAGTGCATCACGTTAACTCCGGGGCATTGACTGCTCGTCGTGCCACATCTCATGGAAGGCCTCGCCCCAGCTCAATCCCGAGAAATCCTCAGATCTGGCGGACTGGCGACGAAGTATGACGGCTACTCCGAGCGCGAACGCCCCAAGTCCCGCGCCGACCAGAAGGATCGCGACGAGACCAACGGATCCTATTCCAGCAATCCCAATCGCCATGAGGAAACCGCCAACGATGAGCCCGGCGATTCCCAGTACCACCGCTCTCGTTCGACTGGCAGGCGTAGATTGCGATGGTTCCGGTGCAGCCAGGCCCGAAGTGCGCGACACGGAGTCGCCAAGGTCGATTTCAGCCTTGTCGCTCTTGCCATCGACTGGCTGTCCAATAATCGGCGCCTCATTGTGACCCCTCCGGCGGCGCGACAGCATCAGGAAACCCTGCACTTGCCACGCGTATCCGGTCTTTCTTGGAACTACGGACGGATCAGTGAAGCTGAGTACGAGCGCCAGCACATCCGATATGACGAGCGGCAGCACGATCACGTACGCGAGGCCCAAAACTAATGGCAAGTCGCGCCGAATCACCATCACGATGACCAGCGGAATTGCGGCGACCTTCACTGTGAGAGCAGCGAAATAGAAGACGCGATGCGCCAATAGTCGACCGCCCCGACCTACCATAACGAAGCTCCGCCATTTACCTGCCCGATGAGGTAAGCCCCAGGATTCGTGACAAACTGCGCGTACACTGCGGGATTGGGTACAAAACTAAGACCAAGGCTAATTGCGGCCGCTGGGCCACACCAGTGTTTTCCACCGCTTTTCCCGCACCGGTAGCCTTGGATCATTGATCCCCATATTGGGAAAGCTTCTGCCACCGCGATCCCGAACTCGCCCAATTCACTGCATTTCGGGACGCGAGATGCCGAGTCACATCGCTTCTACCCAAGTCCCTCGCAATGATCTGTCCGGTGCGGGTGTCAATAATGAAGTATGTGCCGTTGGCCCCTCTGCCAATTCCGCGGCCGTCACCAGCATCGCCGAAGTGACACGCAGCATCGATGATCTCCTGCACACCTGCGGCAATCCCCTGCTCACAAATCACCCTGTCGACCTCAGGTGAAGTCTGGCAGTTCGGATTCGGATAGACCGTACATATGTGATGAGTCCCACTCACATCGATCCGATTGATCGGATCGCCCGAGGTGTACTCGTAGTCATTTGCAGATCCGCCGGTAATGGGATCACGGGATAAGAACCGCCCCAACTTGGGCTGATACATCCTCGCTCCCATGTGGATGAGCCCGGTTGCCGGATTGGTGATGCGCTTATGTGCCCCTACGAAGCCATATTGGGGAAGTTGAGAGCTCTGGGATGTGATCTCTCCGTATTCGGAGTAGTTGGCTTGGAATCCGACGGCACCGGCTCCATCGGCAATTGCCCGTGTATCTCCACGCTGGTCGAAGTAGTGATATGCAATCTCAGCTACTTGTCCTGATGTAGATGCCGTTGCGATGAGCCCTGTGGGTCCTGACCAGTTCGCAGTCTCGACGGCGCCTGAGAAGCCAGCTGTATAGCTGTGCGAATCAATCGGCCCTGAGTAGCCATAGCGGATGGTCTGGGTAAGTGCTCCCTGATAGGTGAGCATTTTCGATATTCGCCCAAGGGCGTCATATGAGTACTCGACTCTTACCCTTGAATTCCCACCAGGACCTGATCTCGGTACAGATGTCGGCGATGCTCCGAGCTGGGGTCTGTCAGGAACTTTGTGTAAACGGCGTGATCTGATTGCTCGCCGCCAGATGCGGCGAGCGGGAAAGGATCGCGCATATGAATACCAAGCGCAGTGACGACGACTCTGGCTCGATCGGGCAAGAGATTGTGCCTGCAAGAGAGGCCGGCGACGTTGTCGAGCCCGAGGCGATGCGGGACTGGGCCGAGGCGCTCGTGGCAAGAGCCCGCAACGAGGGCATCGAACTCACGGGTGAAGGCGGTCTTCTGACCGGCATCGTCCGCCAGGTCCTCCAGACGGGCCTTGAAGTCGAGCTCGCTGATCATCTCGGTTACCAAGCTTACGATCCCGCCGGGCGAGGAAGTGGCAACTCTCGCAACGGCAGCTACCCAAAGACGCTAAAGACCGAGATCGGCGAGGTCGAACTCGCGGTTCCCAGAGACAGGAATTCGACCTTTGAGCCCCAGACGATTCCAAAGGGCGTTCGTCGCTTAGACGGGCTGTCGGCGAACGTCATCTCGCTCTATGCAAAGGGGATGACCACCGGCGAGATCGAGTCACACCTCAGTGAGGTCTACGGGACCGAGATTTCGAGAGAGACGATTTCGAAGATCACCGATCAGGTGGTAGAAGACATGATCGCCTGGCAGAACCGGCCACTCGATCCGCTCTATGCGGTTGTGCTCATCGACGCGATCGTGATCAAGGTCAGAGACTCCCAGGTCGCCAACCGCCCGGTCTACGTGGCGATCGGGGTCAACTTCGAAGGCGATCGCGATGTGCTCGGCCTCTGGCTCGGCCCCTCTGGCGGTGAAGGCGCCAAGCAGTGGGCCCAGATGCTGACCGAGCTTCGGAACCGGGGCATCTCCGACGTGTTAGTCGTCTGCTGCGACGGGCTAAAGGGCTTGCCCGATGCAATCAGGGGAACCTGGCCCGATGCCACCGTTCAGACCTGTGTCGTTCATCTCGTAAGGAACAGCCTCAGGTATGCGTCGAAGAAGCACTGGAAACCAATCGTCGGTGAGATGCGAAAGATCTACGAGGCTCCGACGGTCGACGCTGCGGCCACACAGCTCGACTCATTCGCCGAGAACTGGCGTGAGACCTATCCCGCGATGATCGCTTCGTGGGAATCGGCCTGGGACGAGTTCGTCCCGTTCTTGGACTTCCCGCCCGAGCTGCGAAAGATCGTCTACACGACTAATGCCATCGAGAGCTTGAACGCCAGATTCAGACGCGCCGTTCGCCATAGAGGGCACTTTCCCAACGAGCAGGCGGCGATGAAGGTCCTCTATCTAGTCGCCACGCAGAAGAAGAAGAATCGTGAGAACATGACGGGCAAGATCGCGGGGTGGAATACCATCTTGAACGCGTTGACGATTCACTACGGTGACCGGATTGCGAACAACATCTGATGATGGGCATCACGTCCGTTTACACAGACAATCTGACAGACCCACTAGGCCCTTCTGAGAGCTCGACCGTGAGTTGTAATTCAATGAAGCCTGAAATGGCGATGTTGCAGTTCCGAGCTCGGGGCCGGGAACATTGGCCATCAGATTCCCTGACTCGGCATTTACCGCGAAGCTTGCTCTTGATCCGATTGGATAGGACTGGATCGAATACCCGGGCTTAGATCCCACACCGCGAGAGTCAATTCTGATTGTGCGCAGCCAGCCCTCCGGCGCCGGGCGCAAGATGTCAGATGGCGAAACAGCCGAGCCGTCAGAGGTAAATGTTGCCCAGAAATAGGTTGTATCGGTGCGTAGCGCACCAGAGGGCGGTCTCCATACGCGATTCGGATCACTTGACCAACTCGAAGAGGCCACGAGGCCGGATTTGAGATCAGGTGCCGTGCCAATGCGGATCTGGTATCTGACTTGATCCCCGTCGCGATCTGTAGCTGCGTTGTAGGAGAAATCAGGGGTCTCGGTTTCAGTGACCGTGCCGTCGCCCGGGTATTTCGGCATGGCGATCTCAGGCGGGGAGTTGTAAGTGACGTTGAGATGGGGTCTTCGCCCTGGGTCGGGATCAAAGGCGGAGGCAACTAGCTTGTATTCCTCTACTCCGCCATCGAGTGCAATACCGCGCGATGTCCACTCGCCGTTTAGCCACTTGCGAACGGCATCGGTGAGCTTTGGATCTTGAGAGCTCATCCATGAGCCATTGCGGATGTTCATGTACCCGGAATGTGTCGTCGAGTAGCTCGGCTGGGTGTTC
>QEUQ01000068.1 GCA_003577105.1 Acidobacteriota bacterium | reverse complement strand
CTTGGGTCCGGGCTACTCGGGGATAACTGCGGTCTCGGAGTGCCGGCCTTCGACTGGCAATGGGTGATGCCGCTTGTGGAAGTTCGTGTAGTAAATGGTGAGCGCCCCGAGCACTGCCAGAAGCAGCAATAGCCACCACCAGGCGGCCCACCGCTGACCGGTGTTGCCGGCAGCCACGAGCGAGACGGGCGTGAGCTCGTCAACAGCACCGACTCGAAGGGGCGTGGGGCTAGGCGGCGCGCTGGGTGGAGGAGTCTCGGGCGGCGGAGTCTCGGCCTCTGGGGTCGGCGAACTCGCCGGAGTGCGCCGTCTTGGAGGGGTCCGAGGCTGGGTGGTGTCGGGTGGTGAAGTCTCCGGCGGCGTAGTGGCAGGCGGGTTCGTCTGCGCCGGCTGGGAGGGCTGAGTAGACGGCCTCGGAGAGCTTGAAGGTGGTTGGGTTTGCGCCAACGCTGTGCCCGCGCCACAGATCAGTACGAGTAGAAGCACGAGAGGCAATCCTCTGTGAACTGCAGTTCGCATCGAGTTCTCCTTCGTGTGCCAGCGGGGGTACTCTCACCTAGAAACATCGATTGAGAGGTCGCACATGATCAGTGGGTACGCGCATCCCGACTTCCAAGAGGTCGCCGACACGCTCGATAGACAGCTTACTAGCGAGGGCCCAGGTGGCTCATCGGTCGCCGTTTACCACGAAGGCGAAAAGGTCGTGGATATCTGGGGAGGTACTCGGGACTGGCAGGGTGCGCCGTGGGAAGAATCCACCATGGTCATGTCGTTCTCGACCACCAAGGGGGTTGCCACGACTTGCCTTCACATGTGCGCCGACCGGGGCCTAATCGACTACGACGACAAGGTCGCCAAGCACTGGCCGGAGTTCGCGCAGAACGGCAAGGAAGAAATCACCGTCAGGCAGGTGATGTGCCATGAGGCCGGGCTGCATCGCCTTGGCGATTGCGTCGATGCGGCCGAGAAGATGCGCGACTGGGATTCAATGGTCGCAGCCATCGAAAGAATGACCCCTGCATATGAGCCGGGAACTGCCAACGGCTACCACGCGTTGTCATATGGGTGGCTTGTCGGTGAGCTGGTAAGGCGGGTCAGCGGCAAGCCGATCGACCAGTTCATCATCGACGAGATTGCAGCACCACTTGGCGAGAAGGGCCTCTACTGCGGCTTGCCGGAGTCCGAGCGATCCAGAGTCGCGAGCCTGCTGCTCGCCAGCATGCCGGTGCCAGGCGCGACGGCCGAGGGCGGCGGAGGCATGGCTCTTGACCCAGAGGTACTCGAAGAAATGCGCCAAGGGATGTCAACAGTCGGCCCTCCCGGAGTCGAGGCCTTCTTCGCAACAGATCCTGCACCGCTAGAGGTTCCAATGCCCGCAGTCAACGGTGTATTCGAGGCCCGCTCACTGGCGCACATGTATTCGGTATTGGCTTGCGGCGGCGAGTCCAACGGCGAGCGGCTCCTTTCGAGCGAGACCTTGGAGAAGGCGATAACGATTCAGAACACGAGGCCCGACCTGGTGATCGGTATACCGATGATGTTCCGCCTGGGGTATCACGCCATCTTCACAAGCAACGGCGTACTACCGCGAGGTTTCGGTCACTTCGGCTTTGGGGGCTCCGGAGCATGGGCGGATCCTGACCTCAAGCTTTCGTGCGCAATGACAATCAACCGGCTGTCATCGCTGACCGTCGGTGACCTCCGACTGATAGAGATCGGCGGGGCTGCCGTGCGCGGGGCGACCTCGCGAGCGGCGACTGGTTGAACAAATTGCCTGCTCGCCGGTAACCTCAACCGATTCTCTCCAGGTGGTTCAACTTGCCAAATGTCCTGATTAGACGCTCATCGCTCGCGCTAATTGCCCTGATTGCCCTGCTAGGCGCTGGGTGCAGCAATGTAGGTACCAGCCGCGGTCGCCCGGAGCTCTGCAAGGATCCGGCGCCAATAGCCAAGCCCGAGGTGCTGCCGACTGACACCATCGTTCCCGTCGGGACAGGCACCGGGCCCGCGCCGATGGATCCGGTCGGCCCCACCGGTCCCGGAAGGATTGCGTACGCCTCTGACAAGAACGGAACCCAACAAATTTGGATCATGAACGCCGACGGAGGAGAGCAACGCGAGATCGAAGCGCCCGGGTCATCGAATTCCCCAGCCTTTTCCCACCAGGGGCTGGTCGCATTTAGTTCCGACCGCGACGGTAATTTCGAGATCTACTCGATGAACGCTGACGGGACTGTGCAGACCCGCCTCACCAACACACCCGGCAACGAGGTGGCTCCCGCCTGGTCACCCGACGGCCGGAGGATCGCATTCATCTCTGACTGCACGGGCCATGACGAAGTTTGGGTCATGGGCAATGACGGTTCGGGCCTCAAGAGATTGACTGGCGACGAGCACACAGCGGCGGCACCCGCGTGGTCACCGGACGGGTCAAAGATTGCCTACCGTACCGACAAGGACAATAAGTTCCAGATCTTCGAGATGGACGCCGACGGAATCAATCAGCGCACGCTCGTCGAAGATGCCTCCGGTCCTGAGTGGTCTCAGAACGGTACGAAACTCGCCTTTCAGAAGCGCGAGCGCGACTGGCAAATCTTTGTCGCTGCTTCAGATGGAACGAGCCCGAAGGCAATAACGGAAGGGCGCGCAAATAGCGTGAAGCCGACGTGGTCGCCTGCGGGCGACACCATCGCGTTCAGCTCGGACCGCAGCGGCACTGATCAGGTATTTGTCATGTCGGCAGACGGGCAGAACGTCAAACAGCTGACACAGGGGCCCGGCTTTGCCCGCACGCCCTCCTTCGGGCCATCGCCCGCGAGGTAGCGTCTTGTCCAAGTTTGCCGACGGTACTCCCGACAGGGGCGTAAATGAGGACCCGGACCTCCCGCCTCTAAGGTTCGACGAAATGCTCGAGGACTCGCTGTGGGCGCGAGAGGTGCCGGGGCTCGTTGAGCAGATGAACGAGCTGCATGACTACGCCGAACCCGAGCGCGAGCGCCTAAGGCAGAAGGCGAATCAACTAGTCAATCCATCGGGTCGCATCTCGCATCTCACGCGCGCCTTGCGAATCTTTGCTGAGTTCATCCGAGTCATGGCCGGCATATTGCTGATCGACTGGCCTCGAGCGGCCCTCAAGGCGCGAGCCGGCTATGCAGAGTCCGCGCGGCGGCTCCTCCCAGCCCTTTACGCCCGCAGGATTCGCCTTTCGTTCGAGCGGCTCGGCCCGACCTTCGTGAAATTCGGACAGCTAATCGCATGCATGGCGGGAATCGTCCCTCGGGCGGTGGTAGATGAATTCGGCAAGTGCCGCGACGAAGTCCCTGCCGTGCCAACCTCGAAAATTGAGGCGATCGTCTCTGAAGAGCTTGGTGTACCAAGCGAGATCTTTGCGGCCTTTGACCCGGCGCCCCTCGCTGCCGCCTCGATCGCTCAAGTTCACGCTGCGACCCTTGATGACGGCCGAGAAATTGTCGTCAAAGTTCAACGCCCTGAAATCGAACAAAATCTCGAAGACGACATTAGCGTCCTCGCGCATCTAATCATCATCGGCAACAAGCTCTTCCCCAAGCTGAAGCAGGCGAATCTCCACGGCATCGTGACCCTGTTCGCAGAGATGGTTTGCGAGGAGCTGGACTTCCGACTTGAGGCTGACAGCATGTGCGAGTCAGCGCTCAGCCTTGAATTTCTCGAGGTCCCCGAGGTCTATATCCCGCATCCCGAACCGGGCCTGATCGCCAAACGCGTGCTGGTCATGGAGCGCCTCGAGGGCTTCAAGTTCGCAGATGTCGAAGGGATGCGCGATGCGGGCATCAACACCAAGGAGTTGGTCCGGACTTCGATGAGGCTCGTCGTCGAGGGTGCCGCCGTGGCAGGAATCTTTCACGGCGACCTCCACGCCGGGAATGTCTTCATCCTTCCGGATGCGCGCTTCGGCCTCATGGACTTCGGCATCGTCGCTCGCTTCACGATCGCAAGGCGCGACGCTCTGGTGAGGTTCCTGGTTTCGATCGTCGCTGAGAACCCAGAAGAGCTGATCGACGCATTTGAGGCGTTTGGAGCCTTTCCCGAAGGCGTCGATAAAGCCGCGATCGTCAAGGAGCTAGAGGAGCCGGGCGATGAACCGCCGCCTGACGAGCTCAGTATCGAGCAGGTGGCAGAGGTGCTGACGAATTCGATTGAGATCTTTGCCCGCAACGGTATGCATATCCCGAAGGACTTGATCATGTTCGTGAAGAACCTGATCTATCTCAATGCCGCGACCGTCACGATGGCGCCGGATCTGGATTTCTTCGCTGAGATCCAGAACGTCTTTGACTACTTCAACATGAAGTACACAACAGGGCTGAAAGAGATCGCCGGCGACGTGCTCGCTCAAGGCGCGTGAAACGTCCCCGCGCCAGGGCCGGGTGGCAAATGGCACTAGTCGTCTTCGCGGCCATCCTGGTAGGTTGCCAAACGTCGAGCGAGAGTGCCGCGCCTGACATCTCGCCTTCCCCGCCGGAAGTTGCGCAACCAGGGCCGATGACCGACGCGATCTCGGGCTTTCTCGTAATCGCCGACTTCGGGGGTGGAGAAGCCCAGCAGCGCGTTGCCGACGCGATGCTTGCCTGGAAGAAGGCCGGATACCGAGTCGATGCGATTCTCACTGCCGGCGACAACGTTTACAACCGAGGAGAGCCCTCCAAGTACGAGGCACAGTTGGATCGGCCATATTCGCCACTCGGAGCCCCCATGTATATCGCTATCGGAAATCACGACGAGCCAAACAAGACAGCGATGCTCCAGCACATGAAGATGCCTCCTCCCCCATCGAAGATGCCACTAGGCGAAACCGAGGTCTTCTTCTTGGACTCGAACAAAGTTGATGGGGCCCAGGCGCAATGGCTGGCGTCGGCGCTGGATTCCAAATCCAAGACAAAGATCGTCATCTATCACCACCCGGCGTATTCATGTGGCAAGCACGGCGACACGAAAAAGGTGATCGAGAAGTGGGTTCCTGTGATTGAGGCCGGTGATGTTGACATTGTCTTTTCGGGGCATGACCACAACTATCAGCGCTTCCACCGCGACTCGGTACATTGGATAGTGACCGGGGGAGGCGGTCGCGATATCACTCCTCTCAAGGCAAATTGTGGTGCGGCGAGAGCGGCAACCATGCATCAATTCATTAGCGTCGAAACCCGCAAGGATGGGTCGTGGCGAATGCGCGCCGTTGACATAAAGGGCAACATCATCGATGAAGTTGTCGGCCAGTGACTGACCACAGAGGATGGACTCATTGCCCCAGGTGCAAGACGGATCTCGCATTTGGTCCGATCGCGGGCGAGGAGCAGGACCGGCTTAACTGCAGTGGCTGCGAGTTGGTGCTATACGACAACCCGGCGCCCACCTCGTGCGCCGTGATAGTGCGTAACGGGCGACTGATGCTCACACTCAGAGGCATAGAACCCCACAAGGGCGACTGGGATCTGCCCGGTGGCTACATCGAAGTCGGTGAGCACCCCGAAGAGGCTCTTGTGCGAGAGATGCGGGAAGAGACGGGGCTGGAAGTAGAGATCACAGGCATGCTCGGAATCTTTCTCGACACTTACGGCGACGGAGGCACGGACACCCTCAACATCTGTTACGAAGCCGGAGTCAAGGGAGGCGAGGAGGCCCCGGCCTCCGATGTGATCGCAATTGGCTGGTTCTCACCGGATGAGATTCCGGCCAATCTCGCATTCAGAAATACGCGCGAGGCACTCGACGCCTGGCTCGCAAAGGGGCGCGACTGATGCCCCTCGTCATGGGGATTGACTCATCGACTCAGTCATCCAAGATCGAAGTTCGCGATCTCGACACCGGTGAACTTGTTGAATCCGCGAAGTCCGCGCATCCAATTACAACACCCCCGAGGAGCGAACAGGATCCTGAGGCATGGTGGCGGGCGCTGGCCGGCGCGATTTCTCAGCTTGGCCGGCGCGAGGTCGCGGCGATCTCGGTTGGGGCCCAACAGCACGGCATGGTCGCCCTTGATTCACGCTGCGAAGTAATCAGGCCCGCCAAGCTTTGGAATGACACTGAATCAGGGCCTCAGGCCGAAAGGCTCCATGAGTTGCTTGGGACTGAGGGATGGGTGAAGGCGTGCGGTAGTACTCCAGTTGCATCACTGACCATCACGAAGCTTGCCTGGCTCAAGGAGAATGAGCCTGAGGCATATGCCCGCCTGGCAAGGATCGCTCTTCCTCATGACTGGCTAACGCTCCAAATGACAGGTGAGTTCGTGACCGACCGGGGAGATGCCTCCGGCACCGGCTACTGGTCGCCTTTCACCAATCGATGGGCACCGGAGCTCCTCGCCCATATTGACGAGTCCTGCGAATGGCTGGACCGGCTGCCGCGGGTTCTGGGCCCAGGCGAGGTTGCCGGCGAGATCACGGCCAAGGCGGCAGAAGAACTTGGGATTGCGCCTGGGGCGATCGTCGCGGCCGGGACCGGCGACAACATGGCCGGAGCGCTCGGGCTGGGACTGAAGTCAGGTGAGGCCGCGATTTCGATTGGAACTTCTGGAACGGCATATTCGATTTCGAGTGAGCCCGTGGGCGACGAAACCGGTCTCGTCGCGGGTTTTGCCGACGCGACGGGAGCCTACCTCCCGCTGGTATGCACACTAAACGCGACCAAAGTCACTGATACGTTTGCCCGGATCTTGGGTGTCGAGCCCGAGTGGCTGGGGCGCATGGCCGTCGCAACTGAGCAGGGCGCCAAGGGAGTCACGCTGACGCCATATCTCGATGGCGAGCGGACTCCGAACCTTCCCCATGCCACCGGCACTCTTGCGGGGATTCGCACCGACACGACGGCCGAGCAATTTGCGCGGGCGGCCTTCGAGGGCGTTGTCAATGGGTTGCTCAACGCACTTGCTGCACTCGACAGCGCAATGGGCACCCCGGCCGAGCGCATCATCCTTACCGGGGGTGGATCACGATCGCCTGCGTACCAGAAGATTTTCGCTCAACTGGCAGGGCGGCCAGTTCACGTAGCTGAAGGCGAGGAGCACGTGGCTCTCGGTGCAGCCGTCCAAGCCGCAGCCGCTCTCAGCGGTGAACCGGTATCGAGCATCTCAGGTGCTTGGGGGCTAGGGCGGAGCACTCAAGTCGGTTAGAGCGGGGCCCTGGTTTGCCCATAGAGGGAATTAGCTGCGGGGGTTGGGGTTGTTCCTGGCGGCATCGAGTAATTCCGCGCGGAACTTGTCTACGGCAGCACGCGTTGGCGAATCCCCTAGCCCGAGCAACCGGGCAGCGAAGTGTCCAGCGTTGGCAGCACCGGCCTTACCTATTGCAAAAGTTGCTACCGGTACGCCCGCCGGCATCTGAACAATTGACAGAAGCGAGTCGAGGCCCCCGAGTGCCTGAGTTTCGATTGGCACACCAAGTACCGGCAGTGAGGTCCGGCCCGCGACTACGCCGGGCAGATGAGCTGCGCCACCCGCACCGGCAATGATTACTTTGACCCCGCGTGCCTCAGCGTCGACCAAGTATTCAAAGAGGAAGTCCGACGCTCGATGCGCAGAAATCGCTTTGGCCTCAAAAGGAATACCAAGTTGATCGAGGACTTCACCGGCTTTAGACATGACCGGCCAGTCGGACTTTGACCCCATGAGGATCGATACCAGAGGGGAATTTGAATCGGCGAGGTCCGCCATCAGTCTTCGCCTTGCGCCTTGGTAAACGTTGCCGCACCATCGAATTCCTGGAGCTTCTCGAGATGTACCCAAGCGTGTCGCTGGGCGATGGCGGCGACGAGATCGAATATGTCGCTGTCACCAACGGCATCACCAATGAATCTGCATCGATAGGCATCGGTGCAATCGGTGACAGCACCTCCGGTCACGGGATAGACCTTGGTGCCTCGGTTGTCGATCATCTTGAGCGTCAGCTGCGAAGCAGCCGAAAGCTCCTCAACCGATATGCCAAGCTCCTCGGCACTCAAGTCACTCTCAACAAAGACATCGATGCCGACGACCTTGCGATCGGTGGCCTTGACGAAATCTGGCGCGGAAGAGACCTGCGGCAAGACGAGTGGCTTGTATTCACGTGCGGCCCACTTGTCTGAGACCTTTCCGAAATTCGAGATGATCGTCTCGGTGAACTCGGTGGTCGAAGCGGCTCCCCCGTCATCACCCTTGACGTCGCGGCACGCAACCCCAGACTCCAGGGTGACAAGGAGAGCGTTCTCGATGGTCGAGGCGGCCTCGAACTCCTGTAGATGACGAAGCATCATGACCCCTGAGAGGAGCAGTGCGGTCGGGTTGATCACGTTCTTGCCCGCGTACTTCGGTGCCGATCCGTGAACTGCCTCGAAGATCGCTACGTCATTTCCAATGTTGGCCGAAGGCGCAAACCCGAGCCCGCCGATGAGGGCTGAACTGAGATCGCTCAAGATGTCGCCGTTCATGTTTGTCGTGACGATGACGTCGAACTGCTCAGGGAGCTTGACCAACTGATGCGCGCAGTTGTCAACGATCACATGCCACGACTCGATGTCGGGGTACTCGGGGGCGATGTCCTCGAACGCACGCTTGAGCATCCCCTCGGTCATCTTCATGATGTTGGACTTCGTCGCACACGCCACGCTCTTGCGCCCCTCGGACCTAGCGAATTCGAATGCGAGACGCACAATCTTCTCGCTGCCCTTGCGAGAGATGAGCTTGAGGCACTCTGCAACGCCGGGCGTCTGCATGTACTCAATGCCCGCATAGAGGTCCTCTACGTTTTCCCTGACGATTACGAGATCGACGCCCCGCCCGCTGTAGGGAGTGGGCACTCCCGGGAACTCACGAGCCGGCCTGATGTTGCCGTAGGTCTCAAAGAGTTTGCGAAGCGTGACATTGGCGCTCTTCTCGCCAAAGCCAACGGGAGTCTCCAGCGGTCCTTTGAGGGCGACGCGAGTCCTCTGAATTGATTCGATGGTGTCGGCCGGAACGCCCGAAGGCAGGCCCTGCTTGAAGACTTCTGCGCCGGCGAGGTGAACCTCGAACTCGATTGGGGCGCCGGTTGCCTCGATTATCGTTCGCGTGGCGTCACTGACCTCTACGCCGATTCCGTCGCCTGGAATGAGCGTTACGAGTTTCTTGCCTTCAGGAGTGATGTGCATCCGGATGCCTTTCTTCTTGTCGGCTCATTTTGGAGTTTTCCGGTCAGTGGCGTAAACCTATTGGTTATGGGACTGATTCAGAAACTCAAAGAACGACTGGACGAAGACCTGACCGAGATCGAGGCCAAGGCCAATCGCGAATGGTGCTGCGAGCTTGAGAATGTCACCACCGCCGCCGATGTCGCTCCCAGAAGCGTCGCCCGCGTGGGCGGCGTAGTCCAGTCGATCAAGGTGATCCCTTCTGAGAACACTACGACTCTGGCGATTCGAATCACTGATGGCACCGGAGAGGTCACGGCGAAGTGGCTCGGTCGAACCCAGATAAAAGGAATACAACTCGGGTCACGGTTGATCCTTGAAGGAACGATCTATCGGAACGAACGCAAGCTCGAGGTGCTCAATCCGGCCTATGACCTGATCCCGTCAGTCCCCGCCCACTGACTAACCGGCTTCACCGTCGCTGCCACCGGCGCGGCCCGACAGCGCAGACTCCAATTCGCCCTCTTGGTCCGGGCTTGCCAACGCAATTACTTCGTCACCCACCATCAAGGGAGTCTCATCGCGCGGCACGATTACGTGCTTGTCTCTCACGAGGGCAACGATCGCGCAATCGATTGGCAGCTCGATCTCAGAGATCACCTTGCCCACCGCGGGAGATGACTCGTCCAATGTGAACTCCACCAACGCAACGCCCCCACCCTCGAGAGTCAAGATCCTCACGATGTCTCCGGTTGTCACTGCCTCTTCAACCAGAGAAGTGAGGAGCTGTGGCGGACTCACCGCAACGTCGACGCCCCAAGACTCGTTGAACAGCCAATGATTGTTGGGGTGATTGACCCGGGCAAGAACGCGCGGGATTCCAAATTCTTGCTTTGCGAGAAGCGAGGTCACGATGTTGTCCTCGTCATCCCCAGTGGCTGCAACCAGCACGTCGCATTTCTCGAGCCCGTGCTTCTTTAGGTCCGATGGCTCGCACGCGTCGGCACGGAGCCACTCGCAGTCAATCGTCGCGCCGTACTTCTCGATGACCGTGTGGTTCTGCTCGATCAATACGACGTCGTGTCCCCGATTTGTCAGATCCCGGGCAATGAAGCGACCAACCTTGCCTGCTCCAGTAACGGCCACTCTCACTTCGCTGAACCCCCAAACAACATCTCGTCTAGCTCACCGAGCATCGAACGCAGCGCGGCAACATGAATGAAGTCGCCCTCCTGTAGATAGGTCTTGGCATTTGGAATCATCGTCGAGCCGTTGCGGGTCACAGACACAACGCTGAGTTTGCTCTCGATCTCGAGCTCCGAGGCGGGGCGCCCTATCATCGAATCCGGCGCTGGGATTCCGAGGACCACTACCTCCCCCGATCCCGGCGTCCACTCGATCGACTCCGCCGACGGGAAGACCTTCGAAAGAATCTGGTCTGTTGTCCACGCAACAATGGCGACGGTGGAGATTCCCAGGCGTTCATAGATAACGGCTCTGCGCGGGTCATAGATCCTCGCAGCGACCTTGGGAACCTTGTAGTACTCCTTTGCAACGCGGGCCGAGACTATGTTCGAGTTGTCTCCATTGGTCACGGCAATGAAAATCTCGGCATTCTTGATGCCGGCATCCTCGAGTATTGAACGCTCGAAGCCTGGGCCGACTAAGGTCTTGCCGCCAAATCCCGACGGCAGCCTCTCGAAGGCGGCAAAGTCTTTGTCAATTATCGAAACGGTGTAGCCGCGCTCACCGAGCGCATCGGCGAGTTCAGCGCCGACCCGGCCACACCCCACAATTACTGCGTGCATAGGCCATATATAACAGCTAGAGACGGGCGATGACCACACTGCAAGAGACAACCAAGCGCGGAGGGCGGGGGCGCCTTCTCAAGCGCGCCCTGCTTGGTCGTCCGGTTTCATCTCATGCAGAGCTCCACCACCGGCTGAGCAAACGCATCGGGCTCGCCGTCTTCTCATCTGACGCCCTCTCATCTTCGGCATATGCAACCGACGAGATCTTGCTTGCACTGATGCTCGCGGGATCGGCTGCGATATCACTTTCTGTGCCGATCGGCATCGCAGTCCTAGTCGTCCTCGGCGTCGTCATCACTTCATACCGGCAGACCGTACGCGCGTACCCGGGAGGTGGAGGTGCCTTCACCGTCTCCCGCGAGAATCTCGGGACCGGGCCAGGCTTGATTGCCGCGGCCGCGTTAATGGTGGACTACGTCTTGACAGTCTCCGTAAGCGCTGCGGCAGGTGTGGCCGCGATCGGTGCTTTCTCACCGTTTGTACGAGACAACCGTACGATCGTTGCGCTCTTCCTCGTCACAGTAATCACGGTACTCAATCTCCGCGGCCTCAAGGAGTCAGGAAACGTCTTTGCATTTCCGACATATGGCTTCCTCTTAGCCATCGGATTCATGATCCTCTACGGAGGATTTCGCTTTCTTTTCGGAAATCCCGAAGTCATTGAGGTCCACCACTTTGAGGCAGCCCAAGATCTGACTCTGTTCTTGGTACTGCGAGCCTTTGCGTCAGGTACAACCGCACTTACTGGCGTCGAAGCCATCTCCAATGGCGTGCCGGCGTTTCGCCCCCCCGAGGCAAAGAACGCGTCGCAAACGCTGGCTATCCTCGGATTCCTCCTCGCATTCCTTTTCATGGGCATCACCCTCCTAGGGCATGCAGTCCACGTT